>JAOFXR010000008.1 GCA_028047635.1 Verrucomicrobiales bacterium
ATCTGACCTTTCCGGCGCTCTTGATCGAGACGCCAGCCATCGTATCCCATTTCGGTATTGAGCGGCCTAACCGACGCATAACCGCTCTCTTTCTGGAGCTTCTGCATCGTCTCTAAGTCCTCTGCGAGGTCGGCCGTATTTCCATGAGAATGATAAGCCGAGAAACTGGCCTGCCCTTTCAACGTCTTTACGAAAAATCTCGTTCTCGCCTGAGAGGAATTTCATCTATTGCTGATTACTTTGTCGTCTGCACGGCGACTTCGGTCCCGCACCTAAAGGCGACTAATCGGGAGATCCGCAGTGGGGTTGAGAAGGACCTGGACGAGAAGCCGCGCTCCGGCGAAGGCGACGCCAGCAGCTTGTGGGTGGTGATCGACTACGTCGATGTGGTCGTTCATATCTTTCACGAGGAAAAGCGTGAACTTTATGCGATCGAAGATCTCTGGTCCGACGCGCCACGGGTTAGACTCGATTTTATCGAGGCGGTAATTACTTCCGAGTCGTAATTTTTAGTGATGCGCGTTGAGGTCGTCAACACCGGCACGGAGCTACTGCTCGGAAAGGTCGTGAACACACACGCTGGCTATTTTGGCCAGGAAATGTTCAAGCTTGGTCTTCGTATTCAGCGGCAGACGACGATCCCTGACGGGGGTGAGATTCGGGTGGTGCTTCAGGAATGTTTTCCTCGAACGGACGTGATTCTGATTACAGGAGGCCTCGGGCCAACCAGTGATGATATCACTCGCGAAGTGGTCGCAGAAATGTTGGGGCTCGAGCTGATCCTTGATGAGTCAATTCTTGCGACGATCAACGAGATGTTTCGCAGCCGCGGATACACTCCCAGCAAATCAAACGACAGGCAGGCAATGGTTCCCGAAGGGGCGGTTGTTTTGGAAAACCCCAATGGGACGGCGCCCGGGTTATATGTTCCCGCCAATTCTGAAGTTGATTCGCCGCATTTGTTTTTACTTCCAGGGCCGCCTCGCGAACTGAAGCCGATGTTTGAAGCGTTGGTTTTTCCAAAGCTTGCTGAAATGGTCGGAACGGATACCGCTCCTGAATCGCGCAATTTTCGAATTTATGGTGTCGGGGAATCAACGCTCGCATCGAAACTGGAACCTCTCCTTCAGCCGATCGCGGATCTTGAGCTGGGTTATTGCGCGAGGCTCGGTGAGGTGGATCTTCGGCTCATCGGGACATCGGCAGCAATCGAAGCGGCTTCTACAATTGTTCGTTCCGAGTATGCGGAGGATATTGTGGTCGAGTCGGAGGAGGCGATGGAGGAGGTCATCCAGCGGCTTCTCGCCGGCAAAGGAGCAACGGTTTCCACAGCGGAGAGTTGCACCGGTGGCTATATCGCCAGTTCGATCACCAATGCCTCCGGCTCAAGTCAGGTTTTTCACCAGGGCTTCGTTACTTACGCCAACGAGGCGAAGCGGGACATATTGGGTGTTCCTGAGGAGACTCTCGAAGACTTCGGCGCCGTTAGTAATGAAACGGTCATCGCTATGGCGGAAGGTTGTCTTCGCGTCAGCGGCGCAGATCATGCTATTGCGGTCAGCGGGATTGCCGGTCCGACAGGAGGAAGCGATGAAAAGCCAGTTGGCACCGTGCACGTCGCGATTGCCAGCAAAGGACAGGAGACCTTTGCAAAACGGTATTTCAATCCGGTCGACAGGCTGAGCTTTAAGATGCGTGTGACCCGCCTTTCCCTCGATTTACTGCGTCGTCGATTGCTCGGCTTCCCACTCGATTAATTCCCGTTTCGGGTGTATCATTTCCACTTTCACCGCTGATCCCGACTATGGAGAGTGCCCTCAATACTTTTTCGAGAAGTGGAATTATCTTTACGGTATTTCTTGCGATGGTCTGTGGCATTTTCGCGACGGCACCTGCAGAGGCGCAGATTTTCAAGCGCGAAGGTGGGCTTTTTAACCGTGATCCCAAGGCGCCGAAAGCGCAAACCTCCGATGAGATCGGGGTGCCCTCTCCGGTGATGGGGCGTGTCACTGCAAAGAAAGGCTTTGAAATTACTTTTGAAATCAAGGCTGAAACAAAGACTCCGGGGGCGGCAGTGGAGTTCTTGATTCGAACGTTCCCTTCGGCCGGGAAAATCGTCTCGATGGTGAACAAACCCAACGAGCGGAACAAAGCTCTCGTGACTTACTATGCCGATCCGACGACAGGAGCCTCTGCGGATGCCTTTGCCTTTGCTGTTCGTTACCGCGGTGGCCGGTATTCCTCGGCGACGCGATACGATATTGATCTCGAAGGGGGCACTGATGGTAATTCTGCCGCCGCGATTCAGGTGCCTGAGTCGGTAGACTTTGGGAAAGTGTCAGTAGGCAGTGAAGCGGTTCGAGAGATCAAGGTGATCAACATCGGTGATGGTTCTTACGAGCAGACAATTTTACTGACACCACCCTGGTATCTGATTGAGCCAGTTTCCGGAAAACTTGGCCTCACGGGTAAGCAGGCGGCAATGATCAAAGTGGCGTTCCGTCCCGATTTGACGGGAGAGACGAGTTATTTTCTCAGTTTGACTCGAAGTAAGGCCGGTACGACGAAACTCTTTGGAAGTGGTGGTGAACCCTTTACGCTATCTTCAGAGGCGATCCAACTGGAGCTTGATCCCGCTACAGGCGAGCGTGTTGGAACCGTTTCGCTCATTAATCCAGGTGAGAAGCCGGTTCAGGTGAAGGCGCGGGGGAGTCCTCGTTTGGAGCGCAGTATTCTCGAGCGCTACCTTATTGCCCCGGCGAAGCCAAAGGAAATTACCGTGCGCCTTGCGAAGACGGATACCGCTCCATTTGACGGGATGGTTCAGTTCCAAATGGAGAACGGCTATTCCAAATATGTAAAGGTGATTGCTCCGGTCGTTCCCGGGAAGCTGGAGGTCGAGATACCTGACGCGATCTCGGCGGAGGTCCTCAATTTCGGGAAAGTGGAAGCGGGAAGTTCGGTAGAGAAGCAGTTCCAGATCAGGAATGTGGGTGGCGTTTCGGTTCCGCTTGAGTTTCATCTTCCGACGCCGTTTCAAATGCTCAACAATCCGGGACTCCAGCTGAGCCCGCGTTCAGAAGTGACGGTTTCAATTGGGCTGTTTCCCGGCTCGACCCAGAAGGGCAGTGTCGATGTAACGATGAAGGTGTTTGGGGGGGAGCAAACGTTTCCGATCCGCCTCCTTGGAAATGTGTTGCCGGGAAGTGGATCTAGCAGTTCTGCGGGAGGGGGCAAATCCGCGCTTTCCGCTAAACGCTTCCGTTTCGGTGCTCCGGGCGGTTCGTCCAGCGGGGTTAGTTCGAGCGCTCCCGTGGCGAGCGATACTCCCGAGGTCGTTCAGATTCCCAGCTCAGAGCCGAAGTCTCAGACTGCTCCTTCCGCGCCGGGGAAAGTGTGGCAGAAGTCACTGTCTGCTGCGGACCGCGCCGAGTTGCAAACGCCCTTCGGTTATCTGGCACGACCGGCAGTGCAAAGAAAAGTGAATCCGGCGCTGCGTCGTCCTGAAGATTTGACCATTATCGAGAAGGATTCGAAGTCGATCACGCTTGGTTGGACCGCTCCGAAGGGAACCGCTCCTTTTACCTTCGTCATCGAAATGCGTGCTCTCTACGCGAATCCCGAAAGTCGCCGTCTCCCTGAAAATATTTGGATTCCATATACCAACGTGGAATTTGAGCGCATCGATCGCCTCGTCAAAGCGAAGGTGGCTGGCCTGAATCCCTACTCAAGCTACGAGATGCAGGTGCTCATGATCGACGATCACAACGAGAGCTCGCCTGCTTCTGAAATCCTAATGGGTGAAACAGATGCTCCGATGGATTGGACCTACATCTACTTGGTCTGCGGAATTATTTTCGCGATATTACTCGTGTTCGCGATCATGAAAGTCGTTATCGCTCGTCGACCGGAGGTCTATCAAATCTAATACGCGGATCAGTGAGCTCCGGTTTTTTCCGTTCAAGAGGAAGCCGTTTTGCGGCAGTCGTCGCAGTATTCTTCTCCCTCTGCTGAGACTCGGAACTCGCGCTGAGGATGAGTCTTCTCAGTGGCTCCGCAGCTTTCACACTCGTGGAAAGCATCCGATTCGCTCACTTGTCCGGCTTCGAAGCGATGGCGACGAACGGCTAACTCAGCGCCCTCGCGCCACGAATGAATGAAGCTGGGCACAAAAGTGAGGAGAAAGGGTGCCATGCCTACAATAAGGATGATAGCCATGAGCACAGGCGAGGAGCTACCCAGGACGGCGAGGAGCAAGAAGGTCGCGTTTACGTAACCGAGCCATTTAGCTTTGATCGGAATGATGCCGAACAGGTGGATGACCTGATTGGGGAAAAGTGAGGCAAAAGCGAGAAACACGATCGAATAAAAGAGCATGTTTAGAAAGCTAACGACGCCTCCAGCCCAGGGGAGGAGGCCCGCAAGAGTGATCAGAACGATGCTGGAAACGACGTAGAGAGTCACCCTGAATGAGCCCCAATGCCCTTCAAGTGAATCGCTGATAAAGAACATGAACAGCGCAGTGATGATGACGAAAATAACATTTTCGGTGCGGGGAACCAGCACCCAGCTAAAGATTCTCCAGACCTCACCGGAAAAAATGGCTTCCTGATTGAACTCGATCCAATTCAGAAATTCTGGAGAAAAAGAGGCCAGCGCCCACGTCATCACCTGAAAGCCTGCAATCCAACGCAAGAGGTGAGGAAATGCGAGGTTTCCAACGCGCCGTTCCAGCGAATTGACAATCTGATTTCCCTTTTCGTAGATCATTGGGGAAGGTGAAGGGGAATTGGGGGATTTCAAATACCAAGTTTTGCGGGGTGATGATCCTGCCGATTGACTTCACCTCAACCCACGCGAAGATCTGGAATGCTTCGCTCTCCGCTGCACGACAAACATCTTGAACTTGGTGCGCGAATTGTTCCCTTCGCCGGCTGGGAAATGCCGATTCAGTATGCGGGAATTGTGGCTGAGCATCACTCTGTTCGGAATGAGGTCGGTGTTTTTGATATTTCTCACATGGGTGAGCTGGAGATTGCAGGAAAGGAAGCAGAGTCTTTTCTTAATCGGCTTCTGACCAACGATGTATCAGCCCTTTCAGACAATGAAGGGCAATACACGTTGATGTTAAATGACGAAGGAGGCGTGATTGATGACCTCATTCTCTATCGACTTGATCACGATCGTTATTTCCTCGTCGTGAATGCCTCGAAGATTGAAGAGGATGTCGCCTGGATCAGTTCACAGTTGGTTCCGGATATTTCACTCACTGATCACAGTGAAGTGTATGGCGGTATTGCGGTGCAGGGACCCGAAGCCATTGCCTTGTGGGAGTCGCTCGAGCCCGAATTGCCTTTGCCGGAGCGAAATGGGATTAGTGAATCTGCTGATGGAACGATTCTTTGCCGGACTGGCTACACCGGGGAAGATGGATTTGAGCTTTTCGATTCGGTGGATCGCATCGACGACTGGTTTGCCCGAATCATCGAGGCGGGGGCGACGCCCTGCGGCCTCGGAGCGCGGGATACCTTGAGGCTGGAGAAAGGGTATCCTCTCAACGGTTCGGATTTGGATGAAACGCATACGCCGCACGAAGCCGGGCTTGGTTTTTTTGTGAAATTAGAGAAGGTCGCCGGATTTATCGGAAGTGAAGCACTCGCCGCACAAAAAGAGAAAGGCTTACCAAGTCGACTCGTGGCACTGCGCTTGTCGGGCAAGGCTCCGCCGCTTCGACAAGGTTACGAGGTGTCTGATCCTTCCTCGGGAGCAATTCTTGGAACGCTCTGCAGTGGCTCGCTCTCACCTACTCTCGGAGTGGGAATTGGTATGGCTTATCTGCCGGTTTCCTTTGCTGCGGTCGGCAACCATTTCTCAATCTTAATCCGTGGTCGCGAGTTTCCCGCCGAGATCGTGAAAAAGCCATTTGTGTAAGAATTAATACTTTGGTGGTTATTTGAAAATTTAAATCATGTTCTTTTCCTGATTCAATGAACGTTCCTGAAAATCTCCATTACGCTGAGTCCCATGAGTGGGTCAATCCGGAAAATTTCGAAGCCGCTCCCATTGGCATTAGTGATCACGCCCAGGCGGAGCTGAGCGACGTCGTCTACCTCGAGCTTCCTGAAGTGGGCAAGGTGATTGCGAAAGGGGATTCCATCGCAGTGATCGAGTCGGTCAAGGCTGCCAATGATATTTATTCTCCTGTCAGCGGTGAGATTGTTGAGGTAAACGAGGCCCTCGTCGAAGCGCCCGAGCCAATCAATGCCGATCCATACGTGACCGGCTGGATGGTCAAAATTAAATTGTCTGATACCAGTGAGATCGAGGGACTTCTCGATTCGGCTGCGTATCAAAAAATTCTTTCGTGATTTGGGCTCTCCCTTTTTAGATCGTCATCTCGGAGTGCTCTCATCTGATGAGGGGGACTTGCTTGGATCACTCGGTTACGAATCGATTGAATCGCTTATAGCGGACGTGGTTCCGGAACAATTGCTCGAGGAGAAGGCGCTCGATTTACCGGAGCCTCTCACTGAATACAACGCGCTCGCCAAGTTGCGGAGCTATATGGAGACGAACGTGGTCGCTACCTCCATGATTGGGCGTGGATATTACGACACGATTACTCCTCCTGTGATTCAGCGGACCATTCTTGAGAACCCCGGTTGGTATACCGCCTACACGCCCTATCAGGCAGAGATCTCGCAGGGTCGACTCGAAGCACTCTTAAATTTTCAAACGCTCATCTGCGAGCTGACGAGTCTTCCTGTGGCCAATGCCTCATTGCTCGATGAGGGAACCGCTGCTGCCGAAGCGCTTGCGATGGCTGCGGCAGCCCAGCCTAAAGGGTCCGTTTTTGTAGTCAGTGACCAGTGCTTTCCACAGACTATCTCCATCCTTGAGACTCGCGCTGACCCTCTCGGCATTGAGTTGGTGATCGGCGCGGTTGATGACTTTGATTTCGCCGGACGTGGTGACGAGCTCATCGGCATGTTGCTTCAGTATCCCGGCGAAAGCGGGGGGATTGATATCCATGAGAGCGGCGTGATCCGGTGCCGCGAACGCGGGGGCGTTGTGATCGTCGCCGCGGACCTGCTTTCACTGACATTACTAAAACCACCCGGGGAATGGGGGGCTGATATTGTAGTCGGCAGTGCGCAGCGGTTTGGCGTTCCCTTGGGATTTGGTGGACCTCACGCTGCCTTTCTCTCTTGTGCCGATTCAATGAAGCGCCGCTTGCCGGGACGACTCGTAGGTGTGTCCAAAGATTCTGACGGGAGGCCTGCTTTGAGGCTCTCACTCCAGACCCGTGAGCAGCACATTCGCCGGGAGAAAGCGACCTCTAACATTTGCACCGCTCAGGTCTTGCTGGCGGTCATGGCGGGATTTTATGCGGTCTATCATGGACCCGAGGGGCTGAAGCGGATCGCTGGAGAAATTCACGAAGCGACCAGTGCTGTTGCGAATGCTTTGAAAGAAAAGGGCTATGAAGTGCTCAACGATAGTTGGTTCGACACCCTCACCGTTTCCCTCTCCGGAGATGAGCGGGAGGCTGTGATTCTTCGTGCGGGTGAGGCAGGATTGAATCTTCGGATTGATCAGGAATACCGGGTAGGGCTTTCGCTCGATGAGGTCTCGGTGGAATCCGGTGAGTGGAAAAAGCTTTTTACGGTTTTCGATTTGGGAGAATTAGACCAGGCGAACGCTCAGGGGATTTCGGGCGAGATGAAGCGGGCTTCACCATTTCTCACCCACGCCATTTTTCACCGCTTCCGAAGCGAGACGGAGCTGCTTCGTTATATCCGGAGGCTCGAAGGGAAAGACATCGCTCTTAACTGGAGCATGATTCCGCTGGGTTCGTGCACGATGAAGCTGAACGCTGCTTCGGAGATGCTTCCCTTGAGTTGGCCTGAAGTCGGGCGGATTCATCCATTTGCGCCTGAGAATCAGGTCGCGGGTTATCACAAAATGATTGATGAGCTTTGTGATTGGCTCGCCGAGATCACTGGATTTGATGCGGTGAGTGTTCAGCCCAACGCGGGATCGCAGGGCGAGTATGCAGGCCTTCTCGCGATTCGACGATTTCATGAGGCGGCGGGTGACAACGATCGTAAAATTTGCCTGATTCCCATGTCTGCGCATGGAACGAATCCAGCAAGTGCTGTTATGGCAGGGTTTGAAGTCGTGCCGGTTGCCTGTGATAAAGAGGGGAATATCGACATGGAGGATATTGCGGCGAAATCAAAGGAGCATGCGGCTAGGCTGGGTGCTCTCATGATTACCTACCCTTCGACTCATGGCGTGTTCGAAGAAACCGTAGATTGTATCTGCGCACTTATTCACGAGAACGGCGGGCAGGTCTACATGGACGGGGCGAACATGAATGCTCAAGTCGGGCTTTGTTCTCCGGGTAGCATTGGCGCAGACGTCTGTCATCTCAATCTCCATAAGACGTTTTGTATTCCCCACGGAGGTGGGGGACCCGGCGTGGGGCCGATTGGTGTCGCGTCACATCTCACACCCTTTTTACCCGGGCACGGGGATTGGATCGAAAACACTGCAGCTCCGGTGAGTGCAGCTCCTTTTGGTAGCGCGAGTATCTTGACGATTTCGTGGATGTATATTGCGATGACAGGAAGTCGCTTACGAAAGGCGAGCGAGATTGCGATTCTCAATGCTAATTACATTGCTGCAAAGATTAGTGATTGTTACCCCGTGCTTTATCAAGGCAGGAAAGGGCTCGTTGCTCATGAGTGCATCATTGATGTTCGCCCTTTGAAAGAACGTGCCGGTGTCGATGTTGAAGACATTGCGAAAAGGCTCATTGATTATGGATTCCATGCGCCGACCATGTCTTGGCCTGTCCCCGGAACTCTTATGATTGAACCGACTGAGAGTGAGTCGAAAGAAGAGCTCGATCGCTTTTGTGAGGCGATGCGGAGTATTTACGGGGAAGTCAAAGCGATCGAATCAGGCGAGTGGAATGAAACGATCAATCCACTGAAGTGTGCGCCGCATCCTGCTGAGACGCTTCTCGCGGCCACGTGGGATCGTTCTTATTCTCCCGAGACCGCTGCTTATCCGCTTGATTGGGTTCGGGAACGTAAATTTTGGCCTCCGGTCAGTCGCATTGACAATGTCTTTGGTGATCGAAATCTGGTCTGCACCTGCGAAGGGATGGATGAGTATGAAGCATGAACGATGAGTGATACTGAAGGTCGAGTCTTTCCTGATGATTGGGAGCCGAACATGGTTGCCAATCTGGTTTTCCTTACTCGCGGGGAAGAGGTGCTATTGATTCACAAGAAAACCGGTCTCGGTGCCGGGAAAATCAATGGTCCCGGAGGAAAGCTTGAACCGGGCGAGACTGCGTTGGAGGCGGCAATACGCGAAGTTCAGGAGGAGTTGCTCATTACGCCGCATCATTTGGAAGAAAGAGGCGTGCTTCATTTTGACTTCATTGACGGGCTAAAACTCCACTGCACCGTTTTTCATGGTAGCGAGTTCGATGGAACTCCCGGGGAAACGAGGGAAGCGCGGCCCGAGTGGTTTCCGATCAACGCGATCCCATTTGATCAGATGTGGGCAGACGATCAATACTGGCTTCCACAGATGCTGGAAGGGATGCACTTTCAAGCCTGGTTCCATTTTGATGGTGAAACGATGCTCTCACGAGAAGTGCGTTTTCACCGAAGTTAGAGAGGTAATACTTTCGCATGCTTGATAATCTGATCTTGAAAGTATTCAACGATTGGAAAATATGAAAATTTGAGTCTCAGGTGTGATTTTTTAAAAACTTCGGTCTTTCCGGCAGGCAAAACCGGTGGTATTTGTGCGGATGCTTTGTAAACATCCATTATTGGCTCTGACATCCGGACTTGTATTTGCTCTGGGGACCGTCAGTTGCGTAGGCAATAAGAACAAAGATGTCGCGGAAACTCCCGTCGCGGCTCCTCCGGCGGCGGCTTATCCCGACAGTTCTACCGATTATCCTAATTCATCAGGAAATTCTTCTTCCTCTTCGGCAAACGATTACGCGGCTACTAATTCTTCAAGTGCCCCTCAGTCGGCGCCCAGTGCTCCTAGTGCGTCGGTATTTGATTTGCGTGCAGGAGAGCAGCTGATCGATCACACGATCAAAAGAGGGGACACTTTGGGTGGACTTGCTACTCATTACAATTCCAGCCAGAGCCGCATCATGGCGGCAAATGGGATGACGAGCACTAAGATCTACGCCGGAAAGAACATTAAGATTCCTACTTCAGCACCTCCTCCTGGTCTGGCGATGAACGGTGCTGGCGCCGGGGCTGCTCCTTCTACCACTGCGAGGACTGGATCATACCCTTCGTCTGCGCCCGCGTCTCCGTATTCCAGGTTGGGTAGCTATTCAGCTCCAAGCTCATCGCCTTACTCACCGCCGGTACCCGTTGCTCCTGCTCCGGTTGCTCCGTCGACCTCTTATGGAAGTGGCAGCTATGGTTCATCGACCACGGGAGGTTCCTATCCGTCACCAACGAGCGCTCCGGCGCCCGCGCCGGTTCAGCCGGGGTATTCGACGGGCGCACCAAGCCCACCGGTCTCTCCTTCGACGACTTCTTTTCCACGAGTCCAGACCGCACCTGTTCCTCCACAGGCCGGAGGTTCTTTTCCAACGCCTAATTTGAGTAGTGGCAGTGGACAGGTTCAGTTTTCGAACTGAGCCAAGATTCGACTGAAAACTTTCGACGATATGGCTATCCCTGTCGGTATCATCACCGTGTCTGACCGTGCTTCTGCCGGAGAATACGAAGACCATGGCGGACCTGCTGTGAGAAAAGCCTGCCAGGAAAATGGCTGGGAGGTTCTCGCCGAGGCGGTTGTGCCCGATGAGCTCGAGCGTATTCAAACGACGATTCGCGCTTTTTCAGCTCAGGGATGTGGGTTGGTTTTGACGACGGGCGGCACCGGTGTGGATCGACGCGATGTCACTCCCGAAGCGATTCGCGGGATCATGAGAGTGGAAATTCCCGGGTTTGGAGAGACCATGAGAAGGCGTTCTCTTGATATTACGCCCAATGCGATCCTATCCCGCTCCCTCGCTGCGATGGTAGATCAATCGCTCGTCATTGCCCTGCCGGGGAAGCCGACCGGCGCTGTCGAGTGCCTCGAATTTGTTAAAGGGGCGATTCCACATTCCGTGAAACTCGCTCTCGGTGTTCCGACTTCCTGTTAGTCGGCCCTTCGGGGAAGGGGATGTTACAGGTCCCAGCCCGGGCGGTATTCCCGGCGGAGGAACTGATTGGCTTCTTCGCAATTCGAAAACGCCAGGTTCTCGGCATCCCAAAGTAGTTTTACTTTCGTCAATTTTTCGCGGAGCTGAGGACGCAGCGCTACATTGCCGAGCAGAATTGCCTCGGTCATGGGGCCAGCCCAGTCAAAGTTCGAGCCGCCTTTCTCGCCACCTTTACAGGCACGAATCCATTCGGCGTGATGCCCGGGGGAACGGACTAATTTCTTTGGTGGGGCTCCATATTCGATTGCCTTTTTTTCAGGGTGCAGCTTCCACTTATTCCAATCGGAAGTGAGGCATCCGTCATCGCCGATCAGCATGAGTCCGTTGGCTCCGAGGGTTTCATTATCTTTGATCGATTCAGGTCGAGTGGGGCGGAGCCCGCCATCATACCAGACGAGTTTGACCGGCGCCATGTCGCCGCGTTCGGGAAAGTGCCAGGTAATCATCGAGCCGACCGGAAACGTTTCGTCATTCACACGAGTCGAAGCCGCTTCGACGCTCGTCGGTGCGGCAAGGTGCAGGGCTCGAAAGACTGGATCAAAGTAGTGGCAGGCGATGTCACCCAGCGCGCCGGTTCCGAAATCCCACCAACCGCGCCATTTGAACGGAGCATAAGCGGGGTGGTAGGGGCGCTCGGGTGCCGGGCCAAGCCACAAATCCCAGTCCAGTTCTTTCGGCGTCGCAGGAGAGCCTTCGGGGCGGTTGACGCCTTGTGGCCAGTATTCTCCGTGCAATCCTTTTGAAGGACGATCGGTCCAGATGTGGGCCTCTCGAACTTGCCCGACCGCACCATCCATCACAAATTCCTGCACAACTCTAGTCGGTTCGTTTGCTTGCGCCTGGTTTCCCATTTGAGTAGCAACCCCTGCTTTGCGGGCCGCTCTCGTGAGTTCTCTTGCTTCCCAAACCGAATGGGTGAGGGGCTTCTCGCAATAAACTGGCTTGCCTCGTTTGATAGCAGTCATGGATGCATGAAAGTGATGGTGGTCCGGAGTCGCAACCACCACGGCATCAATTGTGGTGTCCATCTCCTCCAGCATGACTCGATAGTCTTTAAAAGGTTTCGCCTTCTCGTGCAGTTTCAGCATCGGGGCAGCACGCTGCCAATCGACATCGGCAAGCGCGACGATATTCTCGGTCCCGGCGACCTCGCTTATATCACTGGCGGCCCGACCGCCTGCACCAATCGAAGCAATGTTAAGCTTTTCATTGGCGGCATAAGTTCGAGCAGAGCCTGCCTGAAGGATCATAAAAGCGGAGGCGGTTTTGCCCGTGCCTGTCTTTAAAAAACGACGTCGATTCATAAGAAATGTTTAACGAGTGAAACAGGGGAAGTGTGAGTGTTGCTCTCATTGCTATCAATCCCTGACCATGACGGAATTGCGGAATAAATCCGCCGCAAGTTCTCCATGGGGCATGGCTTCTCTTTCCAACAGGCGCTCTCTCGTCTCGGCATTTATTTGATGGATCCCGGCTCCTGTCGCTTTCTGACGCGGCTGACAATCGCATTGGACTCGTTAATGCATTTACTTTTTTATTCTGGTATTGAAAAGCTATTTACTAGTGCCGGTTTTTTCCTAATGTGCGCAGCAACGCTCCTGGCTATCCGCCACCTTGAATCACTCGTTTTCCGACTTTATTCCATGTCAGACAAATCCCTAATTGAAGAGCAGACAGCCTACTATCGGGCCCGTGCGGCAGAGTATGATGAGTGGTTTCTGCGGCAGGGGAGGTATGACAGGGGCGACGATCATAGGCAAAAATGGAATAATGAGTGCGAGGTGGTTCGCAATGCGCTAACAGCATTGGGCGCGTTTTCGAAAACATTGGAGATTGCCTGTGGAACTGGTCAATGGACCTAATTTCTAGCCGGTAGGTCTGACTCGATGACGGCGATGGATGCAGTGGAAGAAACGATCGATCTGAGTCGAGAGAAAAATTCAGAGGCAAAGATCGACTTTGTCACCGCTGATATTTTCGAGTGGCGACCGACTGGGAGATACGATTTTATCTTCTTTGGTTTCTGGCTTTCTCATGTTCCGGCAGAACGGTTTGACGCATTCTGGGAAAAGCTGGAGAAAGTGTTGCAGCCCGGAGGACGCGTGTTTTTTGTCGACAGTCTCAAAGCGCAGAGTGCCACCGCTCACGGGCATCAAGTGCTCGATGATTCCGGCGTCGATAAGCGAAGTTTGAACAGCGGTGAGACCTTCCGTATCGTTAAGTATTTCTACGAGCCGGAAACCATCGAGGAAAAGCTAAGGAGCCTCGGATGGAGTGGGGAAGCCAGTCGAACCGAGGAGTTCTTCGTGTATGGCGCTTTTCAGAAAAGTTAGCTCTCTGTCCATTGGCGGCAGCACGTAAGAGGGCTTTTGAATCCTTCGCGGGAGATATCTGCTCCCCGCCCTATTCCATCCGGCTGCGCCTGCTGATTCGCGAATAGAGTTTGCCCACGGTGAGGCCTTGAGCGGTGATTGAGAAAATCACGATCATATAGGTGATCTTAAGGAAGATACTCCTTCCAGCCTCTTCGGGAAGTGCAAGCGCGAGGGCGATCGAGATGCCGCCTCGCAGGCCGCCCCAGGTTAACATTTTCACAGTCCCTTCGCTAAATTTCCGGAACGGCCGAAGAATCGTTACCGGAATCGAAACGGCAATGGCTCTGGCGAGGAGAACCAGAATGATCATGACAAATCCGAGTAAGAATGTGTTCAGGGAAAACTGGTTTGCGACAATAATGAGCTCGAGGCCAATCAGAGCAAAGAGGAGGGCATTAAAAATCTCGTCGATCAATTCCCAGAATAAATCGAGGTGCTTTCGAGTCGTATCAGACATTGCAAGAAGTCGCCCGTGGTTACCAATCATGAGACCTGCGACGACCATCGCGAGCGGGCCTGACAAATGCCAATAGGAGGCAAGCGCGTATCCACCTGTGACAACGGCAAGCGTGATAAGAACTTCGACCTGATAGTTGTCGATCCGTTTGAGAAGATAATAGGCAAGAAATCCAATCCCCGCGCCGAAGGCAATTCCTCCGAGTACTTCGACAAGAAACATTTCACCAATATAAGCAACGGAAACATCGTGACCGCCGTTGGCAATCCCAAGAAGGGCCAGAAAGATAACGACACCGACTCCATCATTAAAAAGAGACTCGCCCACAATTTTGGTTTCGAGGCTCTTTCCGACATTCGCCTTCTTCAGAATTCCCAGCACAGCTACCGGATCAGTAGGGGAGATCAGCGCACCAAAAAGCAGGCAATAGATAAACTTGGTCTCAATCCCGAAAAGAGGCATCAGAAAATAGGTGGCTGATCCAATCAGTGCGGTTGAGACGACCACTCCGAGGGTGGCCATCAGGGCAATGACCCACTTATGCTTTGCCAGATCGGATAGATCGACATGGAGGGCCCCAGCGAAAAGGAGATAACTCAGCATCACGTCGAGAAGCACGCCTTCAAAATCGATCTGGCCGATGATCTTTGCAGCGCCTTCTTCGATGCTCGGAAGGAACTGTCCGAGAACAATCAGCAGCAACGAAAAGATCATACTAATGATCATGATCCCGATCGTCATGGGCAATTTGAGATAACGCACATTGAGGTATCCAAATAGCGCGGCAATGGCCAAAACCATGGCGATGAGTTCGAAAAGAGACATGGCAACGAGTAAGCTAGCGCTCGTGGATAGTGTAAGAAGCGGCAGTGCTTAAAAGCTTCTTACCATCTTCGGAAGGAACATTCTGGCATACCACCCGCAGGACGGTTCGTGCCTTGAGGTTGGGAGTTTTCAAAATCACGGTGCGGCCATCAGATTCGATCACTGGTTGGACAACCAATGAAGACTCTCCGCCTTGAAGTGAGAAAGCCCTCACCGAATAGCTATCCGGTTTCACTGCCGCAAAGCGATCAACAGGAGCGGTGAAGTTGAGTGCGATCCCGTCTTCAGCAAGGCTGACGCGGGAAATCCGAAAGGATTCTTTAGACGACTCCATGGGAATGAAACCGTCATCACTTCCCGCGAGGAGCTGGCCCTTACCCATATCAATGAGCGTCATGACTGCTTTCCCGGTGATCGCTCTCACCAGAATGGAACCCTCCCAGGTCGAGCCTATTTTAGTCGGTTCGATTTCGATGAGCTGTTTCGAGTCGGGGCAGGTGACGATCACCTTCTCCGTCTTGCCTTCGCGGAAAAAACTTAATTGAGTGGGAGCGGCTTTTTTCGTGAGCTCGGCGGGAATGAGAAAGGAAGGAAGGGTGCGTGGAATCGGAAGCGGTGGAGTGTCAGCAGCCGTTTCAGCGACCGGTGTGGGAAGCTCTGTGAGCGATACATAGTAGCCGTCTTCGTATTCAGGCATGTAGAGTCGGCAGGCGAGCAGCCCCGAGTCGTTGATCGCGAAAGCACTGATTGTCAGATTGCTTTCCGTCACGACCTCGAGTGGCTTCGCTTCCTCTCCCGCGCCGGGTGGAGACCATGCTACCAATTTGGCAAGAGGTGTTGCCTCTTTTTCCGCCGCGCAGGGGGAGAGAGCAAACAGCACCTTGCCGTTGGGTTGCGTCACAGGGCCTGCCGTAATCGTGACCCCTTCGGAACGGCCCGGCCAATCCGATACGATGGCCTGGAAAAAATCGAGCGTGCCATCTGCATCAGTGTCGAACCCCTGAGTGAGCTCCGTTGGCGATGCGGTGATGATTGAGTAATTCGGACCGATCGTGAGAGCTGTGAGCGCATTCAGCTTCACGTGAGAATAGAGTTCCCATCCGATTTGACTTAGACCGGGCGAAAATTTTGCGGCACCAATCTGCCCTCTGCGATTCAGGAAGAAGACATTATTATCGTCCATCGGCGCAATCGCTCGAACCGTTGGTTTGATCTCCTGCTCGCGTATCTGAACAAAAGACCTCTCACGGCTCGTTGGAGGATTGGTATCCACGGCAGGTTCATCCTGCCCCAGCAATGGCGAAGGTTGCGTGAACGTCAGGAGTGATCCGATGAATAAAGAAAGAATCAGGAAACGGGGGGATCTCATGGTCGTGGCGGCGTTTCTAGTTTTCCACGGTTTGGGACGATTCCCGCTTATCGAGAAGGAAAGTGAGGACAAGTGCCTCAGCTGCATCACCGGGAACGGCGAGCTGGTTCTCTTTCCACTCGCCCACAGACGCTTCACATCGCGCCTTCCATTCTGCTGGAAAGCTGAGCGTAAAACCTGACTTTGAGCCCTTGACTACGTAGCGCACCTTGAGAATAAGACCTTCGTCTTCCAGCCCGATTTGCTCTTCGATTTGAAGCCCTCCAAAAGTATAGAGAAACTCGGGTCGGCCACTGACGAGGCGAAAGCCAAAGTATTTGGGTGACTCAAAGGCACCTTTCGATCCGCTGAGCGGATGTGACCCCGCTGCGAGGAGCGTGTAGGGCGACGGGGCTTCTTCATCGCCTTCAGAAGACTTAGCAGGTTCTGCGGTATTTTTTAGGTTGAGAGCTCCCAACATCCGGCATGAGACAGGGTCCCAAAAGACGGCGTGAGAAGACTTGACCGCGCCGATCATGAAAGTGCCCTGAAGCTCCTTCGTCGCACCGTCTTTATCCTGATAGGGGATTAGAGCGACCTCGTCAGTGAGGAAGTTCTTTAGAAAACGTCGTGAAATATCCAGCTTGAGTGGCTTTCCCTGTGGCGTCGCTTCGGAGACTTCTGTGGTTGAAGGCTGGGGGGGCTCTACGTCTTTTTCGCTCGACTCGTTCTGTGCTCTAAGCGACAAGCCGGTGGCACAAGCTATGAGGAGAGTCACTGCCGGGAATAAGAATCTGTTGCGCGCGCCTCGCATAAAAAGTGTCAGGGAGAAGGAACCACGTCTCGGGTGAACATCCAGTCGTTACCCTGACTCAAGCCGGGATTAAACGAGTAGCCTTCGCGGTCAAATCCTTTGAGCCCTTCTGGATCGTCGATCTGATTCCTGATCAAATAGTCGCACATCATCCCGCGTGCCTTCTTGGCATAAAAGCTGATTATTTTGTAGCTCCCGTTCTTGAGGTCCTTAAAATTAGGAGTGATTACATCCCCTTTGAGATCGGACGGTGTGACAGATGAGAAGTATTCTTTGGAAGCGAGGTTCACCAGAGTGTTTGATCCAGATGCTTTAAACGCTGAGTTTAACTCCTTCGTGACACCATCACCCCAGAACTCATAGAGGCTCTTGCCGGCAGATGTCTTCAGCGCCGTTCCCATCTCGAGTCGATAGGGCTGCATGAGATCAAGAGGCCTGAGAACCCCGTAGAGACCTGAGAGAATACGAAGGTGTTTCTGCGCGTAGGAAAGATCGGATGAGGCATACTCATCGAGAGAAAATCCCGTGTAGACATCGCCTTTGAAAGCAAAGAGGGCAGGGCGGGCGTTGTCGCTGGTGAAGGGAACGGACCACGATTGATTTCGTTCAGCATTGAGGTCTCCCAGTTTCTCACTGATCCCCATCAATGATTGAAGATCTGAAGAGGAGAGCTTTCGCAGAACCTTGATTAAGTCTTCCGACTGGTCAAGGAGTCGCGGCTGAGTTGGCCTGAGAGACGGAAGCGTGCTCTCGTAATCGAGTGTTTTTGCAGGGGATATGACAGCTAACATTGCCTGTAATCAAAGAAAAATTCAGACTCAGACTAATCGATTGAGTCAGCAATCTCAACCCGTGAAAAGGGCAAGTGGCTAAAAAGGATGAGATAATACGCAAATAATTTTTAATAAATTAAATTATTTTGTTTAAAAGTTATAAAAATTTGTTAATATTATAAAATATCTGACTTTTTCTACTGATGTCTACTGTTTCTGCGATCTATCTCGGCTTTTTCTGCCTCGCCTTAACTATCCTTGCGGCGATTGTCTGCCTGAAGTTACCTGAGTTGTATCGCTCGCTGTCAAAGCTGCGGCGGCAGGGTCGAGCAAGGAAAACGCGCGCCGCAAGAATGTTGGCGGACCTGGCTCAACTGGACGCTGATGCCTCAACCCTGGAGGGGCTTTGCCTGTTTGACTCGGAAGCGATCCTTGAAAATCACCGGGGATTTCAGAAACTCCAATACTCTCAAGTTGAGACGGGGATGGAAGTCGCGCGGGAGTCCGCTCGATAGTCGTTGAGATAAGCTTCAGCGATCCCGTCGAGTTCATCAATACTTGAGACGGTTGCGAATTGGTTTCGCAGCTGCTTTCCTTGTGGAAGCCCCTTCGAATAGGCCATAAGTCTTGATCGGAGTGATTGCATCGCGTGACGCTCAGTCGGGAATTTACCCCATTCGAGCAGCATTTTTGCGTGGCGATGAATTAAGGTCCAGCGTTCCTCGATCGGAAGGGAATCGGGATGTTCGCCGGTCTCAAGGTAGTGCTTCGCATCGCGGAAAACCCACGGGTATTGCATCGCAGCCCGGCCGATCATAACACCACTGACGCCTGTTGAGTTGCGCCGGCGCTCAACGTCTTCGCCCGCAGCGATATCGCCATTACCGACAATGGGAATTGAAACGGTCCGCGAGCATTCATCGATAATTTCCCAGTCAGCTTCGCCGGTGTAACCCTGCGCGCGGGTCCGGCCGTGAATCGCGATGGCCTGCATTCCGCAGTCCTCCAAAATTTTACAAACTTCCGGCGCGTTAATCATTTCCTGATCCCAGCCCGTTCTGATTTTTGCGGTGACGGGGACTTGATCGCCGACGCCTTTTGCAATTTTTGAGGCAACGTCAGCGAGAACGGGGCAATCTTTGAGCAAAGAGGAGCCCCCATTCCGTGAAACGACTTTCTTCACGGGGCATCCAAAGTTGATGTCGATGAAATCAGGCTGTTTCCAGTCGATGATTTTCCGGGCAGCCTCAGCCATGCGTTCGCCGTCTGCCCCGAAGAGTTGGACCCCGACGGGGCGCTGTTCTTCATCAAATTCTGTGTAGACGCGTGTTCTGTCGTCCGCCTGGATGATGCCCTCGGCCGAAACAAATTCAGTTACCATGACATCGGCGCCGAGTTCTTTGCAGATTCGTCGGAACACGAGGTCGGTTACTCCCGCCATTGGCGCGAGGTAGAGGGGGAATTGACCGTTGGTGAACCAGGGAAGCATGAAGTGCAATAAGTGCGTCGGACTCTAGATTCAAATGGGTATTCAGGCAAGTTGGAGGCTTGAATGCAAGAATCTCATTTCCGCTAGTCTGGGTGGGCGTGGTCGATTCAACAGTTGCAAAGAAAGGGAATATACGGTGAGCTTTTCTGTATGAGGAACTTGTCTTGTTTTGCGATCGCCTGCTGCTTGTTCGGCTCGGGGTGTGGAAAGGCGGGCACTGCTGAATTTAAACTTTCGGCATTTCAGGCGGATGTGACACCGCCCGTTGGTCACATGCTTTTCACAGGGCAGTTTAAGACGTCGACGGGAATCGAAACACGGTTGGAAGCGAGAGGCCTGCTTCTGCAAATCCCGGAAGACAAACCGATCGTCATCTGCGCAGTCGATTGGTCCGAGATACGGAATGAAACCTACGATCTGTGGCGGGATCGGTTGGCAGAGGCAGCCGGCACGACTCGTGAGAGAGTTTTGGTGTCGGCGATTCATCAACACGACACGCCGCTCGGTGATTTGGGAGCCGAGAGGATCCTGCGTTCGCTCGGGTCGGAGCATCAGGTGATCGATCCCCAATTTCACGATGAGGCGCTAGGTCGAGTGGTTAAGGCCCTTGAGGATTCGATCGCCAATGCGGTTCCTGTTACCCATGTCACCTACGGAAAGGGCAAAGTCGAGAAACTTGCGTCGAACCGCAGGTATTTGTCGGCAGAGGGAACTCCGCAATTCAACCGGGGAAGTGCCTGTAAAATCCTCGCCGCCCAACGCGCTCCTGAAGGTGAGATCGATCCCTATTTGAAATCATTGGGTTTTTGGAACGGTGATCATGAGTTGGCGGTTTACAGCGTTTATTCGGTTCACCCGATGAGCTACTACGGGACACGGAAGACGGACTCGGATTTTCCGGGGCTGGCGCGATCGAAACGTCAGGCGGAAACGCCGAATACCTTTCAGATTTATGCGAGTGGCTGCAGCGGCAATACGACCGCCGGAAAATACAACACAGGGTCGGAAGAGAATCGCGAGGTGTTGGCTGATCGACTTTATCAGGGAATGGTGGCCGCTTCTGCGAGTGCAACAAAATCGACTCTGAGTTCGCTCTCATTTCGAAACGAGAAACTCGAGATCAAACCGCGGACGTCTAAAGGTTTCAACAAAGCCGAGTTAGAGAAGGAAGTCAGGGAGACCACTGATGTTCGAAATCATTTGCTGGCTTCGCTGGGATTGAGCTGGTTGGATCGAATTGAAAGGAAGGGGAGTATCATCGATGTGCCGTCCCTCGTGGTTAACGGTGGTGAAGCTCAAGTGGTTTTGCTTCCCGGTGAGATCTACGTCGAGTATCAAAAATACGCTCAAAGCATTGCTCCTGAGCGATTGGTGATGACACCCGGCTACGGCGAATCCGCTCCCGGCTACATTCCGCTCGAAGAGCATTGGAAAGAGAAGGATCACAATCTCAAAGATTGGTGCTGGGTCGCCGAAGGCATGGAAGAACCCATCAAAGCAGTGCTGCGGAAGCTGATTGCGGAGTAAATAAATTTAGATAGTAGGCATCACCGCCGCTTCCAGTTCCGCGTCTTCTGTAGCCGAGTGTCCTTGGCCTCGGTCCGGCGCACGAATCTCCGACGACCTTCTACCCGTGATATGGTTTCCGTTCGGTTCAGGCAATTCACCTCACCCGACTGCATCATCAGCAAACGCACGATAGCTAAAGCAATCTACTCCCCACTCAAAATCTCATTCAGCTTCGCGGCCAGCCGAAGTCCACCATTTCTCAACTGAGCCCGGACGATAGGAAGCGTTTGGTGGCGGTAGTCATAGCTCAGAGTAGGAGGCTCGACGACGTTGATGAAGTAGTTACTCCGCTGAGCCCCGAAGTCGTAAACTCGCTCGCGAACCGCTCTGGATTCCTTAGCCCAGTCCAGATAAGATGAATGGCTCAGGATCTCCTCTTTGTCACCCGTGGGGCGATTGAGAAAGGTTGAGAGCTCCGTGTAGCTCAGATTGAGCGATTCGATGAGCTTCTCATCCCAGACTTTGTGCAGGGAATGCTCCTCGCTAAACCATTCGACCTGAATCTTATTACCGCCCTGATCATCGCGTCGCCCGACGTGGAGAGGTTGGTGAATGTCTCCTGCAAAATGGACGTAGAAGGCGAGCGCTTCCCGCTTTCCAATCGTCTTCTGGAGAGTGGGGGTGAGTTTTGAACTGCCCTTTTTGACGGGGCCCTTAACCGTGAGTGTTTCGGCGTCGGGGTCGCGCAGGAACTGATCGAGCTTCTCAAGAATAGCGAGAACATCTCCTTTGTCCTAGGACTCCCGTTCGAAATCCTCCCAGGTTTCGTCGTCATCGATCGAAATATAATGCCAGGGCGTGGCAAAGTCCCAGGTTCCATCCGAGCGGATGTCGTCGGGCCAGGTCGAAATTTCTGCGAGCGATTCGTCACCAATGATTTCATGAACCGCCGCCAGCGCCTTCGGATTGAGATTCCGCTCCGCGATCTCCGCTGTGATTCGATGCCCGTCCTGACCCCATGCATGAGCGTGGCTCCTGAATCATCACTCGGAGAGTGATGGGCACGTAGGCGTCTATTTCCGAGAGACGTGGCGGAGACTCCGTTAGGTTGGTCTGTTAATTACGATTCAGCCCAGTTCAGCTGTCTATCGAGAATTGCTAGTTCAGCAAACTCGAGATGGATGATTCGCCGGTGACTTGGCTCTTGTGCTCGTCGGGACGAATGGAGGAGAAGGGGGCGCATCATCAGCACGTCGCCGGCGTTGCAGGTGAGGGACGACGTGCCTCGTTCCGCGATTTCTGGGATTTGATCCGGTGGGATCTTGCCTTTGCGATGCGAGCCCGGGATGACGGAGAGGGGACCATTATCTTCTCCGGTGTCATCGAGATGGATTCGTAAGGTGACCATTTGCTCGAGCAGTTCAGCGGGTGGCTCGACGTGGTCGATTCCTGCCTTTCTGCTCCAGGGGCTGTAGCCTTCGACTTCGTGTCGTTCTTTGGTGGTGATGGTTCGATCTTGATGCCAGGCAACGGGCCAATTGGCTTGAGGCGTTTTGTCGAAAAGGAGACTTCTCACCGGTTGGCGTTCGGGCCCAAGCAAAAGGTCGGTGATGCATTCTAAACTTGCGAGAGCAGCGATTGCCGGAGACTGGGCGATGACGTTGCGGATGCCTGCAGTGCTTTGCGAATTGAGGCGCCTGAACTCTTGGCGGAGCACTTCGAGAGTGCTCTCGTCAAGTACTGACGAGAACAAGGTATAGCCTTCGGTTTCGAAGTTCATGCGGCGTGTTTTACCACTTTTGTCCTCAAATGTCAGGACCATACCTTATGGCTGATGGGCTGCACGGACGATGGTGGAAAAATCACCCTATCTACTTGGCACTCTCTGCCTTTTCTTCCGCTGCCTTTTTCTCCATCTCGTCGTAGACACCGAAGTCGTTGAACCAATAGCGTTTTGCCCAGCGATAGACGGGATGCTTTTCAGGAATCTCTTCGCCGGTGGGGAGCCACTGGCTGTTTCTCGCGGTCATGCCTTCGAGTTCTTTGATCGCGGTTTGGCGAAGCGTCGTATCTTTGGCTCCGTGTTTTTCGGCGAGGTCTTTGACCAAATCGGGACGTTCGAGAACGATGCACCCACGGGTGTTTTTCGCGGCGGTCTCACGAAAATCCTTCATGAAAGCTGACTTCGTGAGCGTGTCGTAGATTCCACCGTCTTTGACGTTCTCGGTCGCGAACTGAATGATGGGGCACGGCTCGACGGCTCCGGTGGGGGAGATGTGATGAGAAATGCCATTCGCCATCGGGCAAAGCGCTTTCCCTTCGCCGTCGTAATAGGCATCGATGATCCCGATGGGGAGTTTGACCCGCATGTTAACGACAAATTCGCGAACCTTGAGGGCTTGCTCGGGAGTGAGGGCAAGCTCGTCGTGAATCTGTGGACCGACAGGACGGTAGGTGTGATACCAGGCGTAGTGAACGCCCCGATCGATCAGCTTGCGCAGCCATTCCTCGGTGAGAAGATCGTCGATGTTCGTTTGGCAGAGGCTCGTTGCGACTCCAGTGAGGAGCTTGTTGTTGAGGCAGTTGTCGAGTCCTCGCAGAGTGCGGTTGAGGACGTCTTTTCCGCCGCGTCGTTCGTTGGCGACCATCTCGGTGCCTTCGATTGAGATCAATGGGGTCACGTTTCCAAGTTGGCGAAGTTGCTTCGCTTTCTTGTCGGTGATCATCTGGCCGTTGGTGAAAAGCTGGAAAAAACAATCGGGATGCTCGGCGAAGAAATCGAAGAGCTCGGGGTGCAAGAGCGGTTCGCCTCCGAGAATCCCGAAGAAGGAATTCCCGTGAGCCTTGGCGTCATTCACGATATTGTTGAGATCGTCGAGATCAATTTTGACCTGTGGTTTGTCGACGTCGACCCAGCATCCCTGACAGCGGAGATTGCAGCTGTTGAGGACGGAGATGTAGATGAAAGGGGGGAAGTGGATTCCCTCTTTGAGGCGCTTTTTGAAAAGGTTCACCGAGCGCACGCCCTTGTATCCAAAGTTCCACATGAACTTGGCAAGATGCCGTTTGTCAGCAGAGGCAAAGGTGCGAGCTGCAAATTGGAGACTGGGGACAATCATCTGAATAAGTGGGGTGTCAGGAGAATTAGGTAAGCTTCAGTGCTGATTCGACGGACGCTTCGTCGTGCACGATGGCGTTGAGCGCAGCGGCGATTTTGGCAGGCTCGGCATGCTGCCAGACGTTACGTCCCACGGCGATTCCAGAGGCTCCTCCGTCGATTGCTTTTTTCACCATGGTGAGAAGGGCTTCGTCGTCTCCCATCGTGCAGCCACCGAGAATGATCACGGGAACGGGGCAGGCATCGACGATGGCTTTAAAATCGTCAGCGCTGGCTCCGGTGGGGAAAGCGGTTTTGACGACGTCGGCACCGAGTTCTGCTCCGGCGCGAACGGTGAAGCCAATGTTCTCAACGGTGTAATCGTCGGCACGACCGATGCTGAAAGGAAGGGCTTCGAGAATGACCGGAATGTCGGTGTCGAGGCTTTCCCCGACCAGCTCGGCGACTTCGCGAGTGATACCGACTTCGTTGGCGTGATGCGTGTAGAGCATGTTCATCATTCCGTGCGCGCCAACGGAGAGAGCTTCATCTGCGCCATAGAGGCGGTAGCTGCCTTCGTCCATGTTGTCGCCGTAAACGGGCTTGTAGCAATCGGTTCTCAGGCAGATGCCTTTTCCTTCGAGCGCATCTGCCGCAGCGAGAGCGATTCCAAGGTTTACGACGTAGCCATCGACAATAGGGTTAAGTGCTTCGATCAACCCGATTGGGTCCTCGAGTCCCGGCACAGGAATCGCCGTTCCGTGGTCGATTGGGAGGATGACGGTGCGGCCATCTGATTGGAAAAAACGGGATAAATTCGATTCACGATCCATAGGGGCTAATGGAACGTGGGATAGGCAATTAATCAAGCGACGCAAAGGCGAATTCGTGTGTCCTATTCGGAGGAAGAGGCGGGAAGCGCGACCTTCAGGTAGGGGCTCACTTTTTTCAGCGTGACAGGACCAATCCCCCGAACATTCTCGATCTCTGCGACCGTTTTGAAGGGGCGCATCCTAATCGCCGCATCGGCGAGTGATTCGCGGAGGCCGGTGCTGACGAGTTCTTCGAGGGAGGCGGTGTTGAGGTCAATGGGCGTCTCGGGAGGTTTGATAGCGAGCGCGTCGTCGATTGCTTCAAGGCCTCGCATTTCATCGCGCTCTTCCTTTCGCATTTCGACGATGGCTTCAGGATTGCTAATGCTCCACGCGCCCTTTTTTCGGATCGCGGCAGCCAGTTCGATGTCTGACAATAGCGCGTCCTGTTCGTCACGGGGTCTGCCATCGGGCATTTCTCTTCCGACACCGAAGGCTCGCGCATATCCCGTCGTTACAAGAAGCTGAGCGAGATCTTTTCCCTCTGAGGTGGTGATAAAGCAATAATATCTGGGCTTTCCTGATCGTCCGCGTGCGTCAGCAAAAGAGGTGTGGATCGTAAAGGGCTTGCTCAGTTGCTCATTGGTAAAAGTTTTTGCCTTGAGGCCAAAATCATGTGCCTTCCGAAAATCGTTCAGCCCAAAATAGCGGGATTGTTCGCGCAGCCTTCGCTTGTCAGACGTAGTGGAAATCCCCGTTTCTATGCAATCAACGTAATAAAGCCGGAAGACCTTTTTACTTCCCTCCGGCATCTCCACCTCAAACGAATCGCCATCTGACCAGTCGTTTTCGACAAGGGTGCAGCCTTCGAAGGTCTCGAGCGAATCCGCCGCGTGAACGGACACTGCGAGAGCTAGCCCAAGGCCTGTTGCTGCGATCCATTTCAAATAGTTAACGAACTCCGGGGAAGCTTTCGACATACTTGACCTTAAAATCAGGAAAGCTGTCTACAATCTGTATTTTGAAATCGGGGAAACTTTCTACGATTTGCCATTTCCCGGCGGCGTTCGGGAAACTGCTAACGCACTTCACGTGAACGTCGGCGAATGATTTTACGATTTTGACCCGGTAGTCGGGAAAACTGGTCACGAACTGGATACGGCCTCGAACTTTACTGAGATCGTCGGGACAGTCGGCGTTGAGACTTGGCAGGCTGCACAGGAAAAGAAAACTGATCACTACGATGATCGTCAACGGGCTCGAGAAATGATTCATTGGCGGCATGTTCGTTCGACGAACGTTTGGCAACGAATATGCGACGCCGTCGGTTACTTGTTCGCCGGCGGAGCGTCTGCTGCGATCGCGGCCTGATAGTCTGCGAGTGCCTTGAAGTAGTTGTAGCGGGCTTCGACTTCGAGCTTTCGTCCGGAAAAGGTGGACTGTTCTCGGATTTGGAGAGCGAGGAGGTCGCTGACGCCTTGTTCAAACTTGTCGTTCTCGGCACGCTCAATTCGCTGTTCGAGTTCGCGAACTGAAGTGAAATACTCATCGAGTTTTTGGGCATCGCGGCTGCTGGCATTTGCAAGCCCGAGATCGAGGACGCTTTTATCGCGCCGCTTTTACTTTCAGCATCGAAACGCGGGAATCCCTCAATTCCGCTAGGACCGACGCACCGATAAGAGCTACTTTTAAAAGCAGATTCCCATTAGTTCTCACTAATAACGAAACTTTTACCATTTTGTAACACAATTTTTCTTGTTAGCTCCCTCGAACTAGCCAACGTCAGCATGTGTTCGGAGGTTTTCCAGGATGCTTCCATTGAGTGATGGTTGTGGCGAAGATGTCACATTAAGGGATTGGTAAATGTTCAGGAACATACCATTGATAAATGTGGTTATTGACCGCTACAAATAAAAGAAAAACAGAAATGATAAAACAGAACGCCTTAAAAAAGCTTGCCACATTAGCCTGCACAGGTCTGCTAAGCGCACAGCTCGTCACTGCCGGTGATGGCAAATTGATAATCGATGACAAGAATCCGATGGCTGAGGCCTTCAGCCCTTGTGACATTTTTGATAAGAACACCTTATACGAGAGCGATAATGGGTTCATCAGGAAAGTAAAATTAAAAGGCAGGTATCATGGCCAGTACATCAGCCAGACCGAGGATATTGATGATGTCCGGGACAATGGATACCATAACCTTCAACACCGCCGGGCTCGAATCCAAATGGACTTCGATTTGGCTCACGATCTATCATTTGGATTCGACGCTAACTATTCGGATGGCGATGGTTCAAGCACAGGGCTAGTGGATGGAGGCGATACTTTCATTAATAACTTCCAGACCATTAACTTGCAATGGAAGCCCAGCGATGATTTCTACGTGATTATCGGTAAAGATAAGCAGGACATTACCCGTGAGGATATTCAATCCTCGAGGTTTATCAAAACCGTCGAGCGTGCGCCCATCGTAAACGAAGTGGGGCAGCAACGTCCCTGGGGAGCTCAGGTGGGATTCTTGATCAATGGTATTGAACAACGCTTTGGTGCCTGGGTTTATGGTGCACATGATAGCGGTCCGGAGTGGGTCGACTTTCGTGCCAATAAAGGGGCATCCTACAACCTCACCGTTCCTGTAAATGAGAACCTCGACTTCCACTTCGACTGGAATTTCGTTAACAACGATGGCGGGCGTGAGCGTGCACGGGGAGATGCTGAAGTGGGCACTTTCGGGTCAGCTTATGAGCATGCATTTGCCTGGGGAGTCGACTACGAAAAGGACCGGTTCAAACTTATTTCCGACTTCATCTACGGGGCCAACCGCGAAAGTTCGGGAGCCTATCGAGGGTCCGGAGAAATTCCGACTGGAGATGATACGTGGGGATTCTACGTATTGCCTTCCTATAAAATCACCGACAGGCTCGAAGGTGTATTCCGCTACCAATATATGGATTCGGGGCGTGAACAACGCACCCAGCGATTTGGAAACGACGGAGGCGGGGACAACAACGCACGTTTTAATGTTGAAAACTACCACTCGGTTTACGCTGGATTTCAGTATTTTCTTTGCGGAGAAAACCTCAAACTTATGGGTGGATATGAGTATGCCTGGGGTGACCTTTTCGGAACCAACACCGAGATCGCGACCGGAAGCTGGCAGTTCGCAGTTCGGACTTATTTCTAGTAGCTGTCACTTAAGATAGAGACTTCCAACGCTATTTTCGAATGGCCCGGTTCCGAAAGGAGCAGGGCCATTTCGTTTTCATACCCGGTGATTGCTGGAAACAGCTATTCTTGCAGTTCGATACTTATTCTCATTTTATCTCACTACTTCACTTTGCGAAGGTGATAGCGACGGGGCACTGGCTGGGCCGCTGCGTAGATTTGCTCTTCGAACGCTGCTGCCTTTTTCTGCAGTGACACGATCTTCTCTCTAACCTCAGAAAAACGGGCCTCGAAATCGATCTTCGCTTTGTTTCGGCGGAGACCTTTGATTTGTGTCTGGAGATCCCTTGATGGGCGAACCGCTTCATCATTTCGCGTCCGGTTGAGCTCGGCTACTTTTAGCGATTGCTGATACTGCGGGGTCTCGGCATACTTCTGCAGCTCTATTTTGATTGAAAGAACGGTGTGAGAAAAAGTTCCGATGACTTGATCGTCGATTTTCAGTTCATAGGTGCCGGGGGCGAGCCCGGATACGCGCAGCTTTTCGTTACTGAGCTTGTGCCCGGCCTTGGTGAGATCATATCCAACTTGAGCGGGAGTCGATTTACCCCATTTCAGATCGCGTTTAGATGACTCGGCTGGAACCACCCAGGGCAGCGCTTTCGCAAGGTGGGTAAAGGAGAGTTCGGTGCCGTCTTCCGAGCCGGAAATGTCGGTGATCTTTTCATTTCGAGAACCGCTCCATTCACCCCGAGCGCTTCTTGTGAGGGCAACTCCGCTGACGGTTCGACGCTCCGGTTGAGAGGCCGAAAGAATCGAGAAGGCCATCACAAATTGTCCGGCAGCTCCGGGATGAATCGAGTCTTCGACGAGAGAGAAATCGGGTTGGCTGCGGCGGGCCGCAAAAGTCGTGTCATTGAGCGGGCCCCAGAGATTGACGAAGGGAACGCTCTGAGCGCTGGCGGTTTCGCGGAGCCAGGCGCCGTAGTAAGCCATGAGTGAGTTGTAGTTCCCGTCAAAGTCACGAGTTCCAAATCGAAACGTGGGATCTTTTTTGCGCAGCGTGAGCTGATGGTGATCGAACATTGTCGGCGAGAGCGCGATTGTCTCAGCACCGGTGGCCTTCACTTTTTCGAGCACCGTTTTCATTCCCGTCGCATAGGTCTCGAAGATTTCCGGCGTGAATGGCGCGTAGGCCCCATCATTCATCCCAAGGAGGATCGTGACAAAGTCCGGGTTTTCCAAAACGATATCTTCTTCAAATCTATTAAGTGTGTCGACAGCTTTGTCACCCGTGATGCCTGCGTTGTGAAAGTGAATTCTCCGCTCGGGGTAACGGGTGTAAAAAAAGGTCTCAATGTATTGAGTGTAAATGCATTGATGAGTAATCGAGTCCCCGAGAAACACAACGGTGTCTTCATCCTGAACCTGAAGAAACGAAGAGGGTGCCAAGGCAGGCAACGGGGCTGACTCAACGGCAACGGGTTCCTTTGCTGAGAGCGGTGGCGCGACGTAGGTCGCAATAAAGACGAGGAAGGGGAGAAAGAGTTTCATGATGGACTTTTGCCAGTTCCTCGAAATGCGACAAGTTCAATCTTGACGCTCATGCGCCGACGGAATTCAGAGGAGAGCTGTTACGGAGAAAATCTGCGCTTTTGCGGCCTTGTGTGTGGAGCTGTTTTTCGCAAGAGTTGAAGCCATGAGATTTTTCTCTGCCACCCTTGTCGTTCTCTTCTCGCTTGTGTTCTCTTATGCTGCCGGAGAGATTGATTTCGCAAAAGACGTTCAGCCAATTCTCTCGGACAATTGTTATGCCTGTCACGGCCCGGACGAACAGGAGCGGAAAGGTAAGCTGCGGCTCGATACCGAAGCAGGTGCTTGGAAGGCTCTGACGAAGGGAGATCCTGAAGGTAGCGAATTGATCGCCCGGATCGTGAGCACTGATCCTGATGAGTTGATGCCACCTCCGAAGAAGAAAGACGCATTACCTGCTGCTGAAATTGATATTTTGAGACAGTGGATCGAGGAAGGGGCAGCGTGGGGAAGTCACTGGGCGTTTGAGGCACCTGTTAGACCTGCGGTTCCAACGAACGGAGAGAAGGATCCTATCGATGCTTTTGTAAAGGCCACTCACGGCCAACACGATCTCGCCTTTTCGAAAGCCTCTTCTAAAGCGAAGTTATTGAGGCGGGTCGCGCTCGATCTCACAGGGTTGCCTCCGACGGTGGCTGAACTGGATGCCTTTCTGAAAGACGAAAAAGAAGGGGCTTACGATCGTGCCGTGACTCGGCTTTTGAATTCAAAACATTATGGCGAGCGCTGGGCTCGCTGGTGGATGGACGCGGGGAGATACGCCGACTCCAACGGCTACGAGAAGGACGCTGAGCGATTTGTCTGGCCGTATCGAGATTGGGTCATTGATGCGTTTAATGATGAGCCTCAGTATGATCAGTTCATTATCCGTCAAGTAGGAGGAGATTTACTTCAGAATGCTTCGGTCTCAGATCGCGTTGCGACCGGGTTTCTGAGAAACTCAATGGTGAACGAGGAAGGGGCGATCAATGCGGAGCAGTTCAGGATCGAAGGAATCTTTGATCGAATGGATGCGGTCGGAAAGTCGATTCTCGGCCTTACAACGCAATGTGCCCAGTGCCACACTCACAAATACGATCCTATTCAGCACGAGGAATACTTTGGGATGTTCGCCTACTTGAACAACTCACATGAGGCGACAGTGCCGTATTTTAATAAGGCGGATTCGAGAACGGTCAGCCAGGTTGAGGAGCAAGTGAAAGCGGTGAGAGACCTTGCTAAAGTTCGTTTTCCTATGTGGGAATCGTCGTTACAGAATTGGGTTGCGGCGGAAAAGACGAAGCTTAGCGCCGAGCCAAAATGGCAAGTCGTCACGCCCAAACATCTCGGTGACGGCGGGCAGAAATTCTATGCTCAGGAAGATGGGTCGATCATGGCGATGGGTTATTCACCGTCGCGCAGTTCCGAAAATTTCGAGACGGAAGTGACTCTCGATCAAATTTCGAGTCTGCGGATTGAATTGCTCATGGATCCTTATCTCACCTATGGCGGGCCGGGACGATCGCTTGAAGGGACCTCTGCGGTGAGTGAATTTAGCTTCAAGGTGGGAGACGAGTCTGACTTGCTTGAGAAAGTGGCGATTGAACCGGCGCAATCGGATCTCGATCGTCCCGAACGTCTCATCGACACGGCCAAATATCCGGATCGAAAAGGGGAAGCAGGAAAACGAAAGGAAGGCCCCGCCGCATTTATCAACGACGGTGACACGAAGACGGCCTGGGCGACTGAGGCAGGAGTGCGCAAGTCGAATCAGCCAAGGCTGGTCGTCATGAACTTGAAAACGCCGATCAAACGGAAAGGTGATGGACCGCTCTTTGTTCGCTTTGAAGTGTCTTGTCAGCACGGCGGCACAAACAGCGATGCGAATGAGCATCGCAACCTGGGACGCTTCCGGTTTTCGCTCTCTCCTGATCGATATGAGGCCAGTAAACCGTTGAGTCCGGCGCTTCGCTCGATTATCGGAAAATCTTCCGGAAAGTGGACTCCGGCAGATAAGAAAGCTCTCTTTGCCGCGTGGATGGAAACGCGTTCTGAGTTGGCTAAGCTGAATAAGACGATAGCCGATCTTGAGGCCGAATATCCTGCGGCGACACCCCAGCTTGTGACGCAGGAAATCGAAGGGAAGCGACGCGAAACGAGGCTCTACCATCGAGGTGAGCAAATGCATCCCCGGCAAGCCGTTGAGCCGCATGTTCCCGCCTTCCTTCATGATTTGCCAGAGGGCGGCGATCCGAAGTCACGCCTCACTTTTGCCCGTTGGCTTGTGGATAGGGATTCGCCGATTGCAGCACGGACATTTGTGAACCGAATCTGGCAGGCGTTTTTTGGCAGGGGGATTGTCGAAACGGTGGAGGACCTCGGGCATCAAGCTTCGGCACCGACTCATCCCGGCTTGCTTGATTGGCTCGCTGTGGAGTTCATGGAATCGGGCTGGGATATCAAGCACCTGCACCAGCTGATCGTGAGCAGTCGCACTTACCGACAGGACTCCGCTCTGACTCCGAAACTGGCGGCTCAGGATCCGGATAATCGACTCCTTGCACGCGGTCCGCGATTTCGCCCCGATGCAGAAATGGTTCGCGACATTCAGCTCGCGGCGAGTGGGATTTTGGATCGAACCGTCGGGGGCGAAAGCGTGCGCCCACCGATTCCTCGTTTCCTTTTTGATCCCCCCGCTAGCTATGGTCCCAAAAAGTGGAACGAGGATATGGAACCAGAGCGGCGTTATCGTCGGGCGCTTTACACGTTTCGCTTTCGCACCGTACCACCTCCTTTTCTTTCCGCTTTCGATGCCCCGGTTGGGGATATTTCCTGCGTGAGACGCCCTCGCTCGACGACACCTTTGCAGGCGCTGGCTCTGCTCAATGAACCACTTTCACTTGAGTCGGCCGAGGCGCTCGCTGGTCAGATCAAGGCGGTGAAAAGTGATCTCCCGGCTGGTGTGGTCGCTGCATTCCGAAGCTGCACCTGCCGTGAGCCCGATGCTGATGAACTCGAAGTCCTCCTAACACTTTTCAACAAGGAAAAAGCGGACGGAGGAGATCCCTGGCTTGCTGTCGCCCGTGTCCTTCTCAATCTCGACGAGACGATCACGAAGTCATAATTTTACACCAGTATTTTAAATGAATCGGAAGCAAGGCTCTTTCACTCAAGTGGACGGAAATACTCTGTCTGATTTTTCGCGTTCAGTGAGTCGCCGCTGGTTCATGCGTGACTGCGGCATGGGACTTGGCGGGGTTGCGATGAATCATCTCATGCAGGGGGATTCCCGTGCTGCGACTGCGGCGAATTTGCTCGCGCCCAAACAGCCTCCCTTTCCGGCAAAGGCGAAGCGGGTCATTTTTCTCTTCATGGGTGGGGCGCCCAGTCATATCGATTTGTTCGAGAATAAAGCGACCTTGGCCAAGCTTGACGGGACAGCTCCTCCGGCGGAGTTACTCGAGGGATACCGCTCCGCATTCATCAAACCTGACAACAAGCTGCTTGGGCCAAAATTTCCCTTCAAGCGTTATGGACAGTGTGGCATGGAGATGGCGGAGATTTTACCCCACCTCGGTGGTATGGCTGACGAGATCACGTGGATCAAATCGATGCACACGGATGCGTTCAACCATGCTCCCGCTCAGATTCTGATGAGCACAGGATCCCAGCAATTCGGACGCCCTTCTCTCGGATCGTGGGCGACTTATGGGTTGGGAAGTGAGACTGAAAATCTCCCCGCCTTTGTCGTCTTGTCTTCAGGCAAGAAGGGACCAAGCGGTGGGTCAGCGAATTTTGGATCCGGGTTTTTGCCTTCGGTCTATCAAGGGGTGCCTTTCAATTCGGTCGGCGATCCGGTTCTTTTTCTGTCCAATCCCGAGGGAATCAACCGCAAGTCTCAGCGCTCTGCGATTGACGCCATCAATGTGCTGAATCAAAAGCGTTTCGATTCAGTCGCTGATCCTGAGATTCAGACGCGGATCAATTCTTTTGAGATGGCTTATCGGATGCAGGATGTCGCTCCTGAAGTGACTGATATCAGCCTGGAGTCTCGGGAAACACTGGAACTGTATGGTGCGAAACCCGGCGAGCCTTCGTTTGCGAACAACTGCCTTTTGGCGCGAAGACTCGTGGAACAGGGTGTGCGATTTGTGGAGTTGTTCCATGAATCGTGGGATCAGCACGGGAATTTAAAGAAGGGGCTCGAGAATAATTGTCTCGATACGGATCAGGCCTGTGCGGCGTTGCTGAAAGATTTGAAACAGCGCGGTTTATTGGAGGATACGCTCGTCGTCTGGGGAGGAGAGTTCGGGAGAACACCGATGGTTCAGGGAGGACTCGATGGGCGCGATCACCATTCCAATGCCTTCACGATGTGGATGGCCGGGGGAGGCGTGAAAGGTGGCCACATTCATGGAGCCACTGATGACCTAGGATTCAACGCGACCGAGAAACCGGTTCATGTTCATGATCTCAACGCAACGATTTTGCACCTGCTTGGGTTCGACCACGAGCGGCTGACGTTCCGCAGTCAGGGAAGAGATTTTCGACTGACTGATGTCCACGGAAATGTCGTGAGAGACATTCTGGCGTGACACGGGAAAGCGGGGCGTTAACTCTCAGTTCCAGACGAAGAGGCCCACGAGGCCAGGGTTCTTGCCTTCGGCATTCGGTAGATCCAGGTGCTGTGGCTGAGCCGTATCGTTGACGATGAATCGTTCGGACAAAAGTGGCTCAGATTTCCCCGCCGTTCGCGCCGATGCGTGGCGCCGCCTCGAAGTGTTTGCGGATCAGATGCCAAAGTATGCAGCGGAGCGCAATAGGGTCGTTCCCGGTCACACGAATGTATCGCAGCTATCGCCGGCGATTCGGCATCGGGTACTGAGCGAGCAGGAGTTTGCTGCGTTTGCGATCGAGCGGCACGGTTTTCGTGAGGTCGAGAAGTTGGTTCAGGAAATCTATTGGCGCTTGTATTGGAAAAGCTGGTTGGAGATGAGGCCGGACATCTGGACTCGCTACTGCTCCGACCGTGACCAGTTTAGCAGCGGTGCCTGGCGGGCGGGCGAGAAAGTAATGAACGGCCAGTCAGGCATCGATATCATTGACTATTTTGCGCGGGAATTGACGACGACGGGTTATTTACATAATCACGCTCGCATGTGGTTCGCAGGGGCCTGGATTCATCATTTTGGTTTGCCGTGGGAGATGGGGGCCGATTTTTTTCATCAGCACTTACTCGATGGCGATCCGGCGTCGAACACACTTTCATGGCGTTGGGTTGCAGGGCTGCACACGCAGGGGAAATCGTATCTGGCTCGTCCTGCCAATATCGAGAAGTATGTCGATCTTGAAATCCTCGATGCGAATCGCGCTGGTCTCGAACGCTTAGACGGTTCCATTGCGAACATTCCGTCTGAGGATCCCATACCGGAGCGGTCACTTCCGAAGATCGAAGATGGGGAGGCGGGGCATGATTGCGAGCAGATCGGTTGGTGGTTGCACGACGACGACCTGCAACTTGGGGAAGATTGGAAAGGGGCGCGCGCCGTGGCGCTGCTTTCGCGGGATATTCATGTTCAGGCTCGCTATGGTGAAAACCGAAAGATGTTTATCCAACAGGGATTACGCGATGCCGCGAAGCAAATGGAATCGAGGGCTGCGGTGGAGTTTGCCGAGACGAGTGCTACAGCCACGTTTCTGGGCGATTGGGCGGATGACCATGGACTGAAGACAATCGTGGCCTACCAGCCCTGGGTGGGTCCCATCCGCGATGCTTTGCCGGAAATCGAGTCGCAACTTTGTCGACGGGGCATCGCCTTGCAGTTGCATCGAAAGCCCAGCGATCACTGGTGGGTCGGAGAGGCAACCGCCGGATTCTTTGGTTTCTGGAAAAAGGTTTGCCGGAATCAGGCGTTCGTATCGGAATGAGTATCGGTTTTTGAGAAGACTGGCGAGGTGCTTTGATCCTGAATCGATTAAGCGGAATGGTACGGAATCAACCATTGAAGGCCTGCCTTCCCAAGTGAGCGAAGGATTTCGCGACCTGATGGCGGGAGTCTATGAGGCTTCTCTCGGAGATGGAAGCCTACGTAAACCTCACTCTCCGAGTGAGGTTTACAAGCCTGACGGACTTTTTACCGCTAGCAGCGCTTACGCGTCAGCGGGAAGGCGTTCGATATTCGCACCGAGATCGATGAGTTTGTCATCGATGTGCTCGTAGCCGCGGTCGATGTGGTAAACGCGTGAAATCTCGGTTTCTCCTTTAGCAAGGAGACCGGAGAGGACTAGGGCGGCGGATGCACGAAGATCACTCGCCATCACGGGAGCGGCGCTCATGCTATCGACGCCGTTAATCACTGCGGTGCCATCGTCGACGTTGATATCGGCTCCCATGCGTTTCATTTCTGAAGCATGCATGAAGCGCTGCGGGAAAATAGTGTCTTTCACGACGCTGATGCCGGGAGTGAGAGCGAAAAGGGCACACATCTGAGCTTGCATGTCGGTCGGGAATCCCGGGTAGGGCTCCGTCGTGATGTTGGCTCCAATCGGTTTATCAGCTTTGGAAATGGAGATCGTTGTCTCTCCTTTTTCGATCTCGCAACCGCAGGATTCGAGAACATCAGTGACGGCAGTGAGATGATCAGGATTGACTCGCTTTAGAGTTATTTTGCTCTTCGCCGCCATCGCCCCGGCAACGAGAAAGGTTCCTGCTTCAATGCGGTCGGGGATCACAGTGTGCTCGACGCCTCCGAGCTCAGCAACGCCCTCAATCGTAATGCAGGAAGTTCCTGCCCCTGAGATTTTTGCGCCCATTTTGTTGAGCATGTCAGCAAGGTCGACGACTTCAGGTTCGCAGGCGGCTCCGTTAATAATCGTCGTTCCCTGTGCGAGAACCGCTGCCATCATGACATTGTCGGTTCCCAGAACAGTTGCGCCGTTTTTACCGCTCATGTCGATCGTGCTTCCCTTAAGGCCATAGCGGGCCTCAAGGTGAACATTTCCGCCTTCGACATTCGCTTCTGCTCCCAGCCCAGCGAGGCCACGCAGGTGAAGATCAATAGGGCGATCTCCAATCACACAACCACCGGGAAGAGAGACATCGGCCCGGTTGTGACGTGCCAAAAGTGGCCCCATCACGCAGACGGACGCCCGCATCTTTCGAACTAAATCGTATGGCGCTTCGTGACTGCGAAGCTTCTCGCATTTGATGATCACCGTTCCGCTGGCGCGTTCTACTTCCGCTCCGAGATTCTGCAGAATCTGAAGCATGTAGTTGGTGTCTGATACATCAGGAACCCGTCGAATGACGCACTGTTCCTTGGTCAAAAGAGTCGCTGCGAGAATCGGCAGTGAGGCATTTTTGGAACCGCTGATATTAACGCTACCTTCCAGTTCAGCGCCGCCGTGAACAATGAATTTTTCCATAAGTTGAGTAGGGAACGGTTTCGAAAAACCGAGTCGTGATGGTAGCAGCTTTAGACTGCTTTGGTAGCAAAAAGAAAACGCTCTATTCCGTTGAGGTCTTTCCTGGTCGTAACTGGTTCAAAAGCATGGTCTTCAGCCTGTTTTTTGAGGGTGTCGTGCTGTTCGATCCCATATTCAAGCGCGATTTGTCCGGGGTTCAAGAGGTGCCCTGATGCCGCTTCGAGAAAGCGGGTCATGATCTCCGTTCCCAGCTCTCCGCCATAGAGTGCGAGGGCGGGGTCGCGTTGGACCTCCCGACTGAGCTCGGTTTGCTCGGAATTCGGAATGTAGGGGAGGTTGGCGACAATGAGATCGAATTGCGAATCGATCGCGGAAAAGAGATCACTCTCTACCCATTCAACATTGGAGATTTGGAGCGATACGGCATTCTCTTTCGCAAGAGCGAGCGCGTCGGCTGAAACATCTGATAACACGACGTGCGCTCCTTTTTCCGCGAGATGATGCGCGAGTGAAAGCCCAATGACTCCGGACCCGCAGCCAAGATCGAGGATGCGTGCATTCGCCGGCCATTCTTTTTGGAGAAGCAAATGCACCAGTTCTTCCGTTTCGGGACGGGGGATTAACGCTCGACCATCGACCTGAAACTCAAGTTCACAAAACTCAACGGTGCCGAGAAGGTGTTGAAGCGGCTCACCTTTACTGCGCCGCTTCGTTAAATCCCTCAACGATACGAGGGCGGGTTCTGTCAACGCCTTGTCAAAGTCGACGTAAAGCTGCATCCGATTCACCTTCAGAACATGGGCTATGAGGTGCTCCATGTTCAACCGCGCGTCTTCCACATAATACTTCTCGAGGTATTCAGTTCCCTTTTTGAGGGTGTCCAGGATTGTCGCCATATAGCTGTTGCACGAGGCTAGAAGGGAAACCTGCTCGACGGACGTGGACGTGCCCGGAAGATGGAAAAGGGAGGAGTCGTGACATCTTTGCCACTGTTGAAGAATCCAGTGCGGTGGAGCTGACTGCTGAAAAAGTGAAGCTGGCCGTCAGGCCCGATGAGAAGACCACCCGGCCAGGTAATTCTAGGATCCTGAATGTGGAGCCGGAGGTTTAGATAATCATCATCAGGAGAGACATAATCAATCGCCCCGCGGGAAATATCCCCGAAGTAAATCCGCCCCTTGGAGTCGATTACAAGGCTATCACAGACGGGTTTAGGAGAGACTCCCAGGACTTGGCTCTGCAAGACCTGGGGTTGGATATCGGGGCGACGAAGAAGCTCCGTTTTGATTTTAAAAAGCGAAGAACCGTTTCTCGGTCCATAATAAAGCCAGTCACCTTTGCGATCAATGGCGAGAGGGCTTACGCCGGTGAGAGGGGTTGCCACCGCACCGTCCGGTCTGCGAACCTCAACCGAGCCGCCATCAATTTCAAGATTGATAGATTGATCCATTTGAACCGAGCGGTGCCCTTCGAGAACGCGTCGTGTTAGTCCTGTTTCAATATCGACGACGATGATCGCTGAAGTGTGGCCGTCGGATGGGTCTGAGATGTAGATAAACGGGGCGACGGGGTCAAGAACGAGATTTTTGAGAAAGGATCGGGGGGAGAGCGCTTGCTGGTTGATCGGAATGACACGGTGAATGGCTTCCTTCTTTGTATTCCAGGCAACCAGTTTAGGCATCGTCCCGGTACGTCTACCATTGTCGAGCATCCAGACGACTCCACGGGAATCCGAAGCGAGTCCAAGAACCGAGTCTAAAATAACAGGGGAACCGGAACCGGGGGTATTCATTTCCTCGTTGGGAAAAGGCACCCAGTTGTCATCTTTGTCTCTTCTTACGACTCGATAGTGGAAGTGGAAGAATTGGTGGCACGAGACAATGTAATCACCTGAAACGGTCATGCACATGCCGCCGGGGCCGCTGGGAGCCTGAGCTCTTTCTTCGAGTTCATCGCCACGGTCTTTTTTACCCCATGAGGGAACCTTTGGCAGTTTGAAATCAGGAGCAGGGGATCGTTGCGTAAAAAGCAGCACAGAGACGCCGATAGAAAATAGGACAAAAGATCTCCCTGCCTTCCCGAACGGGGAAGGAGCATTTTTTGAGGAAGGCCGGAGCTGCATGGGGAGGAGCGAAAGTATTTTTAGTTGGGAAAGCAATTTCGTCAATCTTAGAACGCGCATCAAAACTACTTCAGATTAAGAATTCGGGGTAAAATTCTTTGGCAAAATTGATGCAGTGTCGTTCGATCTCGCCGGCAGTTCCGTGGGCGCGTAATTCTTCAACGAGCTTGCCGCAACTCTCAGAATCAAGCTTCGAAATTGCATGGCGAATTTTGAGAAGTTGGGCGGAACCCACCGACAATTCGTCGACGCCGAGACCTACCCAGATCGGAGTCATTCTCAGATCACTGGCTGCCTCGCCGCATATGCCACACCAGATATTGTTCCGGTGCGCCGCTTCCACGGTTTCACGTATGAGCGCGATCACAGCAGGGTGAGTCGGTTGGTAAAGCCCTGCAACGCGATCATTTACCCTGTCGACTGCGGTGGTGTACTGGATGAGGTCGTTGGTCCCAATACTAAGAAAATCAACTTCGCGCGCGATGTGGTCGGCGATCATGACGGCGCTCGGAATCTCAATCATGGCTCCGACTTCGATCTCTTCGTCGAAGGGTATGCCCTGGTCGCGAAGCTCGGTTTTAGCCGCCTCGAGATGCTGCTTGGAACGTTGAACTTCTTCGAGCGTAGAAATGAACGGGAACATGACCCTAACCTTACCAACAGCACTTGCCTTCAGGATGGATCTCAGTTGAATTCTGAAATCAGCAGGACGGTCGAGGCTTAGTCGGATCCCTCTCCAGCCAAGGAATGGATTCGGCTCAGGCACCGTATAGAGCTCGGGACACATTTTATCCCCTCCAATATCGAGTGTTCGAATAATTACGCCATGGGGGGCGGTTGCTTCAGCCACTTCCCGGTAGTTCGCGGTTTGATTCTCTTCGCTGCGAAGCTCCTGATTGCTCAGGTAGAAAAATTCGGTTCGATAGAGGCCAATTCCTTCAGCCCCTTGGTCGGCGACACTGGAAAGCTCCTGCAGGAACTCGATGTTAGCGGAGAGGGTAATAGTAACACCGTCCGACGTTTCGGTGGGCGCATCCTTGATATTATCGAGCCCCGAGACGACTAGCTTTTCCTTTTCGGCGAGCGCTTTGTAATCGGCAAGGGTTTCCGGCGAAGGATTCAAAATGACGAGACCATGATGGCCATCCACTATTGCCGTATCACCGGTCGAACAACCTTCCGGAATCTTGTGAATCGCCACTACCGCGGCGATGTTCAGCGATCTCGCCATGATTGCTGTATGAGAGGTTTGACTTCCCGCCTCAGTGGCGAATCCACGAACCTTGGAGCGATCCATACTCACCGTATCCGAAGGCGTAAGGTCATGAGAGAGAACAATATTGGTTTGCGCGTTCAGTTGCCCGGGCACCGCACCGTGAGTGGTTCTTCTTAAATTGCCAAGGACACGCTTCGCGACATCTTCAATATCGACCGCCCGCTCGCGAAGATAGGGGTCGGCGATCTTGCGCAGGGAATCGATATATCGTTTCACCACCGAAAAGTAAGCCCAGTCGATTGTTTTAAGCTCCGACTCAGTAATCTTCTGCACTTCTTTGAGGACGGTTGCATCTTCAAGGAGCAACAAATGGGCGTCGAAAATAGCGGCGCTGTTCTCAGCATCTTCGGAAATGATCTCCTTTTGGAGTTCTGAGATTTGTTCGCGTGTCGCAACGAGTGCCAGAGAGAGGCGATTAATCTCGCTCTCCACTTCAGACCTCTCGATAGAAGCTTCTTCAGGCTCCTCTAAAGCGGTGCTGAGAATTTCAACGAGGCCCCAAGAAATCCCCGGTGAAACACCGATACCTTGGATTCGCGTCTCGGGTTTCGATGCAGCGGAAGTCATTAACAACGACCCCAATACGTTTCGGGATCGGAAAAATTATAGATTTCGAAAGGAAAACTAATCCTTCGTCGAAATCTGAGGAAGATCAACCTTCTCACTCAAATCCGGCATTCACGAGCGCGGAAATCTGCGCGAGGGCGTCGTCTTCCTGTTCGCCTTCAGTGGTGACCGTGATAACGGAACCGTGAGCAGCCGCGAGCATCATTAAGCCCATGATACTTTTGCCATTGATCTCCTCGTCGTCCTTCTCAACCCATATTTCACAGGGGAAAGAGCTCGCGAGCTTGACGAACTTAGCCGCAGGGCGGGCATGGAGCCCATCCTCGTTGGGGATAGTGAGTTCGCAAGTTGGCATAAAGGACGGTATCTAAATGGGCTGACCTTTGTTCTAGACGATCGATTTACGTTCGTCTCTCATTTTTTTCAATAACTTCTTATTGAACTCGACGGCGGAATCATGGCCCAGTGATTTTAACTTCTGATCAAGTGCCGCGACTTCGATGAGTTGTGCCATGTCGCGGCCGGCTGCTACGGGCAGCTCGATATGAGGCACTTTGAGACCGAGAAGGTCGACGGTATTACGATCCAACCCGGTTCGCTCCATATCATTAAAACTTTCATCCCGAACGAGTTTTACAACCATATCGAGTCGTTTTTCGGTTCGAAAAGTTCCCACACCGAAGAGAGCGGCGACGTTGATGATACCAAGACCTCTCACTTCCATGTGGCTGCGACCCAGCTCCGGTGCCGTCGCAATCAGCTCGCGATCTTCGATGTTGCGGACCTGCACCATATCGTCAGCGACGAGGCTGGCTCCGCGGCGAAGCAGGGCAAGAACGGTCTCGCTCTTTCCTGTTCCGCTGTCCCCTTTGATCAGGATTCCAATGCCCATCACATCAACCATACAGCCATGTTGGGAAATGGACGGAGCGAATTCCCAGTCCAGGCGCACGGTGGCGGCATTGATGAAGTTCATCGTCACGAGAGAGGTTTGAAAGACGGAAATGCCGGCGTCGTTGGCGATTTTTAGGAGATTTTCAGGTAGCTCGAGTCCTCGACTGATGACGAGGCAGGGGATCGCCTGACTGCAGAGATCGGTAAATCGCTTGGCGGCATTCTCTGTGCTGAGGTGCTCAAGGTAGGAGAATTCAGCGAGACCGATGGCCTGGATTCGGTGGAGCGCGAAATACTGATAGAATCCCGTGAGGGCAAGGCCCGGACGGTTAATCGTTGGTTCCAGGATTTTACGGTCGAATCCGACTTCCGAACCGATGAGAGTCATCGTCAGGTCATCGGCATGATGTTCGTAAAAATCTCCGACGCGCAGGAACTCGGGGGTGATGACTTTGTTTTTTCTGGGCATGGAACTGGGAAATCCAGAGTATCAGATAATATCGGAACAAGGGCGAACAAAAAAGTGAGATTGCTCGCGCTTTCGTCTTCTTTGCTCTCTCTATAGGTGAGCAAAAGGGCCGGGTTCCAGCGTTGCCAGTGCGGTCCACACCAAGCGGTGAGGAAGAAGGAGGAGTTTTGTATCTGTTTTGTCCTTCCTCTTACCTCCTTAAGCCGGCTTGGTGACGCAATCAGGGAAAGGCTGGCGTTGAGTAATCGTATAGATTATTCTCGACAAGATCAGTGAGGCCATGAAAGGCTTCCGCCACTTTAATTCTTAGAAAAATGCCATACGTCGAATCAAACGGAATCCAAATGTACTATGAAGAGCAGGGAAGTGGAGACCCTCTCATCATGATTATGGGAATCACTGCTAACGGAGCGGTCTGGGAGGCTCATGCAGCCGACTGGAGCGAGAAGTTCCGCTGCATCATGCCTGACAACCGGGGCGTTGGTCTCAGTGATAAGCCAGCGGGGGATTACTCCAGCGAAATGATGGCCGATGACTATGCAGGGCTCATGGATGGACTGGGAATCGAGAAAGCGCGTATTGTTGGCGTTTCGATGGGATCGATCATCGCCCAACAACTTTGCCTCAAGCATCCTGAGAAAGTCCAGAGCGCCGTTTTGATGTGCCCCTGGTCTGAGTGCGATCGCTACGCGAAGTCGACTTTCGAGCACATGAAGGTATGCAAAGCACATCTCGACAATAAGCAGTTTCTCGAGTGGATCCAATTGCTGATTTTTACCAAGCCATTCTGGGACAATGACGAGGCGTATGAAGGACTGGTTTCCGGTCGTGATGACTTTAATGCGAATCCCACCCCTCAGCCCCTGCATGGATTGAAAGGGCAGGCCGCCGCCTGTATCAATCACAATGTCACTGATCAGCTGGGTAATATTTCAGCTCCCTGTCTCGTCATTTCCGGCAAGGATGATATCTTCACTCCTCTTTGGATGGGTGAGCAGGTTTCTGCTGGAATCCCGAATTGCGATTCCCATTTTTACGATGGCGCCGGTCATGCTTTCCACTGGGAAGTGATGGATGATTTCAATCCACGCGTCCGCGAGTGGCTCCTGTCCCATTAATCGTAAAATTTTCTAATCCGATACTCCCAATTCCTTTACTTTTTCACCACTAATCGTTTTAATAATACTATGTCGAAAATCAAATTTGGATCCGAAGTTTACACCTGGTTTATGCAGGACACCGGCAAGGGCTATGACAACAAGCTCGGCCACATGATCAAAGTCGCTGGAGAAGCGGGCTTTCAGGGAATTGAGCCGATGGTGCTCCAAATTTCTGAAAGTGCTCTAGGTTGCAGCAAATACTGGCTTGGAGATTATTGCGACCCCAGCTTGTTGAAGGACACTCTTCAGGAGCACAACGTCGAGTTGGCCGGTCTAGCGCTTATTTGCGCGTGGGACAATGAAGAGGAGACTCCCGAGGAGCGAGAGGCTGCCGATTTCACGATCGATTTGCTCAGTCATTTCCCCGGCGCGATGCTTGGAACTGTGACTCTCCCGAGTGGCCGTAAGAACGACCTCCAAAAGCGTCGTCTTAATATTGCCCGCAACATCAACCGCGTCTCGCAGCGTGGAACCGATGCTGGCCTTGTTTGCTCTTATCACCCCAACAGTCCTCCTGATTCACTGGTTAGAACCCAGTATGACTACGATGTTGTGCTCAGTTCCCTCGACCCTTCTGTAACCGGTTGGACACCTGACGTGGGCCATATCATTCGTGGTGGCATGGATGTGATCGAGACCTTGAATAAGTGGCAGCACCTCGTGAATCACATTCACTACAAGGATTACTCGGGCAACGGACCTGAGCCATGGGCTCAAATGGGGACCGGAAAGCTCGATTTCCACAAGATCACTGAGTGGCTCACGATGCGTGACTACGAGGGGTGGATTATTTGCGAAGACGAAGCACACAAGGCGGTGGAAAACCCGGATGGTGTCACGATGCAAAATGGCGAGTGGTGCCGTGAGAATCTGCTGCCGCTCGTTGATTAGTTGGCGGCGATAACCATTTCATAATCTCTATGGAGTAAACAGGGTTAGGTGATTCACCTAACCCTGTTAGGTTTAGGTCTATTGTTTGTGAACCTCTATTCGTATTGATGGTGGCGCGAACTTGTCTCATTTTTTTCTTCCATGAATTCCAAATCACTCCGCAGTGAAAGCGATTCGTCCAACCCGGATTGGAAGTTGTATTGGCGGGCTCTTTTGGATGATTTGAGCAGTGCGCCCCGCTTTCCCGAGCCGGGGCTGTGGGCCTTTAAGCTTTTGCCACTGATTGTCGGAATTCTCGTGACGATTGGTTTAGTGCTTGGCGACTGCGACCTTCGACTTCAGCAGGCTATTTACCACGCCGGGGAAAACTCCTGGAAGTGGGGCACGCACCCCGTTTGGACGACTCTACACAAAGTGGGGCCTTACCTTGCGATTATTCTGGGGATCGCGGCTTTGATTGGGCTCAGTCTGAGCTGGTCGAAGCCACGTTTTGCAAAGTGGCGTCGCGTGTATCTCTTTATCGCTCTGCTTCTTTTTCTGGGGCCGGGCGTAATTGTTAATTTCGCTTTGAAGGACAACTGGGGACGGCCCCGGCCGGTCCATGTTGATTCGATGGGGGGGAAGCAGCCTTTTGAGAATGTGTTTGTCTGGAATGAGAGTCGAGAGGGGAGATCCTTTCCCTGCGGGCATGCCTCGACCGGATATGTGCTCATGGCAGGCTTTCTCCTTCTCTGTCGGCACCGGCGTCGCCTCGCTTATGGGTGGCTCATTTTCGGAGCGTTCTTTGGGACGCTTCTGGGAGTCACGAGAATGTTGCAAGGGGGGCATTTTTTAACCGACGTGATATGGGTCGCTCTCATTGGTCATTATCTGGCATTGGGGCTCTACTATTTGTTAGGGCTCAATGACAGCGTCTCGCGCGAAGTAAAAGAGCGCCGCAAGATGCCGATTATATTCAAGGTTTTGCTCATACTTGTGGCGGTGGCTTCACTGGCAGGAATCCTTCTCGCGACCCCGTATCATGACAAGCGAAGCCAGGTCATAGGCGAGGAATGGAACGGTGAGCTACCTGTGCGGTTTAAAATTACTCTGGCGGCCGGGCGCGCGGAGATCGTTCCCGCAGACACGTTTAAGACGTTCAAGGAGTCAACCGGGCATGGCTTACCAACTTCACGAGTGGCGGCATCTCTTCGGGAAGAAGAGAACAAGAAAAGATATCACGCTCATTACCACGAACGATATAGCGGGTGGTTTCACGAGCTGGAGACGGAGACGAGAATTGAGCTTCCTTGGCATAAGGCGCTGGCGGTTGAAATTAACAATCATCTCGCTGAGGTTCTGATCGACCCCGGAGACATTGCCCACAAAATACCGGTCAAGATTGGATCGGGAGAGGGAGTGATTACCCTGCGCGTAGGGGGGAACAGGATTCTCTGGGACGAGGGAGACAAGAGTCACCTCGAGGGAGCGGAATTGCTTGAAACCGAATCGGAGATTGATCAAGGGCTTGTGATTGAGGTGAGCGATGAGTTCACTGGTGTGATTCGATTAGTGAAGTGAATCTGCCCGAATTTTCACAAACAAGATCTAGCTTTCGCGCACTCTTGTTATTAAGTTTTGGAAAGATATGGGTTCGCAATTTCGAAGCAAAGAAACAAGCTGGTTATCGTTCAATGCACGGGTCCTGCAGGAGGCTGCCGACCCTAACGTTCCGCTTTTTGAGAGAATTAAGTTTCTCGGGATCTACAGTTCGAATCTTGACGAGTTTTTCCGCGTTCGAGTAGCGACCTTGAAACGTCTTTCCACTCTGGGTGACGAGTGGAAAAGGCTCGATATGCCTGATCCCAACGTGACCTTGAAGAAAGTCAGCCGCCTTGTTTCGATGCAGGCAAATGACTTTAACGTTGCTTACGGAAAGGTGAAAGAGGACCTCGCCGAGAATGGGATTAAGCTGATCAACGAACAAGAAGTCCCTGCGCACCTCACGAGCTACCTCAGAGAGTATTTCCGGAGAGAAGTGAGTCCCTACATCTTTCCCATCATCTTGAAAGCTTCTGCCAAGTTGCCGAAGCTGAAGGATCTCCCCATGTATCTCGCGGTGAAGGCGTCGAAAGCGGATGGAAGTGGTAGGCCGATGCATGCTCTGATTGAGATCCCGGGAGGGCTGCCGCGATTTATTCCTTTGCCGTCTGACGACAGCACACAGCTGGTGATGTATTTGGATGATATTATTCGCTTTGGTCTCGACGAAGTGTTTGCGAGCTTCCCGTTCGATACTTACGATTCGTATGCGATCAAGTTTACGCGGGATTCAGAACTCGAGTTTGATGACGATTTCACCGAGAGCTTCTACGAGAAATTGGAAGAAAGCCTCCGTGCACGCGAAGAGGGGCTTCCGGTGAGAGCGAACTTTGACCGTGATTTTCCGAAGCCGTTTCTGAATTTGATTCTCAGGAAATTGAATCTGGCGAGGTCGGATTCTCTTTATCCGGGGGCCCGGTATCACAATCGTCGAGACTTGCTCAGTTTTCCAAAGTTCGGAAAAAAAGGACTTAGCAACGAAGATTCCGAGCCGGTTTCGGTCAAAGCAATCACGAAGAAATCAACGAGCATGTTCGCTGCGATTCGGGCGAAAGACTTGCTGATTCATATTCCTTATCAGCCGTTCCGTCATCTCATTCGATTGCTTCAGGAAGCCTCGATTGATCCTCTCGTGCAAAGCATTTCGATGACCCAATATCGTCTCGCGAAGCATTCCTGTGTTGCCAGCGCTCTGCAGGCGGCGGCCCGCAATGGGAAGCGCGTTTTTGTGCTCGTGGAACCTCAGGCCCGCTTTGATGAAGAGGCAAATATTCGTTGGGCGAGTGCGTATCGTAGCGCCGGCGTTCAGGTGCAATTGGGTGTTCAGGGTCTCAAGGTTCACAGTAAACTGATTCACATCGAGCGTCGCGAGTCAGGGAAAAGTCAATATTACAGCGTTCTTGGAACGGGGAATTTTAATGAGGATACCGCGACGATATTCGCAGACCACATGCTGATGACTTATAATCAGGAAATCGGGGCTGATGTTGCTGAGATCTTCCAGTTTATCAAACGTTCGTATCGTCCTCCCAAGTTGAAGCATCTCAATGTAGCGCCTTTTGATCTGAGAAAATTCCTCAGAGATCGAGTTGATAGGGAGATCGCCAATCATCAGGAAGGAAAACCGGCCGGTTTATCGTTCAAGGTGAACAATTTTTCCGACGGAGAGACGAATGATTTAATTCAGGAAGCGGCGGACGCAGGTATTCCTGTTCGGCTGATTGTTCGGAGTATGTTCTCTATGGTGATTGATGATGAAAGCCCGATCGAAGCGATCAGTATCGTCGACAAATACCTTGAGCATTCCCGGATTATGATCTTTGAAAATGACGGTAACCCTGAGGTGTTTTTGTCATCAGCCGATTTCCTTCCACGGAACTTCGATACCCGGGTTGAGACCATTTTTCCGATCCTCGATAAGAAGCTTCAAGATCAGATGATCGAGTATTTTAACATTCAGTGGAGCGATACGGTGAAGGCGAGGAAGCTCGATGAAGGCCTCACTAATTCCTATCGATCTGCGAAAGGAAAGAAAGCGATTCGCGCGCAATTCGAGATCGAAGAGTATTTGCGTAAGATCAACTGAGTCGAGGCCCGCTGCTTATTCTACTGCCAAAGCGACTCGAGACTGTCGGTTCGCAGGATGACGGTGCGAGTCCGTTCTTTTCCCGGGGTGATTACGACCAGTTCAAAGGTGGATCCGACCGGTTTTGATCGGATTGCCGAGAGCAATTCAAAGCGACGGGTGAGGGGGCGCCCATCGCAGGAAAGAATTAAGTCATGCGCTTTGATTCCGGCCCCGTTGAGAGGGCGTCCTTCAAAGACGGGATTGACGAAGAGGCCTTTGGTCCCGGGAGGAAATTTTTCCAGCATGTCCAAGTCAGCATTGCGGAGTTCCCAGACATAACCTCCGATTCCCGGGGTGGCGGCAACGTTACGGGATTTGAGTAGTTCACGGATCGCTGACGGGGGGGAGACTAGGCTGAGTCCGGATGAGGCCGCTTTTTCGCCAAGCAGTCGGCCGTGCTGAATTCCGACAATTTGACCGCTTTGGTTAATCCACATCCCGCCGGAGGTAAATACCGGATTAATCCCTGCGGCGAAGAAATGACGGATGTGCCCTTTGGACGAGGCAAAATCGGTGTAGCTGATGCGCGAATCAGCGACCTTTCCCGGAAGGATGAGCATGCGTCTTCTTAGCGCAGGGCCGAGATTGTAGAGGCCCTGAGTGTCTTGAGGAATCGACCGGGCAATTGCCAAGCCTCCGCGACTGGTCGCTTCTGGATCCACTTCGAGGAGCGCCAAATCGTGCCCGAGATCGTAAGCGGAGAGAGAGGCGGGAAAGGTTTCATCGTCGTGAGTCACAATCGAACACGTATCACGGGGGCTATGGAAAAGGTGGGCTGCGGTGAGCGCGTAGATGTTGCCCGATTCGGCTTTTACGAGGGCTCCGCCCCCTCGCATTTGACCATTGATATGAACTTCGATCGCGGCACGGCGCACTTTTTGAATCATGCTGGCGCTCAATTCATCCGCCGCTCTTGCGTGAAAGCTTGACCAGAGGCAGCAAAGTAACAGGACGTAGGTTCCTCGTAAAACAGGCATTTTTGCGAACGTTCAGGGGAATGTTAGAGAGTTGCGGCCTGCTTGGCAATTGTGATTTTGATTATGAATCGCGTTCCTTCATGCATTTCGTTGAGGAAAAGAGAACCTTCTTCAATCAGACCTTTCTGATCCAATACGGCGGTGTTTTCGTAGTTCGTGCCTGGGTCCCGCTTCAGGAGTTCAAATTTCACGCCGTGGCCAGAGGCAACTTTCTTTCGCAGCTCGTGCGTCACCCTTCCCATCGTAAAGCGTGAATTCACCTCACAAAAGGTGCGCAGAGCGATTTCGCCATCGGGCTTCCGGTGCACGTAAGCATCGACTCCGACGGGGCCTTCGTAGCGGAGTTCGTTCAGCCACGATTCGAGTGCGGCAGTGAAGGGCGCGTTGTTTTCGTAATGCTTCAGTGCCTCCTGCATCAGAAATTGGGACATCTCCGTGCTCAGGCCCTGACAGAATTTGTTCACGCTGATACTCCCCCGGTATTGGCCGGAATCGGCGATGATCTGTCGTATCAAGCCGAGTTGGGACAGCTTCCCGTCTTTCATCTGATACTGAACTGAAAAGTCCAATTCCCTGCGATGAGCCGGTTCAAGGATGAGGCCGCCTTCATGGAGAATTTTATCGCTGAACACAGGTGCTTCACCGCTTCTGACTTGGCTTAAGGTGATGCGTCTCATACCGCCTCCGGCAGTGGAGAACGGTCGTTTGATGATCGCTTCCGTGTATCCTAAATCGAGCAGGTCGTCGATTGCCTCAGTCAACTCATCCGGAGTGGAGCAGGCAAAAGAGAGGCCGGCCCAATCTGAAAGTGACTCTACCTGTTCCGCCTTGGAAAAAAGCGCACGGCGGCTGTCCTCCCAGTGAAAAGCGGGGGACTCATGTGAGGTGTTTTTCTCAAGGCATGAGAAGTGTTTGGCGACCTCCGGTGTAAGTCCCCAGGGACGGAAGTCATTGAGCTTCCGGTCCCGCAGGAGACTATCGGGAGCGAGGCTGCCGTTTTTGTCGAGTGGTTCGATTTCCGGCAGTGGAAATCCGAGTCCGGCGAGAGTTGCCCGGTGCGCCAGTGAAGGGGGGCGACGCATCAGAATGACATCGTCACGACGTGCGAGGACCGCGGTTACGATCTCGAGGTCTTCTATCACGGAGAGGATGCGCTTGTCGGGATGATAGGGGGCAGGATGAACTGCGACCGCGTTTTCGGCTTGGGGATTGAAGAGAAACACATTCGGGGTCCGTCCATTCGAACGCTCAAAGAGCGAGAGCTGGTGGATGTAATCGTCATCAAACCCTGCTTCCCGCCTCCCTTCGACATTGAAACCGGTTCGATTGCCTTTTGCCCGTGAAGGGGAGAGAGGGAAGTGAAGGCGGGATTTCAGAGCTTCCCAATCGCTTTCTGACTCCTCTTTCCACCGACGAAACCAATGGAGTCCGTAGCCTACGTGCGAAATTTCGTCCTCGTAGATGCGCTTCAGAATCGCTGCGCTTTTGGTGTCTCCAGCTTGCCCGAGGACGTCGCTGTAGTAGTTCGCGTAGTCCAAGTTGGCCTGTTCGAAGGTCAGGCTGAGGCGGGAGACATAGTCGATCGGGGATTCCATGCTCGAAACCGCGTCCCAGAAAAAACGACTGAGAGGGAACTCGCCGAACTCCACTCCGCAGTCCTTCATTCTTGCCAAATACCATCGGGTGTGCCGTTGCTCTTCCCGCAGCGTGTTGGCAAGCCCGACCCGGAATTTGTGAGGTGCATCCGGAAAACGCAGCAGCGCGAGGGCCATTAGTTCGGCGGCGAGGAGTTCGTGATTCGCGAAAAAATGAAGCAGCGTTCCGCGATTTTCATCCGTTACCAGATGAGCGGAAGCGGGGAGTTTGGGCCGCGTCGCAGAACCTGAGGCAAATTGAATTGAGTCAGATCGGGCCGGAGTCAGGTCGTGCGATAGAGCGATTCGCGCCGCGGGGCCTTCAGGGCGGGCGATACAGAGAGAGCGCGGCTTCAGTTTCTCGTCGAGTTGGTTCGAGAAAAGAACCCGCTGAGCCAATTCAGTGATCGACTCATCTTCAGTTGACCGGCTATGGGGTGACGAAATTGAAGTTTTAGACATCTTTAGGCTATCAAAGCTGGCGCTTGACCGTTTCATCTAATGACGCGAACCTTGCAACCGTTTCAGGGAAGCAAATAGTCAGGATCGCTGATAGATCTTCTTCCCATCAACTATGGATCATGATTGACTTTCTGACAAGAAACCCCGTATTCCGCTTTTATAAGTGGCTCTTTGTAAAGGGGCGGGATTCGTTTGTCTCTTTGACTGAGAAGGGGGACAAAGGGCCTTTGGTGATCAAGGTGTGCATGGCCGTGCTGTTTTTCAGCATGGCATCAGTTTTCCTCAGCACGTGGGGCGATTACCGTGACGCGGGGACCTCTCAATTGGGCCTGGAAAGTGGCCCTGCTACTGAATTGCCACCGGTGGCTCCTATCATTTGGCGCGGGCTCAGTGTCGTGCTGGCATTACTGGGAGTCGTCGCTGCTTTTTTGATTCGTCCGACTCGCTCGAATCGGAACCAACAGCGATTTATTATTATCGCGCTTTGGATGGCCGCGTTAGCAGGTTTGGCCTCGTGGCTGCCGCCTGACGTGATTGCCACGCAGCGCGCGTTGACGGGTAAGGCACTCGCGGGGGAGACTCCTTCCATTGTCGCCTACTTTGGTCAGGTTGTGCTCGTTGCCTCTTTGATTATCAGCATCCCGCTTGCGGCCTGGTTGTACTTTCGACTTTCTTTAATGGATCGATACGTCGTTCAGTCCTTTCTTTCGCCGTTTCTGTTTTGCTTGTTTTCGTTCACCGCCATTTGGGTGATTGCGGATATGAATGATCACTCAAAATACCTGGCTCAGATGAAAGACGGTCAGGCGATCACTTACTATATCGTTCAGATACCCTTTGTGATTCTATTCGTGATGCCCATCGTGATGTTGCTCGCAGGATTGTTTTCACTCACGACGCTTTCAAAGTCGAATGAACTGATCAGCATGATTGGCGCGGGCCGAAGCGTGACCCGTATCCTCATGCCTCTTTTCATTATCGGCCTTTATAGCTCGATGATCTGCCTTGCCTTCAAGTTCCAATGGGCTCCCACTTCGGTCGGAACCAGCGATGCGATGATGGAATCTGCGAGGGCCAAGTTTCGGGCAAAGCGTAAGGGGGAAGAAGTGGAGCCGGTGCTGTATTCCAAACGCGGATGGATGCATGTGAATGAACCCGATCAGCGAACCTGGTTTGTCGGCGCGGTGCCTTTAAAGCTCAGCGATCCGATGAGTGATGTCGTTGTCGCCAAACTCGATGACAAGGGACAGCCTCAAGTTGTCTGGATTGCGAAACGGGCAAAGTGGGTGTGGAACACGGTTCCGCCTCAGTGGCAGCTCTTCAGCGTGACCGTTTACACCTATGATGCCGAGCGGATCCCGCGGATGACGAGGCACGCCCAGCTCACGATTGATGATTGGTCCGAGACTCCCTGGAAAGTGTTGAGTTCGGCGCAAAATCCCGAGTATCTCGGTATGCCCGGACTGACGATGTATTTGGATGCCAATGCGGATATGAATGACGATCGACTCGCTGCTTTTCGAACGAACCGTTGGAATATCTTCGCCGAGCCTTTCACCTGTTTCGTCATGATTCTTGTGGCGGCGCCTTTGGGAGTGGTCTACTCGCGGCGCGGCGGGATGGCCGGTGTGACCGGTGCGATCATTCTTTTTGCAATGATGTATCTAATGCGCACCACCTTTATTGCCCTGGGGCAGGGGAGCAATATGGGGCCTTTTCTCGCGGCCTGGTTGACCAATTTTATAATTGCTACGATCGGATTGTTCCTCCTTGCATTCCGGGCTCGGAATCGTGAGATTCCGAAGCTGAGAAATCTGATTATGGCTCCTTTCAAAAAGAGGCCGGCGGTTCCCACTGCCTGATTTACAGCACGACTTTTTTCTCTACTAAAATGGCAATCATCCAGGATTGGAAAATACGCGCAACGAGCGCTCGCTGTGAGATCACAGAAGAACCTTTTGTCGACAAGCAGGAGTTCTATACCTGTATTTTTGATGATCCTGAGTCGGATGGTTTTCTGCGTAAGGATTTCTCGGTCGATTCGTGGAATGAAGCGAAAAAAACAATCGATCCGGCACCGTTTTCGTTTTGGAAATCGACCTATCATGCCCCGGTTACGGCGGTCGCGGAAGCCAGTCATGTCGACACGTCTGCGGAAGGGATGTTGCGTCGTTTCATCGACGAGGATGATCAGAAAACCGAGAACGTCCGCTACATTCTCGCCTTGATGCTCGAACGAAAGAAGGAGTTCGTTCAGACCGATGCTCAGGAGTCCGATGAGAGGCGATTACTATTCTATGAGCAGGCTGCAACGGGAGATGTATTCATCGTCGCTGACCCCGGTTTGAAGCTCGACGAGATTGAAACCGTTCAGCGCGAGGTCGCCGATCTGCTCCTAGCCGAGGAACGACGAGCTACGAGCGTGGCACCGGCTGATTCTGACGAGGCTAGCGAGACGGCCGAGCCCACAGACTCAGAGGACCCGGAAGCCGAAGTCATTGAAGAATCAGAGCCTCCGATTGAGCTCGTCGAGAAACTGGATGAGCTTGAGGCCGGCGAGGCCGAGGCCACCGAAGAAGAGCATGAAGAGACCGCCGCCGCCCCACATGAGGCGGTTGCCCTTTCCGACGAGAATCTTCCGGAGCCCCTCGGAGCGGATGCGCTTGTAGATGCCGGGGAAGAATTCGCCAATGACGTAGACGAAGAGATGGAGAACTCCAAGGAGGACGGAGAACCAACTCAGCCATCTAATGAGAGGGACCGCGACTTCAAGGCTGATGATGGGCTCGGCGAGCATATGTCGGAGATCAGCTGATCAGTTTCTTTAGGTTAGCCTGATACTGCGCGGCATCCGTGACGGTCTCATTCAGCTCGAGAGGGCGACCTACGATCATTCCGGCGTGAGAACTGAAATCGTTGAGGTAGCCGGAAATTGATTTATCGACGACGACCTTTTTGTAGTTCCGCGAGGCGCGCATAAAGCGGGCGACTCCGTCTTTGGTTCTCGAAATCAGTCCCACGTGCGAACAATAACCGCCGTGGTGCTTTGTCGCGATTCCAATGACATCGCCATCCCGCAACTGAGGTTCGATCGCGGCGACTTTTGACTTGGGGATGTAGTGCACCGGCATCGCCGCGACGCGGTCTTCTGTCTCCTTCATCGGTGCACGCAATTCCGGGTTATTTTTGAGGTAACGGTAGCTCTTCCAGAGAATCGTCATCTCGCTGATTTTCCGGCCCTGAATCTGCTCTGCGCCGGGTAAGCCTGGAGTGATGTAGTTGCAGGTGCCACGTGCATCGTTTTCAATAAACCATTCTGCGAGGTAGTGGATGCGTTCAAGGTAGTTGCCTGAGCAATGGCCGCCGCGGTAGCGAGTAAATTGAATTTCCCTCAGAAGATCCTCCGGACTGTACTGTGATTTGGGCGCCCCTAACATGCGCGCCATGCCTAGGCATGGCGCGAAAAAAGTCCAGCAGTCGAGTCCGTCGAGATTGACGGAAGGGGATTCGATGTGGTCATCGATTTCCAGGGTGAAATTCTGATAAGGAAGACCACGCAACTCGTAGGCACATTTCATGAGGCGCTCATTCATGGGAAGCTTGCCCCAGTCTTCCTTCAGAGCCTTTTCCACGATGCCGTTAAACCGCGCCTCCCCCTTGAAAATTGTCGACATCGGTAACGGTCGTCTCAAGGCCGGCTGAGAAGAGGCATTCTCCTTTTTCGCTTCCAACTGGTAAGCCAGCTGGGCCTGAGCCGGATTTGAGAAAAGGGCAGCGCTACCCAGAGCGAGACAGGAACGTCGACTGATTGCTTTCATCCTCTATAAAATACCGAAAATTGTGGGGAATACCAGATTAAGTTAAGATATCTAAATGAGTTGGGGGTGATCGAGGGGTTCGGGAGGAGGATTTGGGGGAGATTGCGGAACGAAAAGCCGGCCGCGCAGCTAGCGGCAAGCCACGTATCATTTTTGGGCTGATCGGTTCTCCCTTTTTAGACTGTCCTCACCTTGCGTTTGCTTAAGGTGCGAAAGAGGGGGCCTCACTACGGAGTGATATCAGCCACATCAGGTCCTGTTTGAGAGCCCTGCGAGAGGCACCCTGATAGACGCATACTTTTTGAATACCTCCCTGCTAAATCAGGGGCTGGAGGACATTCTCAATCAAGAATACCTCAGGTGATATCACTTTTGGGGGTGATACTAATAACTACTGTTCGGTCTAGAAAATGAAGCCGGAGAAAATCACACTAGATAGCTTCGGCGACTTTCACCTCTGGCAGAAGACTCTGAATGGCCACGAATTCTTTTACTATACCGGCGAGATCACTACCACGAACAAAGTAGTCAAGGTTGTTCTCCACCCGCCAAAGGGCACTCTCGATTGGGATGAATTTATTAGGTCGGCACCCGCTTTGATTGCCTCGATCAATGGGAGGCACAGAGAGATCATTTTATCGCGATGGTTTCCGATTTGGAACTTGCTCCGAAGATATGGCGACTGGTCGATCACACCACGAAATCATCGGAAACTTGCGGAGAAGCTGCATCTTCAAACAATCAAGATAATCGCCGACGAAGATCACGAGATCATCCTCAAAGGGGTTCCGACGCATTCTTTTCTGGACCTCTTCGTCAGCTTTGATGAGGCGTTTTAGATGGCGGACGCTTGGTTCGATGGCTGACCGAAAACCGGACCGAACAAGCCGGCGATCGTAAGCCCAATTCCGCTGTGAGTTGATTGACTTCTCCGGTTGGAATTCCTATCCTAAAATCGAGATCGCGCTGGTCTCTCTAACATATGAATGGGATCTACTGAAATGAACGAACTTGACTAATGTCGTTTTTCTTCTCTTGAGTTATTCGGCCTTTTTTCCCGTAATGGGTCCTTCGCACTCGTATGAATGGAAAGACGAGCCCGAATCGTTTCAGTCTATAGACGCGCTCAATGAAGGAAGGATTAGTAGCGAGGGGCTGATGCTTATTGATCTTCAACCAGAAGAACGAAGTGACGATGCCCGTGAGATCCCATGATGAAAAAATCTTCCAGGGGCCTGTCCCTCGAAGGGCGCTTCTCAAAGAGAACAGAGGGCCGCTCCCCTTAGGCTGTGGCTGTCGGTCTGTTATGGATTGAGAGGCGGCTAGGTTTTCCGGTGAATAGAAAGTCACCTTATTTTCAATCTTTAATCGGGACCTGATTCTGCTGGCGCGATGCGTCTTTTCAGCGACTATCGTCGTATCTCTCTCGTTTCTCCTATCACAGTCCCCCGCCCGAGTGACCTTATGCTATCCCGCATCCCTTTTCAGCGTGTAAACTGGATCAATTCCGTTTTCCTTTTTATCATTTCCGCACTGGCCGTCATTGCCGCTCCTATCTATCTCGTCAAATACGGGATGGATTGGTTTACCGGTGGGCTGATGCTGTTTTACATCATCGCGACCGGCCTCAGCATCACGCTGGGCTATCACCGGCTCTTCTCGCATCTCTCCTTCAAGGCCAAATGGCCGGTGCGACTTGCCACCCTGATTTTTGGGGCCTGCGCTTTTGAAAATTCCGCTCTTTGTTGGGTCTCGGATCATCGAAATCACCACAAACATACCGATCACGACGACGATCCTTACGATATTTCGAAAGGCTTTTTCTGGGCTCACATGGGTTGGATTCTCTTCAAGGTCGAACCTGCCCGCCCGCTCGATAACGTGTCTGATTTGCAAAAAGACGAATTTGTCATGTGGCAGGCCCGCTGGGACAAGTGGATCGCTGCTCTCGTTGGCCTCGCGTTGCCGGCGCTGCTATGTGGGCTCTGGTCCGGAAGTTGGGTCGGAGCGCTCGGAGGATTTCTCCTCGTGGGCCCGTTGCGGATATTCCTCGTTCAGCAAAGCACTTTTTTCATCAATTCCCTGTGCCACACCCTCGGCCGTCAGCCATATTCGAGGAACTGCAGCGCGAAAGACAGCACCCTGATGGCATTTCTCACCTTTGGAGAAGGCTATCACAACTACCACCACGAGTTTCAGCATGATTACCGCAACGGTGTGAGAGCGTGGTGCTTTGATCCCACCAAGTGGATGATCTGGCTCCTTGAGAAAGTGGGTCTTGCTTCGAATCTTCGGCGCGTCCCCAATAGTCGGATTCTCCTTGCTGAAATGGGCGAAGCCCGACGTCGGACGAGCGAGCATCTTGAGAAACTGGCTGCCTCTGGAGTGACCGTTAGCGATCGAAGCCATCAGGCGGTGGTCGAACTGCTGGAGCGGGCTACTAAAAGTTACCACGAGCTGGAATCCGCCACGAGTGAGAGTGTTGAAATGTCGAAGGACAAGGTCGCTCAATGGCGTCGTGAAACGAGCGAGCTCATGTCTCGCCTCGCTAAGCTGACACCTTCGCTGGGGTGAGCGAAAATTAAGCGCCTTGCTTGGGTTCGGCCGGAGTCTTATCTGGCGGCTGGAAGCTCGTCACCCCTTGGCACGGGGGATTCGATCAACTCGAAGTGATCGACGATAACGGGGTGGTTCTTCGGAAAGTTCGTGATAAAGACTGTGGCGGTTTTCGTGTCAGGACCCGTCGTAAACTCGAGGCTCTTTCGTGTGAAGTTTGGTTTGAAGAAACTAATGGTTCGTTTGTCGCCTCCGTATGCGGCGACATTGAGGTAGGCGTCAGTCCAGGCATCCTTCATATTGGTAGCAGGGAGTTTAACCCTGGCTGAGAGGACGTAGGTGGTGTTGGGTTTGACGGTGACGGTTTGTTGGATTTTGCCTTCTTTCGTGAGCTGCGCCGCGAATGTGCCAATGTAGGCGTCTTTGGTGAGCGCTCCTCCGCCACTCCAGTATTTCAGGTCTTCTTCGAAGCCCTGGTTGCCGAAGAGGTTGGGGAGCGGTTGGGTATTCGTTTCGGGTTTAGCGCGTTGCCAGATACGGCATTAGTCGACGACGAATCGGGGGCTGTTTTTGAAGTGTTCTGCTTTAAGCAGGGCGGGGTTCATTTCCCAGTCGAATGTCTCAGAGTCGATCCAGACTTTTTGCTCGTTGGTGGCGACCCATTGGTTTCCCAGTTGTTGTCGAGTGACGGTATTGATAAGGCGGCCGTCGATATAGATGCGGAGAAAGTCAGGATCCCATTCGAGCCCGTAGGTGTGAAAGTCGTCGGCAACTTTGAAGTTGAGGTGATGGTCGTTTTCCCAGATTCGTGTGCCGAAGTGGGGTGAACCTTTTCGCCAATCGTGGAAAGAGGTATTATAGAGGAAGGCCGAGTTCGAATTGGTCGGGTTTTCACCGAAATGCTCGAAGACGTCAATCTCGCCCCCGATGCCGGTAGTCCAGAACGAGGATGATACAGGACCCGCGGCAGCTTTGCAGCGCATCTCAAGGTAGCCGTGCTTGAACATTGCTTTTGAAACGATGGAGCCGGTGGTGACAGGGGCTGCTTTGCCGTAAGGGACTCCTTTGAGGGGCGTCTCTGAGAATTGGAAATCAGGATCCCACCGCGAGGCGATTGTAAGGTTGCCGTTCGCGACGGTGACGTTCGCCGGGTTGAATTGGGAAGGCGCGCGCCCTTTCCATTCATTGTAATAATTGCCATCGAGTCCGAGGTTGTTCCATTTCGTGAGATCGAGGGAATCGCCGTTGAACTCGTCTGAGACAGATTCGATGAGAGTCCAGCCGCCACGGTTCGACGGATCCGACACGGGGACGGGATCTCCGAATGCGTTCGACGTGGCGAGAAGGGTAAAGAAGAGGGTGCAGCGGGTCATGAAAATGAATGCCGATTAGATTGCGTAATCGAAACTGATCAGTGGTGCTTTCTACTGATCGACGCTGTCAGCTTCCGGAGCATCCCCGGGCTCATTTCGATAAAGGATCGCGCCGGTTTGTTTCTCGAACTCTGCGGACATTTTTTGAAGCAAGTCCTGTCGAAGCAGCTGGTTGATTTCGAAGACCAGGTTCTGATTGAGTTTCCATTTCTCAGCCTTGGCCTCGACGAAGCCGGCTGCGACTCCTTCCGTTTGGAAACGCAGCAGGTAATTCTCCGTTTCCCGGTCATAGAGAGTCCCGTCTGCTTTTGCGGTGCCGTCTTTGTAATAGCTTTTGCCGTCGACAACGAGAGGTGGCTTGTAGCTATGCGTCCAATAGATGAAGAGGTAACGCTTGATCAGGATGGCTTCAACTCTCTCCGTCCAGTCCTCTTCCATCGGTTCGCTGGCGAATGAACTCTGAAGCAAGCGACCCATACCGTAGTTGGTGTTCAGGATTAATTTGTCCTCCGTCGTCAGCCTACTCAGCATCGGAGAGCCAAGTTCTTGAATCGAAACCGTGAGCGAGTTTGCAGGGGATAGCGGTTCAGCGAGTGGTGTTGCCAAGGCGAATGGCTTCCCTTCATAGGGGAAATCGGCAGCAAGCGCTTCGAACTCTGCGGCGAAAGCGTCGATACGTTCACGCAGTCCGGTTTCCTGTGAGAACTCGCGTTTGGTTGGCTCTCCGCACGAAGTGAGTAAGACGATTACCACTAGCGGACAGGAGAACAGAACCAGACGTCTGAACATAACGAAAGAGTAAAGACGAAACGGGGCGCTCTGGAAAGCATCTGTTTTGCAGCGGTAATCTTTCGCTACTCTAATTATGCCAGAATCCCTTTCACAATCTCACCATGCACATCGGTGAGGCGGAAGTCTCGTCCTGCGTAGCGGTAGGTGAGCTTTTCATGATTCAGGCCCAGCAAATGCAAAATCGTGGCGTGCCAGTCGTGAATGTGAACTTTATCGAGGACTGCTTTGTGGCCGTGGTCGTCGGTTGCGCCATAACGCAAGCCGCCTTTGACGCCGCCTCCGGCCATCCACATGGAATAGCCCTGATTATTATGATCGCGCCCGTTCGTGCCCTGAGCGTGTGGCGTTCTTCCAAACTCACCGGCCCACATCACCAAGGTGTCTTTGAGCATGTCTCTGTCCTTGAGATCCCGGAGCAGTCCGGCAATGGGTTGATCAATCTCGTTACAGTTCCGCGTCAGGCTGTCGCGAAGGTTGTTGTGATGATCCCAGTTCCCGTGATTGATCTGAATGAAGCGAACCCCGGCTTCCGCCATGCGACGGGCGCTGAGACACTGACGTCCGAATCCGGCGGTGGTGTTGTTTTCCAATCCGTAAAGTTTCTTCGTCGCCTCCGACTCCCTGGAAATATCGAGGACTTCCGGCACTTCATCCTGCATCCGGAAAGCGAGTTCGTAGGATTCAATGATCCCTTCGACTTCGGGGTGAAACTCATCCCGTTTGAGTTTGGCTTCGTTGAGGGATTTGATGAAATCGAGCTGCACGCGCTGCATTTCCGAAGTCATCTGAGGATTCTTGATGTTGCTGATCGCTGCTTGTTGATCAGCGGCTACGAAACGGTTTCGAGCCTGCTTACCGATAGGAGTTCCCTGGTAGATCGCAGGAAGGAAGGCGCTGCCGTAATTCTGGGCGCCGTTCGGTGGAGCGAGAGTGACAAAGCCGGGAAGGCTGTCGTTTTCCGTGCCGAGCCCGTAGAGGGTCCACGCGCCGAGTGAGGGGCGGACAAACTGGAAGTTCCCGGTATGCATCATCGTCTGCGCCTGCGGGTGATTCGGCAGGTCGGTGTGCATGCTGTTAATCAGGCAGAGATCGTCGGCGTGGTTCGCGAGCTGGGGGAAGAGCTCGGAAATCGGGAGTCCGCTTTCACCGTGTTGATTGAACTCAAAAGGGGAGCCGAGAAGTTTGGCGAATCCCTTGGCCTCTTTCCCGCTGTCGCGATTGAGGAGGGGCTTGTGATCAAAGGTATCGACATGTGAGGGGCCACCTTGCATTGAGAGAAAAATGATCCGTTTTGCCTTGGGGGCAAAGTGGGGGGTTCTTGGCGCGAGAGGATTCAATTCTGCTTCTTTGGCCGCCGCGGCGAGCGCGGAAAAAGCGAGGTAACCGAAACCACAGGAGCTCGTTTTCAGAGCCACTCTTCGCGAGAATGCTTGAGGATTAAATGCGTTCATAATCAATAAGTAAGCGTGGTATTTTAAGCGGATTAATTAAGGTAGCGGAATTCGGCTGAGGAGATAAGGGACTGGCAAAAAGTGGTCAGCGCCATATACCTCGATTTTTCCACGGAGAGATTTTCGGCTTTAGCCACCTCGAGGAAGCGCTCGATATAGGCCCTGGTGTGTATACCTTCCTCCTGAGTGGGAGGGCGCGAGTAGCAGAGGTAAAAAGCAGCTTTCGCGAGTTCGGGGCCTTTGAGTTTTTGTTCTTTCACGAGATACTCAGCCATCGCCTGGGCGCTATTGATCGCGAAATCCGAGTTCATGAGGTAGAGCGCTTGAGAGGGAACCGTCGTCACTTCGCGCTTTCCGGAAAGGAGGCTGGGATCAGAAAAATCGAACAGGCTTAAGCTTTCAGGAACAAGCCCCCGCACGATCGGCAGATAGACGGAACGATGATTCGAAGGGGTATTGAGTTGGGTCTCCTGAATATTGCGTCCGACAAAACCATCGCCAACCTGAGAGACCATGGAGCCTTCGGGGCGCGAGAGGTCTAGATGCTGACTCACGGCGAGTGTTGCGTCGCGGAGCGATTCAGCATCGAGGCGTTTTCGATTGGCACGCCAGAGAAGCCGGTTCTCCGGATCTTTTTCAAACTGAGTCTCATCGTAGTTTGAGCTCATGCGGTAAGTTCGGCTCGTGACGATTTCACGGATGAGATCTTTGGTCGACCAGCTTGAATCGATCAGGGTGAGCGCCAGGTAGTCGAGGAGCTCGGGGTGACTTGGTTTTTCCCCGGTCGTGCCAAAATTATCCACGCTCGTGACAAGTCCTTCGCCAATGAGCCATCCCCAAACGCGATTGGCATAGACGCGGGCGGTGAGCGGATTCTCCGGAGAGGTGATCCATTCGGCGAGTTGGCGTCGTCCGCTTTCGTGGGTGCCAATCGCGGATTGGTTATTCGTCTGGATCACTTGGAGAAAGCCTCGAGGAGCCCGCTCTTCGGTGGGATTGCTTTCTTCTCCCCGGATCAGAATCTGGGAATCAAATGGCTCGTCGCGATCTTGAACGCCCATCGTGAAGGCGATGGGATTGCCGTCATCGTCGTAGGATTTGATAAGTTGTTCCTGAATGCCAACCTGGTTTCGTGCTCTGAGGATTTGATTCAGCATGGCGCGTGCCCCATCGGCGTCACCACTTTGGCGAAGGTCTCTTGCCTTGTCTGTTAATTCGGTGAGCCGCTCCTCTATCAACGTCATCTGATACGTCATCTCGATCATTTCACCAAGAGATTTGGTTTCGGTTCCCGCTTTCGATGTGGCGGGAAGCGAGACCAACTCGGTAGTGCGGCGGCTTTGCAGCGCCTCGGCGGTGCCGTAAAGGGTTTCAGAACTCAGGAAAATTCCCGCCATCGAATAGTAATCTCCCATCGGAATGGGATCGAATTTGTGATCGTGGCAGCGGGCACAGGCGACCGTTGTGGCGAGGAAGGCCTGGCTGGTCGTGTCGAGTTGTTCGTCTGCGAGATCGAAACGAAACTGGCGCGAGTTGACTTCGTTGAGGCCCTTGGTTCCGATCGCGAGAAAGCTCGTCGCGATGAGATGTTCCGCCTTTTCTTCGGGCGATTCTGCCTCGAGCAGGTCACCGGCGATTTGCTCCTGAACAAATTCATCGAACGGTTTGTCGGCATTGAACGCATCGATCACATAGTCGCGATACCGCCAGGCATGAGGAAAGGTCGCGTTAATTTCTTTTCCTGAGGACTCGCCATAACGCGCCACGTCGAGCCAGTGGCGGCCCCAGCGCTCTCCGAATTGTTCCTTCGCGAGTAAAGTATCGACCGTTTTCGCGATCGTCGTTTTGGGATCGGCTCCATAGCCCGCGACAAATGCCTCAACCTCCTCTTGGCCCGGGGGGAGCCCAATTAGGTCAAAGTAGAGTCTCCGAACCAGCGTCAGAGGATTCGCATCACCGGCGGCGGTGAGTCCGGCGGTTTCGCGTCCTTTCGCTATAAACGTGTCGATCTCATTGAGCGACCACGAACCGGCTTCGGGCGAGGGCTCGCTGGAGGCGGAGGGGAGTTGATAGGCCCAATGGTCGCGACCGGCTTCGATGTCGATCGTGTTAGTGTATTCCGCGGGCGCTCCTGATTTGGACTTCCGCTCTCTGGGGTCCGGCGCACCCATTTCGATCCATGTTCTAAAGTCGGCGATGACGCCATCATCGAGCTTGTACTTAGGCGGCATCTCTAAATCCGAATCCGTATAGAGGATCGCGGCATAGAGGAGGCTTTCGTCGAGATCACCCGGAACCACGGCTGGTCCTGTGTCTCCGCCAACAAGGCTCATCTCCCGTGTGTCGAGAAGCAGACCGCCTTTAATTTTATCACCGTCTTCGGAGTGGCATTTGTAACAGTGCTTAACGAGAGCAGGACGAATTTTTGACTCGAAGAAGTTGATCTGCTCGTCGGAATATTTCGGAGCGGTCGAATTCATGATCATTTCCTGCGTCAGGCCTGATTGCCCAATAAGGGCAGGCAGGAGGCAGGTCGTTAGAAGCAATGTGCGATTCAAAACGGGCATCATGAATGATAGAACATCCACCCGGGGAAAAGGTTGCGGGGAAACCGCCGCTTTCGGTAAAAGCGACTGAAATCAGTCTTCGCACATCCAGTACCAATCGCCCACGAGGTGTCCTTTGTTGCCTGAATTGTATCGGAGGTTGTCGATTCCGTCAGGGCTGTGGATGAAGGCTTGCTCACCATCGCTCTTGAAGCGGAAGACCAGGATTTCTGTTGGACTCCTTTCGCCGTTAATTTGTGGCGATCTGAACGAATAAATTCCCGCTCTCACCATTTCAGGAGAGTTCTGCTCCCAGTTCTCTCTCAGTTCTGGAACCGTCGCGTCGAGTGCCGGCCTCGCAGTTAGAAACATGAGTTTTAGCGGCCCCTGAAAAGGAAGTGAAACAATGAGAGTTAGAAGTATAGCCGATAGCGAAATGAACAGGGGGACACATTTTCCGAAACAGAGTTGCCGCTTTCGAAGACCCAAATAGATTGGCCAGAACGAGACTAACCCGCCGAGTAAAATCGGTGCGAAAAAGATCATTACGATGAACTCCATGTAGTAGAATGCAGGTCGTGTACTCCAGATAAACAGGCCGAACAAAATCAGCGCTATTAAAGAGGCAAAGGCTGTCGCGCTATGACGCGGTAGCGACGAGGTCGTCTTCGCTTTGCTTCTACTTAGTTCACCAGGATCACTCATCTTGGATTCTCAAACCAAAACACACCCAGCCCAGCTCTCTCCTCACAGGTGATGATGTCGAGATCTCCGTCGTCATCGAGATCGAGCAATTCAATGCGATCGTATTTCACGCCTTCCGAGTCGCTGATGGCTTCGAACTCGGAGAAGACATTACTGAAAAGAACACCTTTTAACTTTCCCTGCGCGCGTTCGCAAGTGATCACAAAATCAGGGATCTGATCATCGTCAATCAGTCCCACTTTGACGGCTTTGGTAGACCCGAACGTGTTTTGATCGAGAAGCTCCAGGTCGGCAGAATCTTCCCAGATAGTGAGGGGATCTTCGGGCTGATAAATCACACGTGTTTTATCGGGTCGGATCGAGGCAACCACGTCGACCTTTCCATCGTCATCGAGGAGCGCGAGGTCGAGGAACATAACTTCTTCACCGCCTCCGCCAATGAGAATCGGTTTTCCGAAATACGGCGCTTCATTCGCGAAAGGGGTGATAAAGATTCCGGAATGCGCTCCTTTGCGATCGGAGAAAACTAAATAGCGCTGACCATCCTGCTCGAGAATGCGCAAACTCATGATCCAACCCGCATCAGCAATGCGGTGGAGTTTCCACAAACTCAGATCCCGTGAAGCGTCCTTCCCCGGATTTTCAATCCAACTTACTGATGCGCCTTCATTCTTGGAGCCGGTGATCAAATCGACATCGCCATCGCCGTCCACGTCGCAAGGCAGGGTATACATCCATGCCTCGATGCCTTTGGTCACTGGAATGACTTCGGTTTTCCAGCTCGATTCGGTGAGGAGTTCTTTGGCTGATACCGGGGCCCAGTGGACGAAATGCGACTTGGTCTTCCCTTCGCAGGAACTGACTACGTCGAGCCAACCGTCCCCGTCTACATCGGCAAATACGGCATCCTCAGCATTTTTGACTTTTCCTACTGTCACCGCAGGCCAGGGATTCTTTGCCTTCTCAGGTCCCGGGTTGAGGTAAGCGCGGATTGCATTGCCTTCCTCCCAGCCGGTGACAATGTCGGGGAGGGTGTCAGCGTTAAGGTAGCCGAGCCGAACTCCATCCGCCCCGGCCCTCGAAGTGGCGGCATCAACGGGGTCGATTGTGTGCCGCGGCCACGGCTTTTCTCCGGAAGCGGCAGTGGCCAGTAATGAGAGTAAAAAGAGAATGCCAAATCGCATGAGCGGATCATGATCGTGGAGAGGGCAGCGGTCAATTCGCAAAGACGAGTCAAAAGTCGCCGCCGACCGTCATTTGCCGCGGTTTTGCCAACAACTTTACCCTGATCACGCAATTCGGTTCTTCTTGAACTGAAACTTCTTTAAGGAAACGTTGTTGACTGTAGAATACAGAATCCAATAGGGGACTTAACCCTGTTGCCTCCCTGACCTAACCCTGCTTACTCTGGAAAACTGATCCATGTCATCTCCTGTCGATTCCGTCCAAACGATCAAAATTCCCCAGCCGGTACCGGTGACGACGACTCGTTTCCGCCCGCCTAAGAAGAATTTGCCCCAGACCAAGCCGGAGCGGGACCTTTTCCTCCAGACGATTCGCAATTACGTCGAAAAGGAGAACCCGGTTCCTCCCATGCCGGTTGAGGAACTCGATGTGCATGCACGCAAGATCCTCGCCGAGTTAGGATACGAAGGAGACGAGACTTATCTGCACTACACCGCCGTTTGCCTCAACAATGAGATGTGGCGGGAGACCCTCGCTGAAATTCCCTACGAGCGACGCCTTTTACTCATGCCGAAGTGTCTGCGCGTTGAGGACAAGTGTCCGGCGCCGTTTGATGAATTCGGTCTTCTTTGCAAGCAGTGCGGGCTTTGCTCCATCCAGGATTTTCAAAATGAGGCCGAGCGTCTCGGATATGCCGTTCTCGTAGCGGAAGGGTCGGCGATCGTGATGTCACTGATTCAAACCGGTCAGATCGAAGCGATCGTCGGAATTTCCTGCCTCCCTGTGCTCGAGAGAACTTTCCCGTATGTGGAAGCCGCCGCGATTCCATCGATTGCGGTGCCTCTGTTGCAGGATGATTGCATCAATACCACTGTCGATATCGATTGGGTGTGGGAATATCTTCATCTCACGAGCGATGATCAGACCCGCCGTCTCGATCTCAATGCACTGCATGAAGAGGTCAAAGAATGGTTCAGCCCTGAGGGCATTGACGCGCTCATGGGACCGGCTGAGGGAACGCAGGAACTTATTGCCCGTGAATGGCTGGCACGCGACGGAAAGCGTTGGCGTCCTTTCCTCACGGTGGCGGCTTTCGAAGCGCTGCGCGAAGATCGAGGTGAGCCGGTTTCGGATGACATCAAGAAAATCGCACTGGCGACGGAACTCTTCCATAAAGCCTCACTGATTCACGATGACATTGAGGATGAAGATCATGGTCGCTACGATCAGCCAACGTTGCACACGCAGCATGGGGTGCCGGTGGCGCTCAATGCGGGCGATTTGTTGATTGGTGAGGGGTATCGACTCATTGGCGAGATCGGATTGTCTGACGCTCAGAAAGTGGAGATGCTTCAAATCGCAGCGAAAGGGCAGAGGGAGCTTTGCCAGGGACAGGGAGCTGAGCTCGTTTGGGCGAACGATCCGAAGCCGCTCAAGTCGAAGCAGGTTCTTGAAATTTTCCGTCAGAAGACAGCTCCGGCATTTGAAGTGGCGTTGGCGCTCGGTGCTTCTTGCGCCGGTCGTTTCGACGAAGTGGACAGTGTTCTCAGAGAATACTCAGAGAATTTGGGCATCGCCTATCAAATCCGTGACGACATGGACGATCTCGGCGAAGATGCTGGTGACAATGAATTGGAGCAAATGCGCCCCAGCGTCTTGTTGGCGGTCGCTCGCGAGCGCGCGAAAGGTGATGACAAAGCGGTTCTCGAATCGCTTTGGTCACACGAAGAGCTGAAAGACTTCTCGATCGATAAAGTGCGTAAGCTCGCTCATGAGCTGGAAGCCGACGAAAAGTGCCTTCTTTTACTGGAGACCTACAAAGATGCGGCCGTAAGAAGCCTCGCTGAACTCGACAACGCGAACCTGAAAGGATTGCTGCGACGTGTCATGGGTAAGATTTTCAACGATCTCGAAATCAAAGGCTGGTGCCGCGAATTCGAAGTGAAGAACGGAGTCAGGGAAGACGAGGTCGAAGCGTAGATCTTTTTTCATCCTTGGGAAAAGATGAGCCCTTTTCAAAAACGGCTCATTTGTCTGGCTCCGCTGATTCTCCCGCAGCTGGTTCCACTGTTTTTCGGTTGGATTTTGATCCTGGTGGCGACCCTCGTATTCGGGGTCTGGGCCTTTACTATTGTGGGGGACTGGGTGAGGACCCGATTGAAGGGGAAACCTGAATAGGTCGTTACGATTGCCTCGTCTCTCGCCGCGGTGGGAGCGCTGTTTTTTTACGTATTGGTAGGCACCATCGGCTGCGCAGCGATCACTCCGGTTGGTCTTTAGTTCACGTGAAATGACGACCCGAACGAAATGGATGATCTGCATGGGGCCAGTTGTACTGCCCATGCTGCTCTCGTTAGTTTTGCTGGTAATAAAATGGCCCGAGCATACTGAAATCATCATCGCTCTGACGGTGATTGTGTTAGCGGTAACCGTCGTCTGCATTCTTTTCGCGATTGGGATCATCACTGAGTGGATTAGTGGCAAAATGAACGAACAACCCGATTGGATGGCAATGACCGTCTCATTAGTGATTGTGTTTGGAATCGTAGCCGCGTATCTCGCGATCGTGCCGGCAGGGTGTGGTCTCAGTTAAGATCTTGGTAGTTCAAAACACATACCAAGGCGACCCTTCAGTCCGCAAATACTGGATTTTTCAGCCGTCAGGCTGAAGCCAGGGTGGGGCGCTGTCGGGCTTCAGCCTGTTGTTACGACCTCTTAACTTGACCCCCATGTGCTCCCGGGCTCAAACTTGGAGATGACTGTGATTTTTCGTGTCGCTTTGTTCCTGGGCTTCGCTGTTTCCATTTGTATATCAGGTGACTATTCCGTGGATCGCTGGCCTTTTAGTAAAAACGATGACTTTGTCGTTGCTGAGACAATCGGGCAAGAAAGCTACTATTTGATAGCCAAATGGGATCCCGACATTGCTTACGACGGGAAACCGGCACCGGACCATGCCCGGAGAATTGACTCTGAGATAGTCGACAGCCACATTTATTTTAGTGGCTCCCAACTTTGGGATGGGGGCAAAAAACTCCCGACCAATGAGGAAATCGAAGCGGAGAAAATTTTGAGAGAGAATGCTTATCAGGCCGAACTAAAACGGGTAGGACTTAACCTCGGAGGAGATCATATTCTTTTTCAAGTTGGAACAGCGACAATCAAAGTGACTGAAACTCTGAACGGCAAGCTTGTTCAAGGCGACAAAGTCCATCTTGCCTGGAATCTTCGTCATCGAGTCTCGTGTCCTCATTTACTGCCGCCTCCAGTTGGTTCTGCGGCGATTTATGATCTCAGTTTTGCTAGTGGCAATCGTGCGGACGCAACAGGGTTCAATATAGCGGGGATAGATCAGGTAGAAAAAGCTCGTGTTCTATCCGCTAAAGCAAATCAGAAATGATGTCCAATAAAGGTGCTTTGAATTGCAACATACCTCTAAGCCGAAGTTGTAGCCGGTCGCCGAGAGGCCGGTTCAGAAGTCCTGAGCTATGGAGCGGGCAGAATGTCGTCGATATCCGTAAGTGTCGGGGGCGAGGCTCCCGGTTTCAGGCAAAGGCATTTTCGGGTGGTAATGCCCTTCTTGAATCAACCATTGTCCTATGGCTATTTCTAAGGTTACTCTCACTCTGTCATGCGCCTGTTTCTGATTTGCCTTTCTCCTGCTATTTTCGGGTTTGTTGTCATTTTGATGAACCTGGGAGGAAATGCGATGCCCAATGCTCTGATGGAAGGAGTGATCGTTTTGTTCGGGATTGGCGCGCTGCTTTCCGGAGGCTGTGTTGCTCGAAAAATTGTCCTTGGTTCCTCTGACCGGACCTGGTTAACCTGGCTCGGCGCGGTTCTCTCATTTATCGGAGTTGCCGCTGCCTATTTTGCGATGACGATGGGCGGCTGCTGCGGCTTGGTAATGGCGACGAACTCTTACTGATTTTCTATGGCGACGACTGTTTCACCTCTTAAAAAGACCACCAGCCACTGCGCCCGTTGTCGGACCTCCGTTCCGGGCGAAGTGGAGTCTCGTTCGCAAGGTTCCGGCGATGAGGTTTGGCTGCGGAAACAATGTCCCGTTTGTGGTGAGAGTGAGATCAAATTAAGCTCAGATGCCCGCTTTTATTGGCTTTCTGAGGGCCAAAGGGATCCTGAAAAGTCTGCGTGCGGGGCAGGCTGTGGTTGTGCGAGTCCGGCTTCCGGTGAGCAAATTGGCTTCCTTGGCGGCAATGCTCTGCGTGACGTTCCGACGCTGGAGTCGCAGGTTCGTCCGGTCGATGTGATGTCGACTTGTCTCGCTCTTATCGAAATCGTGGACTCCTGCAACCTGACCTGCCCGACGTGTTTCGCCGATTCGCCACCGGGCACCGGCGATCAGCTCGATGCGGTGCCGATTGAGGATCTGAAGAAACGAATCCAAGGGGTGATTAATCGTAAAGGGAAGATCGAAATTCTGCAAATGTCAGGTGGTGAACCGACCTTACATCCTCAGTTTTTCGAGCTGATTCGTTGGTGCCAGGAGAATAAGGGTATCGACTACGTGCTCGTCAATTCGAACGGGGTGCGACTCGCTGGCGACAAGGCTTTTGGAGAGGAACTCGCTGAGCTTGTCGAATACGGTCACTTTCAGTTTTATCTTCAGTATGACGGTCCTGACCGCGCAGCAGAGAAGGTCCTGCGCGGGGCTGATCTTGGAAAGATGAAGCGCCGAGCGATCGAGCGGGCAGGGGAGCTCGGTATTCCGTTGACACTCGCGATGACGGTGATTCCTGAAAATCTGGATCATCTCTGGGATACGGCGGCTCTGGGCCTGACTTTTGATCATGTGCGGGGGGTTGCCTTTCAGCCAATGTTCGGAACGGGCCGTAACCATGACGCAGAGGGCACGACGACCCGGCTCAATGTCGGCGATATCATTCTCGGGCTCATCGAGCAATCGAATGGCGGGGTGCGAGCCGATGACTTTACGCCGCTTCCCTGCGGTGATCCCAATTGCGCGACGATTGGCTACTTGCTCAAGATGGAAGATGGAGTGCGCTCGATTAGCGACTTTGTTGATTTCAGAACCTTGCAGGGATTTCTCAGTGACCGGGTTCGTTACCGGCTCGAAGACCTCATCAAGTGTGGGTGTGAGTCAGAGCCTTTGGGCGAGCTGCTTCACGAATTTGAGATGGACGAAAAAAATACCTTCCGATTGTTCATCAAGCCGTTTATGGACGGTGAAGATTGGGATGAAGACCGAATTGATCGTTGCTGTACGCATGTGATTCGTCCCGATGGGGAGCTTGATTCGTTTTGCCGCTATTACTTGAATGGCGGTGGGAAAGCGTATCAAGGTGTTTGATGGCGTCTCTTGATGTGAATTGGGCGGAGCGCGCGTCTTCGGGAAGCGTCTACACTCTCGTGACGATTGTCTGTCTCACGCTGGGCGGTTGGCTCTGGTCGAGACGATTTCGAAATGAATCAGGATCTTTCGCCGTGTTCGTTGGCGCGATTGCAGGAGCGTATCTGGGAGCCAAGTTGCTTTACCTCGCGGCGGAAGGCTGGATGCATTGCGGTATTGACCTGTGGCTCTATCAGTTGGCGGCCGGAAAGACGATCGTGGGTGCTTTGTTAGGAGGCTACGCCGGAGTCGAAATTGCGAAGAAGCTGATCGGTTATGCCAAGCCAACAGGGGACTGGTTCGCAGTTGGGGTCCCTCTGAGTATTGCCGCGGGACGGCTAGGATGCCTGCGGTATGGCTGCTGTCCCGGAAAAGTGTGTGCGAAGCCTGGCTGGTTCACAATCACGGACCGGGCCGGTGTTGAGCGATGGCCGGCAGTTCCTCTAGAGTTGGGATTCAACCTGCTTTTTATCGTGATGATTTTACCTCTCGTCTTGCGGAGGAAGGTGCTCGAGAACTCCCCATTCGCAGGGCAGCTTTTTCATCTCTACCTGATCAGTTACGGGGCATTCCGATTCTGGCACGAGTTTCATCGCGATACGCCGACAGTCCTGTTTGGGCTGAGCGGGTATCAGCTGGGTGCGGTCGCACTGATCTGTCTGGGCAGCCTGCGAGGGATTAGTCGAAGCCGTAAAAACAAAGCGCAACCATCTTAAAGTAATAAGGTTGCGTTCGAATTTAGTGACGTTGTTTTTTTCTAGACTGGGGCGTAGAGGATCCACCAGCCAATTGCGCAAGCGGCGCAGAGGAGTCCGAGAAATTGAACGCCGTTCTTGCTTCGCTCGGTGTGGTAGCGACGCTTTTCTGAGCGCGTCAGGGCTTCAGGGCGTGCTGCCCGGGCAGCATAGTGCTCCGGGGGAGGAAGGATGTTCTCTGACTTCATTTTGAGCCGGCTGACTTCCGCCTCATGGTGATTCTGTAGAAAAGATTCGAGGACTCCGATTTGGGCATTCAGCTTGTGGGCTTGATCGCGCGGATCCTGAGGCGTTTTTTTTCCAGGGCGTGGTTTGTCCGACTTGGCGGACTCATCCCAAAACTTACCGGGTGAACGGTGATTACGGCTGCGCTTACGGTTTTTGTTTTTTGAAGGAAACATGGCGGATCAATCAGGTTGTCGTGTTGTCAGGACACGAGGGGTAAATGATTCGAGAGTGGCAGTCGAACCAGGAAAGGAAAGGGGTTAGGAGAATACGCTGATGAGAAAAGCGATAATTCCGAAACCGACGAAGGGGAGAGAGAAAGCGAGGCCGCTTTTCACCCAGTAGCTGAAGGAGTTCTCAGTATGAGCTCCTGCCGATTGGCTCAACTTGGGAGTGGAAGCCTTCATTTTGAAAAGACCGCCACGTTTTGTGAATCCATCAACGAGAGGACTGACTGAATCAATCTCGTCTTCTGCTGCTTCAACATAGCTAAGCGCTCTGGCGAGTTCTGCTTTGCGATCGGCACGGCTCCATGTTTCAGGACGCAGGGCATTAATGTTGAAGAGGTGGAGATCGAGACGCTCTTGAGCGACGGCGCAGTCTTCGACGATACGCTGTGCCTCGTTGGACTCGTTCTCGAGAATAGAGAGGTAGCTCGTGAGATCTTCGACCACTTCAGTCCGGCCTGTCTTGAATTGTTCTTCCTTTTGGGTGAGCTCTTCCAGTTCGGCTGCCTGACGCTTGATTTGTTCTTCCTGCTGGCGGAGATGACGAAGCTGGTCCTGAGCGTGCTGATATTCGTCGTTGAGATCTTCAGTGTAAGGAGTAACCGCCTCGAACTGTTTGGGATCGAACTGGATTTCGAGGTCATTGCCCCCGTCTTCATCAAAAAATATTGGTTGGATTTCAGCTGCTACAGACATATTGAAGAACGTTAAATTTAATTAAGTTCTATTAATATTATATATTGGCTAGAATTTCCAGTCTTTTTAGCTTTTTTCGTGAAAAAAATAATGGCAATACGGTTACCAGCGCGGTTAAACCTAAGATTATTGCGATTCCGACCTGACTTTTAGTCGATTCATACCAAAAAATGTCCACGACACCGTCTTTGAAGACGTCCCATCGTAAGAAGGCGAGCACGAGAATAAAAGTGAGGATGTAGATAAAGCTGCCAACGAGGCAGAGTGTGCCGCCAAATCCACTCACAATTTTAGCGGCGTTGGACTCTTCGAGATTGGGAAAGAGAACGCCGAGTCCGACCGCCAATCCATTGAGGCCAATCGAGAGGAGCGTGATCGCAGCGATGAAAAAGAAGGAATCTCTCGCGCCCAGTTGGAGGTTGTAGCCGCTGATCACGAGGATGATCACGACGAGAACTCCGCTCCCGAGCGTTGAGCTGATAAATTTTTGCAGAACGATGGACTGCATTTCCAAAGGCGACATCGCCAGAATCCAGAGTCGTCTTCCTTCGAGGCTGAATTGGGGGAATACGAAACGGGTGGTTAAGGTGGATAGCGCGAGTGCACAAACCGCGAGATTAAGAAAGGCAACGAGGTAGAGATCTCGAACCTGGTTCATTTCGCCATTCATCTGCCTGAGACCGCTCGAATAGATCGCAAGGAGTCCAAAGACAACGGTGAACTGAACCCACTGTGCCGGGTCTCGGAAAAAGGTTTTGAAGTCCTTGCCTGAAAAGGCGCCGATAGGACGTCCAACGAATCGGGCGAGAAGGGGCGTTCGGGGAAAGTCTTTCAATATCTGTTCGGTGGAGCTTCTACTTCGTAGGTATTTTCGCTGGGCGCTGTAGGCTGCACTTTGAAGCGAGCGGTTCCAGGATTGATAGAACCATCGCTTTGCGGCCCATGTCAGGAGTAGGATTCCCATGAGCGAGTTGCTTAAAAGAAGTGTGGGATACATCGCTAACCCGAAATGGCGATACGGCCGTGTCCAGTCGATGATAGCATTTGATAACCAGGCGCTGGGGACCCCGCGATTTACCGAGGCATTGGTGTGGTGCAGCACTCTCTGGAAGGTGAGGGCGGCACTCAATCCCGAATCCTTCACCGCTTTTTCATCTTCGATTCCCTGCTTCAGTGTTGAGCCGAAAGTGACGAGTGCTACTAGAGCTAGCGCAATTAGAAACTTTCGGACCGAAAACCAGCGAGCCGCAATGATCAGGAGAGCCGAGCCGATCGCGCTCACGAGGATCAGGAAGAGCATGAGAACAAAGGCTGTTTTCAAGAAAAAATCAGGGCCGACTTCCCGGATTCGGGCAAAAGCGGCAAGGAGCGGGGCGAGAATAAAGATGAGTCCCCAGCTCGAAACCATTGCCGATTCAAAGATTTTCCACAGAAAAATCGCCTGATGAGAGACCGGCAGCGATAGCAGCCATCGCGTATCGCGGTTTCGGTAGAGGGATATGTATGAGGTCACACCGACCGAGAAGATCAGCATCATCATGAAGCAGAAAAACATCACGAAGATGAGTCGATCGCTTAAAAGCGAGCCTGCGGCGGGGAGTTTGCCGACATACTCGAGGCCTTCACTGAAAAGCCAGTAAGCGGCCACCATGTAGCCGATCAGAAACGTGACAATGGTTCCCGTCATGAGTCGGGATCGCTTCGCGGCGACGAGGGCTTTCACTCTCATCATTCGAATGTTCACGCGCAGAAGGATAAGCCATTGGGAGAAGGTGGACATGGATAGAAATCGAATACGGAGAATGGGAAATTTCCCTTTGGAAATTGGATTTTATCCTTAAGGTTGCCGACATGGCAAGTCTGGGAACTCCATTTACGTCCGAAGCGACCCGCGTTATGCTCTGCGGGTCTGGTGAGCTAGGGAAAGAAGTCGTAATCGAACTGCAACGTTACGGCGTTGAAGTGATTGCGGTAGATGCTTATGAGAACGCACCGGCAATGCAGGTCGCGGATCGGTCTCATGTTGTTTCGATGCTCGACGGTGATGCGCTGCGTGCGGTTATCGAATTGGAGAAACCTCATTTGGTCGTTCCCGAGGTCGAGGCAATTGCGACCGATACGCTGGCTGAACTGCAGGAGTCAGGGGTGACCACGATTATTCCGACGCCACGGGCGACCCAGTTAACGATGAATCGTGAGGGGATTCGGCGGCTTGCCGCGGAGGAACTCGGTCTGACGACATCTCCCTATCGTTTTGCAGGAACTGAAGAGGAGTATCGTGATGCGGTGGAAGCGATCGGATTGCCGTTTGTGATCAAGCCGGTGATGAGTTCATCCGGAAAAGGTCAGTCGACCGTTCGCTCAGATGGCCAAATCGCGGCGGCTTGGGAATATGCTCAGGAAGGTGGTCGCGCCGGAAAAGGAAAGGTGATCGTGGAAGGCTTCGTCGAATTTGACTACGAAATCACAATGCTCACGGTGCGTCACGTGGGAGGAACTTCGTATTGTGAACCGATCGGTCATATTCAGGTCGATGGCGATTACCGCGAGAGCTGGCAACCACAGGCGATGAGTGAAAAGGCGAAGGCTGAGGCACAACGCTATGCCAAGGAAGTCACTGACAGTCTCGGTGGGCGGGGCATTTTCGGTGTTGAGCTATTCATCAAAGGTGACGACGTCATTTTCTCGGAGGTTTCCCCACGTCCTCACGATACCGGAATGGTGACGATGATCTCTCAGGATCTCTCGCAGTTTGCGCTCCACGCCCGCGCCATTCTGGGGCTTCCTGTTCCTAACATTGCTCAGCATGGACCCTCGGCATCCGCCGTGCTTCTCGTCGAGGGCACTTCGCAGAGTGTCAGTTACAGTAATCTCGAAGCCGCTCTAACAGAGCCAGATACACAGATTCGACTTTTTGGAAAACCTGCCGTATCTGGAAAGCGCCGCATGGGCGTAGCTGTGGCACGAGGCGAATCAATCGACCATGCGCGTGAAAAAGCACGCGCCGCAAGTGAAGCCATCAACGTAAGTCTTTAATTGAAAACCATTATGTCTTCTATTGTAAACGAAGCTCATCCCTGGCTCGAGAATCTCGTCGCCTATGACCCGGGAAAACCGATCGAGGAAACCGCGCGCGAGCTCGGACTCGATCCCAATGAAATCATCAAGATTGCGTCGAATGAGAACCCTTTGGGGCCTTCTCCCAAAGCGGTCGAGGCAATGAAAGAAGCGGCCGAATGGGTTCACATTTATCCTGATGGAGGTGGTTACAAATTGCGAACCGCGATTGCCGAGACCTTTGGCCTTGGACGGGAGAATGTGGTGATTAGCAATGGTTCCAATGAGATTATTGAACTGGTCGGCCATGGTTTTCTCAATCCCGGTGACAATGTGATCGCGGCCGAGCATGCCTTTGTCGTCTACAAGCTCATGGCGACTCTTTTTGGTGCCGAGACGATTGAAGTTCCTGACCCCGGTTTTGCTCATGATCTTGATGCGATGGCGGCGGCGATCACGCCACGAACGCGGAAGATCTTCATCGCGAATCCCAATAATCCCACCGGCACGCTCGTGGGGCAGGAGGCGATTGATCGTTTTATGGACAAGGTGCCGGACCACGTCATGGTGATTTTTGACGAGGCTTATCACGAATTTCTTCACGACGCGCCCGACACGCTCAAGTATGTGCGGGAAGGTCGCAACGTCGTTATTATGCGGACTTTTTCGAAAATTCAGGGCCTCGCCGGGCTGCGGATTGGTTATGGTATCACGACACCGGAGATCGCACAAGTGCTGCACAAATGCCGCCAGCCGTTCAATACCAACTCGATAGCTCAGGCCGGCGCGATCGCAGGGCTTGCTGATACCGAGCACCAGGAGCGGACACGCAACCTGAACGATGAGGGGCTTGCCTTTTATCAGAATGCCTTCGATGAAATGGGACTCGAGTATGTTCCCAGTTTTGCCAACTTCGTCCTCGTGAAAGTCGGAAACGGCGATGCGGTTTTCGATGCGATGCTGAAGCGGGGCATCATCATTCGCTCGATGCGCAGTTACAAACTTCCTGAATGGGTTCGGGTTTCTGTGGGCACGATGCCTCAGAACGAGCGCTGCATCTCGACCTTGAAGGAGGTCCTGGCATGACTATGCACGAGTGGCGTGACCGCGATGAAGAGGGAGTCGTGATCTACTACCGTGCGACGATTCACGCCAGTCGTTGGGAGTTTTTCTCCACCCTGAAGACGGATCCCGAGTGGAACGAACACGAAATCCTCTCACTCGAGGCCATGGAACAGTTTCGCGACGTTCTCTGGAATAAGCACCTTCGTCGCAGGGCGCCTTTGAAACACGTCGAGCAGATCGACAAAATGATCGAAGCGCTGCGTGAGGAAGAAAGTAGCTGGAGAGTCGACGGCTGATTCGCCACCCTCTGCGATGAACGAGGTAATCAAGAAACTGGCGGAGTCGAGCGAGGACGTAAAGTCGTTTGCCCTGCAGCTGAAAGATTCCGGCTTACAATCGGTGCGGGGCGCGGTTAGCAATTTTGGAGTCGTTCGTTCTCTCTTTGCAGGCAAGAGTGACTCAGAACGAGATGAGACGCACTATTTCCTATTGCCGGATTTCACCGGGGAAAGGGCGGGATTGATATACACCACACGTGTTCTCCCTGAGGGCGCGCCGGCGGATAATAAGCTTCCCAAAGCACGCATCTTCCACCTTGCGAAAGGGGCAGGGACGGAGCGGCTTGAAGCTCTCCTTCAGGAAGAGACGAAGCGTTCGTTTTCGCAAACAGGTCAAGCATTTGAATCGGATCTCGCCGACGCGCTCGAACGTTTGGCTGAAAAATCGATGAGGAATCAAATAATCTTACCGGCGGGATCATGCTCATGGGAGGCGTTGTCACCGTCTTTAATCCTCTTGTAGGCATAGGCATCTCGCTCGCCGGTTGGGCTGCCTCAGTAGGTTCTAAAGCTTCGGTTACGGGAACTGAGTATCTCAGCACGAAGATACGACAGTGGAATGACGCGAAGACCGATAAGGAGCTGACCCAAAAAGCGGATATAGTGGTTCGTTCGTTGAAGCCGGATATCTATGAGAACCCCGTTCTTTCCTCGCTTGAGAAGATCGACTTCAACCAATCGGGCGACTACGACCCATTCATTGATACTGAGAACTGGATTGATTCGTTCACTCCAAGATATTATCACGGGCTTACGATGAGCGCTGTCAGTGACGTTTACGATAACGGTGAAAGCCTCGAAGTGCTCGGGCCGGTGCATCGATCCTGGATTGAGAGCTTGGGGCAAGCTGAATAGTCCGAGGGTGGAAAGACCTGCGCTTGCAGTCTTATCAGCTTAAGCGGGAAGCCCTGAAGTATGTTGGTCTCCGGGGCGTCTCTCGGAGGTAGACGTCTACGTGCCCATTACACTCCGTGGGAGGCCTTAACCTGTCAGAATATCCTGAGTGATAAACTGGCCCTGTAAAGTTTATCGAGAATAACAATCATTTATTAATTTAACATTATTCCCGAAGGGTTATTATTATTATGCACGTTATCTCACTTCTATTTGTTTCGATGCTGATTGGTTCTGCCTCATTAGCGGTATCAAAGTTCCTGCACAACAGGCGGTTGCGCCACATACTCAAGCGATGAGCGCTCAGGCACCTTGCGTTCCTAACGTGGCAGGCCACGGAGCGGCTGTTTCAGGCGCTGCAGTCGCCGCCAATGTTCCGCAGTCGCGTGGATTTAAACCGTTCTCAGTTTTAATAAAAAAGATCCCCTTTATGATGCTGTCGTAAACAAGCCGACCACAAACCAGGTGGCTCAAGGGCAGGTTGCGGTGAATCAGAGCGTGACAAACACTCAGGCTCAGGTGAATCAGAAAAGCGGCGGACTCTTCAAGAATGGTCTTTTTGGAAACCGTGCCCCGAAAAACGCGCAAGTAGCCACTTATGCGCCGGCTGGTCGGAGTGCCTACTCCTATCCTGAGATCAAACCTCCCAGCGCTCCCTCGTCGATTCCTTCTCCCGGCGCTGCTACAATTGCACCGCCCCGGAGTGTTGCTCCAGTGGCTACACCGGCTCCTCAGCGTCCGGTTTACCGGGTTCAATTTGGAGCGTTCCGCAAGCAGGAGAATGTGATCGAAATGATGCGTGGATCGGGGGGGCACAGGGATCGCTACTTCCGTTGTGCCTATCCCCAACAGCAAATTGAATGCAGTAATTTTCAATGGAGGATTTGCTTCTCAGAATGATGCGCAGAGCTGGATCAATACTGAGGCGGCAAGACGAGGATGGCGCGAGAAGCCCGTCATTGTTCATTAATTTTAGCTAGGATTGTCTTCGCTGTCTTCTCACGAATTGGTTTGAGAGGGGAGAGGGTGAAAGATATTCGGCCCCGCCTGGTTTTCCAGCGGGGCCGTTTTTTGTATTGGGATCGGTTGGGGTAGAGGGGGTGTTACCCGGAACAACAATGGATCGAGGTTCTGAAATGTTTGATTTCGTTCCGAACGAGTCCGGGTAATATCTGTCCAACTCCAAAATCCTTCTTCTTTATGAATTTTTCTCACATGCTTCAGGGTGGAAACCTCTTCTACGTCATTCTCACGGTAGGAACGATGCTGATCAGTCGCTGGGTCGGCTCAATGCTTCAAAAACGTTTTGCTGAATACTCACAGCGCCCCATTGCTCTCTCGGGTGCTCAGATCGCTGAGAAAATGCTCGCGGATAACGGCATCACCGATGTTCAGGTGATTTCAACACCGGGCCAGCTCACAGATCATTACAATCCGATGAGAAAGACGGTGAATTTGAGCGAGGTCGTCTACAGCCAGAAGAATGTCGCTGCCGCGGCGGTTTCGGCTCACGAGTGTGGCCACGCGGTCCAGCATGCGAAAGCTTACGGCGCTTTGAAGCTTCGTTCGATGCTTGTGCCCATCGTCAATTTGTCCAGCAAGTTCATGAACTGGATTCTCATGGCAGGTTTGTTTATGGCCGCTTCTGGAAACACGACCGTATTGCTTGTCGGGGTGATTCTTTTCGCGACCACGACTCTATTTTCAGTCGTGACGCTTCCGGTCGAGTTTGATGCGAGTAATCGCGCTCTCGTCTGGTTAGACGAAACCAGGGTAATGGGCGATCTCGATCATGACAAAGCCAAGAATGCTCTGTTCTGGGCAGCGATGACCTACACGGTTGCTGCTCTCGCCTCCATCGGGCAGCTTCTATACTACGTGATGCGTTTGATGGCGGCTCGTCGCTAATTTCGGCAAGGGGCTTGAAAAATGATCGTGCGTTTCAACCGTCGCCAGACTCTCAGGGCAATTTTGGCGCTGGTGCTCTCTGTCTTGTCGCTGGGACTGGCTTTCCTGTTTTTCCGTTTTGCTCTGGGCTCCATCTCCCGGTCCTTTGATTTGGATTGGGAGGGGCGCACGGTCGTCGTCGGTTCCATCCTGATCGTTTTGCTCATCTTCATCGGAGGGCTGTTCAGCTATTCGCGGAGTCATGGGCACTCGGAGCTTACCGAATCGGATTTGCTCCTCGATTCGCTCGATAGTTCCACAGGCGGCTCCCATTTTGTTGGCCATTACGCCCGCCGCATCACCGGGCCCGCCTATTTCCTGTCACAGCTTTTCCTCGCCGGGCCTCTTCAGATGGGAAAGGCGGTTAGCTGTCTACGATCGCGAATCGCGGTTTCGAGAGACTTGGAAACTGACCTGGTCTCGACCTTGGCGTTCGCCCGGGAAAAGGCTATGTGGCATGGGGTCGCGGAGTATTCCGGTCGGGAGAAGTATCTTTCCTACCTCATTCGGATGGGCTTCGTTGAGTATAGCAGTCGCAAAGGGCGTGTAAGATTCATTGAACGCGATTGTGTGTGATCGCCAAACCCGCTTGTTCAAATATAAAATACCTTCTCTGCGCAAATTTCTTCACGAAAATACGGGTTTTCATGTGAACCAAAAAGAGGATCTCTGGAGCGGCAGGGCCTCGCTTTTGTCGAGTACAGTTGAGGTCCTGAGTGTTTCTTACTCCGCGTTCGTAAAAACCGCCTGAACGTCTTCGTCGTCTTCGAGCTTATCGATGAGTTCTTCGATCTCGTTGAGTTGATCGTCGCTGAATTCCATCGGATTATTGGGGATGCGTTGGGTAGACGCCTTTTTGGCTTCGATGCCGAGGCCTTCAATCGCGGTCGTCAACGGTCCGAAGTCGGTAAAGTCTGCATAGGCGTAGGCAACGCCGTCATTAATTTCGAGTTCCTCAAGACCGGCATCCATAAGGGTGAGTTCGACCTCTTCCATATTCAATTCGTCGGTGACTTCGAATTCGACGACTGATTTGCGATCAAAGAGAAAAGCAAGCGCTCCGCTCGGGAGCATTTCGCCGCCGTTCTTGTTGAAGATCGTTTTGAGGTTCGCGACGGAACGGTTTGTGTTGTCAGTCGCACACTCGACGAAGATCATGATGCCGTGGGGGCCTTTGCCTTCGTAGTTGATTTCGGTAATGTCGGCCGCGTCCTTGCCTGAAGCGCGCTTGATCGCAGCATCAACATTGTCCTTAGGCATGTTTTCCGCCTTCGCATTCTGAATCGCGGCGCGCAGCTTCGGATTGGAATCGGGATCATCTCCGCCTTCCTTGGCCGCCATCGTGATGATCTTACCAATTTTCGGAAACACTTTGGACATTTTGTCCCAGCGTGCCTCTTTTGATTTACGACGATATTCGAATGCTCTACCCATGGGGAAAGTGTTGTCCCAGAATGGGGGATTGTGCAAGGGGTTTGCCGCTTTGCCGCGTAAAAGGTAGGAAGGGGAAACTGGACGCCGGCGGGGTAAAAAGCGGGACTCTCTGAGTGAAGTGGCTACTCGGGTTTTCCTGCAGCGCTTCGGTAGATCTTTTTAATCTCATCGCTGCTTATGGCTCGATCAAAGAGCGCGATCTCGTCGAGGCGGCCTTCGAAGAAGTTTTCGTTGGTGCTGGGACCGCCGAAAAAGAAGGTGTCGGGATGGTCTTCTTCATTAGTGTCAGTGGTCTGTGCAATAAGGTGAACGCCATCCAGGAAGACATGACTGGTATCGCCTTCTCGCGCAAAGGCGAGGTGATGCCATTTCCACCGTTCAACGGGATGACTGTTTTCCGAGGTTGCCTCGTCAATGATCGGGTTGCGAAGAAAACCTTTCCCTTCATAGACAAGGCGGCGTCTTCCATCTGCGCTGTCGATGAGGCCGATATGATCGCCGGCTGAACGATCTGCGAAGTTTCGCCCACGTGAGAAGAGCCATTCGGTTTCGTCAATCTTTCCGGGGGCTGATCCGCTCCAGAACCATATCGATGCGGTGTAGTCGCGTTTCGTGAGTCCGGGGATTCGGGCATTGAAACGAGCCTCTGCCACGTGAACGGCGCGATTCTTGGTTCCTTTGGAAAAAGCAGAATGATGCGGGCCTTGAAGATAAAAGAGCGTTTTCGGCTCGTAAAGCGCATCGAGGCCATTGCCGGACGAGTCGAGGGCGCGCGGGCCGGTGAATTCATCCATCCGCCAATAGGCTCGCGGTTTCAGGCTGAGCGTACACTCTGCGGCGGGACCGTGCTCCTGCGCAGTATTTTTTCGATCAGAGCCAGTCAGCTCCTCCAGCATTCGCAGCGAAGTCTCGACGATCTTGGGCTCGGCGGTCACTTCGAGTCCAGCGGAGCGGGCAGGCCAGGTGTTGTAGCCTCCGAGAAGATGTTGTTCGGGTGGGGGAATGTAGCCGTCGCCTCCGTTTGCGAGTTCGATCACCATGGTATGATCGGTGGGGCTTGCCGTTTTGACTTTGAGACCGGTGATGGCGTAGGTCTCGTTTGGTGTTGTCGTGATCGAAATTTTCTCGCCGAGCCTCAGCGCTTGAACCACAATTTCAGTGTTCTGTTTTTCGTGGAGGATGACTTGCTCGCGAGCGTAAATTTCCTGCTGAGTTTTAGGGAGATTGTCCCCGAGTTTTTCGACAATTTGCTGAGACCACTGTAAGAGCTGTTTGTCGGGTGTCCGGTAATCGAGTTGGAGCCGTGTCTCCGCCATCGCGATGGTTTCGGGACGATGATACTGAATGGATTCGTAGGCCGACATTCCCAGGCCGATCATGCCTTCGGAAAAGTTTTCGATGGTTGAGTCAGCATCCCGCTTCATTGATTTCTCATAGTCCTGACGCCAGATGTCTCCGCTGCAGCCGTGCGACATCATCGCGACGAATCCTTCCTTGCCTTGAGCAATGCGATCCTGCAGTCCGTTCGAAAAGAGACCGAAGTAATCGGCGCTGATGTCGCGGTCGCCGTAGTAGTGCATCGAGAAATTGGAGAGCAGTCCAATGGGCTCGCCTTCGGTCGATTGTATCGAGATGAGCTGGAGCATGGGGTCCTCCGGCCCAGTTTTGCCGATCGATTTGTCCCAATCACCGCCTGCATGCATGTTGGCGCGAACGGTGGGATTGCCGAAGGGATCTTCACGCACATCATCGGGGTGGAGCACCCAGCGGCGAAGGGCCGTGTATTCTCCTGCATCGATTTCCCCCCAGCCAACCTGCGCCGGTTTCATGTTCTGGAGCGGGGCGAGAATGGCGTCGACCAGCTTCTTGGTGAGAAAAAGCACGTAGGCAGGATCGGCGTCGGTTCCGAGCGCTCCCATACAGGACGGGGCGCTGTGCGCGTGGGTGGCGGAAATGAGAATGTTCTCTGGCTTGATCTTGGCCTTCGCGGCGGCGAGAGCTTTGGCCTTGTCATTCAGATCACGGGGGATCATGCAGCTATCGACGACCACGAGCACGATGGTTTCTTCTCCATCGGTAAAGGCGAGCGAGCGAGCGTTCACCGGGGTTTTCACCGCATCAATGCTCCGGCTCACCATGCTTCCGTTGACGAGCACGGGGAGTTTTTTTGGCGTCACGTCGGTAATCGCTGAGCCGGCTTTAAACTCGGCATGTGCCGGAGAGATGAGAGTGAGAAGCAGCAGCGCCACCAAGGAATATGAGTATCGGATCATACGCCGAGATTAGTGGGCATGAGGGGTGCGATTCAAGATAGCTCGCACCGCATTGGCGTGATAGATGCCTCGCCTTCGGTCTTTCGTCCCTTAGAAGAAAGAGGGGATATCCCCGAGTGACAAATCCTTATTCTCAGCATCGGCAAAATTCAGGAGGCGGGCATCTGATCCATGAATGGCGATCACTTTGTCCTTATGTTTTGCGATGACGATATTTCCCCGGTAGTCCACTTTACCATTCTTCGCTTGTTTGGGAGGCATTCCATCGAGTGTGCCAGCCTTGTGCTTGTAGGTGCTTTCCGGCTTCGTAAAGGTTTCGATTTCACGAATTTCATTCGCCCGCAGTTTTAGACTGAAGTCTTTTTTAGCCATGATGTAGTAAGCTCTCTTCTTTTCGGTCTGCCCCAGCATATAGACTGAAATGGTGACATCGGTAGGGTGAACCGATTGATTTCGAATGTTGCCGACAAGCCTCCAACGGTATTGATTTCCTTTTGATGGGCTTCCATTGATGCTGCTTTCAATGCGAATTCGGGGAACCCGATCGAGGGCACCCTCTGATTCTTTGACGGCCCGTTCCCACGAGGCCTGTGACTGCTCTTTCGTTTCGCCAATCGCGCTGGTGGCAATGGTGGCTTCGCGCTTCTGCATGGCTCCGAAGCTCTGCTTCTCATTGATCACCTTTACCAGTTGGTGGCCGAAGGCGAGGTCACGTGGATCCATTTCCTCGCCGTCCTGTCTCTTCTCTTTCAATGCGACGATGCGAAGGTTGGAAAGTTGATTTGATCCTTTGGGGTAGCGTTCCGCCGGAACGATGAGCTCAAAAATAGCCGGATCGCCACTGTGTCTTCCCCTGGAGATCCGGTCTTCGAACTTTCCGCTCTCGTTAAAAAGGCCGTAGTGGCGGGCGTTTTCCCAGGCATTGATGATTGCATTAGCAGCCACCATTTTTTCGTAATCGCCCATATCTTCGCGGAAAAACATCGCCTTATCGACGACGCTCTCAGCATTCGTGCTGCCTGAGCGATCGGATTGCTCGATAATTTCGATGATGGTAATCATCTGGCCTTTGAGCTTTTTCAGATCAGCCGGGTTGGCTTTTTTGGCTGCCGGAGTGGAAGCGAGACTTTTCGCCAGTCGCTGGGCGTTTTTATCGAATTTCGACGAGGGAGCCGCCATAGCGCTTGTCAACAGCGCGGCGGAAATCAGCGCAGCCAAAAATGAGACGGCAAAAGAACGAGTGAGAAAAAAGGGCATTGATTGGTGAATGATTTCACGTCAGTTATAACGCGAAGTCACTCACCTGTGACAGAAGAAAGTCTGACACACCGGCACTTTTTCAGTCTTGTCCGTTTCCGAGTTCCTGCAGCAATGCACGGTTCAGAGCGATGCCTGCTTCAAAGTTGGTCACGGTAAAGCTTTCATTGGGAGCGTGGATCTGGCAGTCAGGAAGTGCTAACCCAAGGAGCAGTGTATCGACGCCGAGAATGTCTTTGATCGACTGAATGATGGGAATACTTCCGCCTTCGCGGATGAGGCGGGGCTCGCTTTGGAAGGCTTTTTCGAGAGCGCGTTGGGCGGACTTCCCGTAGTTCGAGTGCGGATCCATCACATAGGCAGGACCGTCGTGTCCGAGTTCGACTTCGAGTCGGCAGGAGTCAGGGCACTGTGCTTGCAGATATTCGGAAGCGAGTCGGAGAATCTCGGCAGGATCCTGATCAGGAACGAGTCGAAAGCTCAATTTAGCCATCGCTTCGCGGGGGATGACGGTTTTCGAACCTTCGCCCTGGTAACCGCCACCGACTCCGTTGACCTCGGCGGTTGGACGTCCCCAGCGTTGTTCCAGGGCTGTGTAACCACCTTCTCCCCAGAGCCCCTTCGCTCCGGTTTCGGCAAGGGTTGAGGCATCGCCATCGGGAAGGCTGGCCCACATTTCACGTTCCCAAGGCTCGAGATCAACGACGGAGTCATAGAATCCGGGAATCAGAATTTTTCCGTTGTCATCGTGGAGAGAGGCGAGAAGTCGTGCCACAATCGTTGCTGGATTGGGAACCGCACCGCCGTAGACCCCTGAATGGAGATCGAGGGCAGGGCCATGGACTTTGAAGTCGAGGCAGGCTATACCGCGCAGTCCGTAGGTCATCGTAGGAATCCCGGGGGCAATCATTCCGGTGTCCGAAACCGCGCAGACGTCGCAAGCGAGCTCGTCTTTGTGCGCTTCGAGAAATGGCGCCAGGTTAGGGCTTCCGATCTCCTCTTCGCCTTCGAGCAGGAAAATCACATTCACAGGCAAGTCGCCGTGTTCTTTCAGGGCGGCTTCGACTCCGAGGATATGGGAAAAATGCTGACCTTTGTTGTCGGTCGCACCGCGGCAGAAAATCTTGTCACCGACGAGAGTCGGCTCGAAGGGCGGTGTATCCCATTCTTCGACGGGATCGACTGGCTGAACATCGTAGTGGCCGTAGATAAGGACGGTAGGGCGGTCCTCTCTTTTCTCATTACGCGCCACGACAATGGGATGCCCGGGTGTTTCGTGAAGCTCAGGCGTCAACCCCATCCGCGTGAATTTCTGCATGAGAAAATCAGCGCAGTTGCGGACATCCTCTTTGTGATTGCTGTCCGTCGAGATGCTGGGGAAACGAAGAAATTCGAAAAATTCGGTGAGTTCAGGAGTCATGGCGGGTTCCGCTGCGCGGAGTAAAAGGTGAAAGTTAGAAAGTAAAAAGTATCGAGCGTCTTTTATCTCCAGGATATTAGAGGATGCTGCCGGGCTCGTAGCTCGCCGCTCCGTCGATATTGTCGGCGTAGGCGCTGGCCTCGCTGATGAAGCGGTCGATTTGCATCTGAACGGCTCCGGCGTTGGCTTTACCTTCTTCGAGACTGGTCTGGAGTTCGTCGTAGCTCATGCCGAGTCCACCGTCTTCAGCGAGGCGGGCCACGAGATCGTTCTTCTCAGAGGCTCCGGTGCGATAGGCCTGAGCCGCAGCGACGGCGTGCTCCTTGATCACTTCGTGAGCGGTCTCACGGCCGATGCCGTTTTTGACTGCGGTCATCATAATCGTGGTGCTGAGGAGGAAGGGAAGGTAGTGCTGATTCTCGCGCTCGATCACGGCAGGGTAGGCGGCCATCTGGTCGAGTATCGTAACCATGGTCTCAAGGAGGCCATCGATCGCATAAAAAGAATCTGGTAACATAACACGTCGCACGACAGAACAGGATACGTCTCCCTCGTTCCATTGGTCGCCGGCGAGTCCATTTGCCATCGTGAGATAACCGCTCAGAATCGTTTTGAATCCGTTGATGCGCTCGCAGCTGCGGCTGTTCATTTTGTGGGGCATCGCGGAGGAACCGACCTGGCCTTTCGCAAATCCTTCGCTGGCGAGCTCGTGACCGGCCATGATGCGGATCGTTTTCGCAAAGCTCGAGGGACCTGAGGCCAAGCCGTTGAGGGCTGCGACGACTTGAAGATCGAGGCTTCTTGGATAGACTTGGCCGACATTCGTGAAAATGCGGTGGATGCCGAGGTGCGCGGCGACCTTGTTTTCCAGCTCCATCACCTTTGCTGCGTCGCCTTCGAAAAGGCTGAGCTGGTCGAGTTGGGTTCCAACGGCCCCTTTGAGACCTCGCACCGGATAGTCGGCAATGAGTTCACTGAGCTGCTGGCTTGCAATCAGCATTTCCGCTCCGAACATCGCAAGACGTTTTCCGAAAGTGGTGATCTGCGCCGCGACATTGTGGGTTCTCGCGGTGATGACGAGATCGCGATACTCATCCGCTTTGACGGAGAGACGGTGAAGCACCGCTGCGGTTTTAAAGTGGGTGACTTGCAGAGAGCGATACACCTGGAGTTGCTCGACGTTCTCGGTGAGATCCCGACTCGTCATTCCTTTGTGAATGTGCTCATGGCCGGCGAGGTCACAGAACTCTTCAATGCGGGCTTTGACGTCGTGACGAGTCACTCGCTCGCGGGCGTCGATCGACTCGAGGTTGATGTCGTCGATGACGCGCTCGTAGGCTTCAATCGCTTCAGCAGGAATATCGAGGCCCAGATCGCGCTGAGCTTTCATCACTGCCACCCAGAGTTCGCGCTCCAGTTTGACTTTACCTTCAGGGGACCATATCGCCTTCATATCGGCGGTGGCGTAGCGTTCTGCGAGGACGTTAGGAATCATTTTCGAGGAGATAGTAGAGAGTGGAAAGTAGAATGAATGAGGTTAGGCGTTTTTGGCGATCTCTCTGAGGTAGTCAAATGAGTAAATGCCGGTGTTGTGCCCATCGGAAAATTTAAATTGGAGGCCATAGCCGCCAACTGGCGCCCAACCGGTTACGGTGACGCCGGAAAAGTTTTTTCCCAGTTCGTCGCCGGAGATCGCGTTGCCGAGCAGGTCACGCTCTCCTTGCGTTTCCGCGCTGGGAGAGAGGGAGCGAAGCCGGTCCATCTTGAAGAAATTATCAGTGTCATCTGCCCATTTGACAGCTAACTCATTTCCAATTATCTGGATATCTTTAATCCCGGTCATATAGTCTGGCACGATTAGCACGTAGCAGAGTATGAGGCAACCGGTGATGAACTGAGGGCTGTGAATTGATTGATGAAGGATCCTCGAAAATTTGAAGTTTGGTTAGCCGCTCTGGTGATCGCCTTGGTCGGGGGATTCTTTCTCCGAGCTGAGGAAGGCGAGCCAGCTCCCACCGATCAGGATCAGTATTCAGGACAAAAAATCGATTCAATTGATCTGGGCTACGCAATGATTCGGGATCGATTTTTTAATGCTCCGAAGCGCGGTGATGTTGCTCCGGAATTTGAGTTGATTGAGCAAACGACCCGGGAAGCGGTGTCCCTCAAGGCATTGCGCAAGGAGAAGCCGGTCGTCCTCCTTTTCGGGAGTTTTGGCTGCGATGTCTTGCGCGCGGGAATTGAGCCGGTGTTGAAAGCCTACGAAACATTCGGCGATCAATATGAATTTGCGATGATCTACACCCGCGAGGCCCATTCCCTCGGGGAAGAGGAATCCATGTTTGATGATCCTGACACGATTTCAGGTCGGTTACTGGCGGCAACCGCGTGCCGCGCGGGACTGAAGATTCCGTTTCGGATTCTGATCGACACAATGGATGACCGTGTTGCCACTCGTTGGGCAGGATGGCCCGTAAGAATCTTCGTCGTTGAGCGCGATGGTACGGTGGTTTATTCGGGGAGGCCAGGTCCGTGGGGGTTCAACCCGGGTGGAGGATTCACCCCCTCGATGTCAGAACAGCTGAGGCCTCATGCCGATCGGTTTAATCAGGAGCCTCTTCAGGAATTTCTCTCCACCTATCAACCTCGACCGTAAAAAGGAAACATTCCGGGCAGAATTGTCGTATCCTGTCCCTGACACCTTGCTCAAGAAATGAAAATCGCGAAAGACGGAATTCGGTCCATTGTTAAAGTCGGCTATGACGGTCGTGTTCATAAAACGTTTCGCGGAACGGATCGGGATGTTCGCTTTGCGAATGAGGTGAGAGTGTTGAAAGCGCTCGAGGCCCGTGGCTGTGATTTTGTTCCCCAGCTCCTCGATTCGGATGATGAGACTCTGACCATCATCACGACAAACTGCGGGGCCCCCGCGGAAAGCAGTATCAGTGATGAAAAAGCGAAGTCTCTCTTTCAGCGACTCGAAGATGAATACGGAATCGTTCATGATGATCCTTTTCCCCGCAATATCACTTATGACGGGCGTCAGGGACAGTTTTGCGTGATCGACTTTGAATTGGCTGACATCAAATCGATGCCCGGATCGGAAGATCTCGAAGGCGAGGAAAGTGACGAGGCGCACCGGACCTTGAATTGGTGCGGACTGACTCGTGACGGCACACGGAAACCGGGCAATCAGGATGCGCTCTCCGCCTTCTCGCTGGAAGAGGGCTCTGCCAAAAAGGAAGAACTGAACGGAAAATCGAGCATTGACGAAAACGGACTGATCTTTGCCGTGAGCGATGGGATGGGCGGCCCTCAGGGCGGCGAAGTTGCCAGCACGTTGGTCGTTCGCGAGCTGCACCGCTTTCTTCCTGCGATGCTGGGAGATTTTCACGGCACCGCCGATCCCGCAGGCCTCTTGCACGAAGCGGTGAAATCGCTTCACGAATATGTGAGTCGGGTCGGAGACAATAATGAACATCTCAAAGGCATGGGCGCGACCGTCGTCTGTGGCTTATTTTTCCGCACCGTGGTTCACTTTGCTCACGTCGGGGACAGTCGGTTCTATCTCTATCGCTCGGGCGAACTCACGCAGTTGACGATGGATCACAGTTTCCTCGGATCACGGTTCCGTTCCGGGGAAATGAATGAGCGCGAAGTCCGGATGCATTCCCATCGCAACGTGCTCGAGCAGGCGATCGGAGGCGGCAGTCGCAAGGTGAATCCACAGGTCGATTCCTGCCGGCTTAAGCATGGCGACTGGTTTCTCATCTGTTCCGATGGCGTCGTCGATGGAATGTGGAACAAGAATATTGCCCAGAGTTTCGAAGAGGCTGAGGAAAAGGGGAGTTCTGCCGAAGAGGTTGCCACTCGTATTCTCGAGTGGTCCACTTCAGAGGCAGGTGCGGACGATACGACGCTGTTTGTCGTGAAAGTGGATTGAGAAAAACCGGTCAGATGCATTTCCTGAGTTAATCTCGCCGGGGCAAACCTCGTTGAGACAGTTTCCGGTGAATTGGTTGCCTGGAACGAGTGGCGTCTTGGCCTGTTCGTCCGATTATCACGGTAGCGGAGTAAAACTCATTCCCTCCCTCCTACGGGCAACCCGCAAGGCTCGCTCCCTATAGCCGGTCGCCGAGAGGCCGGTTCAGAAGTCACGTATATTGCCGCAAGGGAACGTT
>JAOFXR010000080.1 GCA_028047635.1 Verrucomicrobiales bacterium
GGATCGATGGGTCGTGCTTCAGCCTTGAGCTTGCGGAAAAAGAATTCGTTAAAGGTCTGAAAAGTCTCGGGAGGGTCGAGAAATTCGGAGGCATCGACCTCGAAGCGTTCGATGAATGTTGCGACCTCTTTTCGGGAGCAACCACAATCGGCCCAGCGGCCGTAGAGTTGGGAGAACCATTTTCGACGGATCACGGCATCGAGACAAATCCTTCCGATCGTGGTCTCGTAGGCCCAACGAAGGGGCTTTTCGCCGTATATTCCCTCTGAATGGAGAGATTCGGAGTAACGGTCGTAAAATACCAGCTCTTGTGTTTCATTCACCCTTGAGAGATAACCTCTCGCCACATCGACAGTAAAGACCTTTTCCTATGATAGCGCTTTTGACTAATGACGACGGTATTCACGCCGAGGGTTTGGAAACCCTGGCGAGGCTCGCTGAATCCTATTTTGATGAAGTGTGGGTGGTGGCTCCGGCCAAAGAGATGTCTCAAATCGGGCATCGTGTGACGACGGATGAACCCTTGGAAATCGAAGAGCGGGGCGAGCGACGGTTCGCGGTGCACGGGACTCCGGCGGATTGCGCGCGGGTCGCTCTTGCTCACTTGTTGCCAGCGCAGCCGAACTGGATTCTTTCGGGGATCAATCACGGGGGGAATCTCGGTCGTCATGACTTTGTGATTTCCGGCACGGTTGCAGCGGTGCGGGAAGGGGCTTTTGCGGGGATTAAGGGCATCGCGTTTTCTCACTTTATCCGGCGTGAGTTCGAATTGGATTGGAACATCGCAAGAGAGCGGCTCGATGGGGTGATGGGTGAACTTTTGTCTCGTGATCTTGAGGTAGGATCTTTCTGGAACGTTAATTTGCCTCATTTGGAGGAAGGGGCAGAGGTGCCACGACTCATTGATTGTGAGCAGGAGCGGCTTCCGCTTGAAGTTCGCTATTCGAAAGATGAGGCGGGTAAATTGCGTTACGAAGGCGACTATCACGGGCGTCCGAGGGGCCCGGGAAGTGATGTCGATATCTGTTTCGGTGGAAATATTGCGGTCTCCCTCGCGAGTATTTAAATTTTCCTGATGGCTGAAGAAAGCAAAGATCCGGCCAATGTTGCGCTCAGTGATTGGCAAGCGCGCGTCCGTGCGAGTCTGAAGCGATGGGAAGGTGCTTTCGGGCTCGATCCGGATCCGCTGTTTTTCGAAGGCGTCGAATCGATGCCGGATTTTCTGTTTGAGGGTGCCGAAGGGTTTTCGGCTGCTGATGCCTGGTGGCTGGGGGAACTTTGTCGCCTTGCCTACACGCCGGATGATACCGAGCGGGGGCGAAAGAAGTATGTGGGGTTTCCTGAGCGTGCTCAGATTTTGGAAGAGCGAACGCCTTTCAAGGAGCTGGTTTCGATTCATAAAACGGGCAATCACGCTTCGATTTACCGGCGACGGGACGATACGGGGCCGTCTGTTTTGTGTTTTCGAGGCACGAATCGGACGCGTCAGTGGGTCATGAATGCGTTAGTGCGCCCTCATCGTTGGAAGCGCTATCGGCTCGACGGCGATCCGGAAGAGGCCTTCGTCCATTCGGGGTTCTATGTTTTTTTGAAACGGGTCTGGCCACTGATAGAGAGTGAACTGATGCGGTTGCCCCGGCCGTGGATAGTCACAGGGCACTCGCTAGGTGGCGCTCTCGCCATGCTCGTTGGGCCGATTATCCATCCCGATCTTATTTGTACTTTTGGGGCTCCCAAGGTGGGGAATGAGACATTTTATCAGCTCAAAACAGGAAATGAGCTTTGGCGACTCGTTAATCACACGGATTTGGTTCCCCATTTGCCCTTGAGGGATCGAACGTTGGGAGCGCGCCATTTTTCGCATGGTCATCCTGCGATGACTCTCGGGAGTGAGTCAGGGATCACGATGGAGCTCGAATCGAGTGATGGCGCGACATTGCCTATTTCAGCGGCGAATTTGGGAACCGGGCTGAAAAATCCCCCTCAATGGCTGATTGAACATCGAATTGGGGAGTATTGTCGAAAACTACGGCAGCATCATCTTGATGGGATGTAAGATTGATAGTCTGTAATTTTCTGCGATAATTTAAGGTAACGGTAATGATTAAAACTTTTTCCTACCCTCTTAGCCAACTTTTCCGCAGGGGCCTTTCGGTCGCTTTGGTTGCGGGCTTTCTATCGGCTTCCGGCCAGGATGAAGCCCCCCTCCAAATTGATCTCGATAATTTTCCCGGTGAGATTGTTGAGAAAGTAGTCGTGCCTATTCCCGCTGAGATCTTCGCTGTGCTCGACAAATTGGGCGAGCCCAACTGGGGGAGTGGAATCAAACTCCCGTCCGGTGAGGTCTCGGCCAATGATCGATCGCTTCTCGCGCTGACCTTTGGCGGTCTCGTTGCGGAAGGTTTTATTGCGGTTCAGGCGAAGGACGCGGAGGAGATCCAAAAAATTGGCCGCGAAGTATTGGCGCTGTCTAATGCGCTCGGGCTCGCCGTGGCGGTTCGGCCTCACAGTCTCAGTATTATTGAGGCCGCTGGCGATAAAGATTGGAGCAGGGTGCGCGACGAACTCGATAGCACGCAGCAGACGGTTCGCGAGACGATGGAAAAATTGAGAGATGATGAGCTTTCCAATCTCGTAAGTCTTGGTGGTTGGCTTCGCGGAACAAATGTGGTGACCGTTTTTATCAGTGACTCTTTCAGTGAGGACAAAGCGGAATTGCTTAATCAGCCGGGATTGATCATTCATTTTCGTGAAGTATTGGAAAAGATGGAGGGTCCTTCCAGCAAAACTCCGGCAATGAGAGCGATCTTAGTGGGACTGGCCCGACTTGAGTCCATTATTGGAAGTTTAGAGACGATTTCGGAGGAGGACGTTAGGCAACTGCGGGACATCACAAGGGTGATGCTCGAAGAATTTTATTACGAAAAAAGCGATTCGGCGGCCGACAAGGCTGGAAATTGATCCCGATCCAAAATGACGCGTTACTTTAATACATTTACACAACGGTTCACCGCTCTGTTGGTGGTCTTCTTCCTCGCGGGAGGAGGGATCGCTTATTCTTTCGTGAATGAGGCTATTTCAATGGCTTTCGAGGCTGCCACTCCCTATGTGGAGCAGGGATTCGAGGTGCGTGAAGACACCTGGTCGGGCGAAGTGGAGCCCGGTAAGCCATTGCTGGTTCGTCATCAGCTTTTTCGCGGAAATGAGTATTGGTTCTGGGCTGGTACGAGCTGGCCGGGGGCGACCGTGAAAGTCGATATTTTTGATAGCGAAGGCCAGTCGGTCAAGCTCGAGGGATTCGTCAAACCTCCGCCGAAGAAGGATCAGGAATTCAGCGAAGGTTCCTACGCTGGCGTGCGCACTTTACCCGGAAAAACGGCGACTTATTTCGTTCGCGTCATTGTCGAATTCGACCCTGAAGCAGCAGCTAAAGATGCGAAACTCCAGGGCTTTAATCCTGCGGTTGACGGAGTGGGTGAATTTACGGGCACGGTCGATTGGGGCCTCGCTTACGGCTATCGCTAGGACCTCCAATTGCGATATGGCCGAGAGAACAATCGAGTTCGAAAGTCTGCATTTCCTTCACAGTCTTTTTGCTGAGGATTTGCCCCTTCTCCATGATATGGAGAATTCCCTGAATGTTCGTGTCACGACGAGGGATGCCTGGATCAAACTGGAAGGAGATGAGGTCAATGTCGAAGCGGCTGTTGCGGTGATCGAAGACCTTGAGGAGGCGCGACGACGCGGTGGTGCGATTTCCCCGTCTACCTTTCGCTACGCAGTGAACGCCGCGAGTGAGTCTCTTTCACGAGCGGTCACGGAGGCGTCGGCGGAGATCGAGGCAGGTGATCGAGTCTCTGACCTGTTCGAATGCAAGTTGTTGGGAAAAGGTGGCAAGCCTGCGGTGACTCCGAGGACAAAAAACCAGCTTCGTTACCTGGAAGCCCTCGATCGCAATGATGTCTCTTTTGGAATCGGCCCTGCGGGGACGGGGAAGACTTTCCTTGCGATGGCCTATGCTCTTGATCTCTTGAAAAAGAGGCACGTTGATCGCATTCTCCTAACACGTCCTGCGGTTGAAGCGGGCGAGGCTCTGGGGTTTCTTCCAGGCGCTCTTGAGGAGAAAGTGCTGCCATACCTGCGTCCGCTCTATGACGCGATGAGCGAGATGCTGGACAATTCGGATACGCTGAAATTTACGGAGAAAAATATGATCGAAATCGCCCCGCTCGCCTATATGAGGGGACGAACCTTGAACCGGGCTTGCGTCATTTTGGACGAGGCTCAGAATGCGACACGCGAGCAAATGTTCATGTTTTTAACGCGTCTCGGAGAGGATTCCAAATGCATCATCACCGGTGATCCGTCTCAGATTGATTTGAAGCCCAAGTCGAAAAGCGGATTGCTTGAAGCGATGGAATTGCTCAGGGGGATCGAAGGCATTGCCTTCACCGAGTTCGAAGGCCGCGACGTCGTTCGACACCCTGTCGTCGCGCGGATTATTCAGGCCTACGAGAGCGGGCGGGAGTAGTTTAGAGCGTTGGCGTATTTTACGGTACGGGTGCGATTGCTACGCGGCGGAGTCTGCGGGGCGTCTCTCAAAAATAGACGCCTACGTGCTCATTACTCTCCAAGTGATGATTCACAAGTCGAGCTCCTCGTCGAATCGAGAACGACCATCGCATTCGTTGCCACTTAAAACGGTGGAGGATTCTTTTATAAGCCCAGCCGGTAGGTCTCAAGCGCACTTTTTAGTGCCTCGTATTCGCTGCTCATCTGATCGACGAGTGCTCTTGTCTCGTCGGTAGCTCCGTCCTTTCGAAATTGTTTGTTCAGGTTTTTGGCGAGAGTTGAAACCCGTTTTGCCCCGTAGTTTGCGGTGAGGCTGATGAGGGAGTGTGAGGCCTGATCGATCATTTTTTCGTCCTCGTTTCTCAGCGCGTTTTTCAAAGACTCGACCAGGGGATCTGCTTCCCCTGGAAGCATGCTAATCAATGTTTCAGCCAGTTCAGGAGTAGAAGCAATTTCCCGAAAAGCGGGCGAGTCAAATACAGGCAGTTGTTTAATCCCAGGAGCAGTGGTAACGCTTTGGTTGTCTGTCCTACCTTCCACTTTTTCAAAAAGCTTAGCTGAACGAAAGGGTTTGGAAATGAAGGCGTTCATTCCTGCGGCAAGGCATGCGTCTTGATCCTCTTTGCCGACATTGGCGGTCATGGCGATGATAATTACAGGGGATCGGTCCTGAGATTTCTCATGTTCCCGAATTTTGGCGGTCGCTTCGAGTCCATTCATCACGGGCATTTGCAAATCCATAAGGATGGCGTCGTAGTCCCTTTCCAAAGCTTTCTCTACAGCGATCTCACCATTCTCGGCAAGGTCGACGAGGTGGCCGCGATGGGTGAGCATTTGCTCGGCGACGATTCGATTCACCTGCCCATCCTCGGCGAGAAGAATGCGAAGGGCAGGACCGTGATATTTGCTTTCGACGGTTTCATCGTCATTACTGCCGGGGAGATTTGCGTGAGCCGGTGGGTGTTCGGATTCCGGGTTCCCGTTCTCGGTTGAATCAGCTACCACTTTAAGCGGGATCGTAGCGGTGAATTGGCTCCCTTTTCCTATTTTACTGGTCACGACGATGTCGCCGCCCATCAATTGGATGAGCTGTCGGGAGATCGCGAGGCCCAGTACCGTCCCTCCAAAACGCCTCGTGGTGGAAGTCTCTGCCTGGGTGAATGAACCAAAAATCTCGTTGAGCTTTTCTTTGGGGATTCCGATTCCCGTGTCTTTCACCGCGATTTCCAGGCTGACCTCGTCAGGGCCAATCGTTTGGCTGGTGACGCCCACTAATACTTCTCCTGTCTCGGTGAAATTGATCGCATTTCCGACCAGGTTAATGATGACCTTTCGAATCCTCGTTGTGTCACCGAGAAGGGATTGGGGAACCTCTGGATCGACCTGGTTTACGAGATCAATTCCTTTTACTTCGGCTGAGAAATCCATCATCTGTAAGGTGTCACTTAGCATGTCTCGAAGCTGGAAAGGGTGGGGGTTCACTTCCAGTTTGCCGGCTTCTATTTTGGAAAAATCGAGAATGTCGTTGATGAGAAAAAGCAGTGAGTCTGCCGAAGACTGGACCACCTTCTGGTATTCCTGCTGCTTGCTCGACAGCTCGGTGTTCAGAAGTAGCTCCGTCATTCCGAGGATGCCGTTCATCGGAGTTCTGATCTCATGGCTCATGTTGGCGAGGAATTCGCTCTTGACCCGGTTGGCGCTTTCCGCCGCTTCTTTGGCGATAGTCAGTTCAACGGCTCCGGATTCCAGCCGCGAGGTCATTGCATTGAAGTTTCTGGCGAGGCTGCCGAGCTCATCTGTATCGGATGCGTCCACTCTTGTGTTGAGCCGTCCGACTGCCACTTCCCGGGTCGCGGCAATAAGTTGCTCAATTCGCTTTCGAATCGGAGAGGTGACAGAGACGATCGGAATCAGTGAAACCAAACCTGCACCCAAAGTAATGAAGTAGGTGTTATTCCTGAGCTTTTTGATGGGAACGAGAAAGGTTTCGGCGTCTTCCTGCTTTACTGCTATCCAGCCCAGAGTTTGCAATGGGCCATCTTGCTCGGCTTCTGCGACTGTGCTGATGGATCGCTTTCTCTTCCCCTTTGGATCTTGCGTGAGGGTGACAGCATCTTCGTCTTTCAGCAGTGCCTGAAGGTAAAAGTTATCTCCGATGAGATGTCGGCAATCAGTAAGGGGAGCGGCTTCAGAATTGCCTTCATGAACGAGTTTCCCTTTCCGGTTGATGAGAGCGAGGGTGCTTTGCTCGTCGTAAATGGAGGCATGGGAATTAACAAGAAGAACGATTTCACGAAAATTGAGTACCGCTTTCATTACTCCCAAAAACTCACCGTTTTCTCCATCAATCCTCAGGCAAAGATCCATCGAGTGAATGCCTGCACTTTGGTCGAATTGAAGATCGGCAATGA
>JAOFXR010000081.1 GCA_028047635.1 Verrucomicrobiales bacterium
GCACGAGATGCCGTCGATTGAATCGGCTGCGGGGACGGGAACTTTTGCCAGTTCGCAAATCGTGGGATAGAGATCAGCGATGTCAACGAGGTCGTCGAACACGGCCGCTTCGGTCATGCCGGGGCCACGAATGATGGCGGGGAGGTGGATTCCACCTTCAACGAGGTGGTGTTTGCCGCCGGTGACTTTCCCGTGGTCCGTTTTGCGCGGAATCTTGGAGTCTGTTCCGTTGTCTCCAATAAAAATCACCCAGGTGTTGTCAGCAATTTCCAACTCATCAAGGGCGTCGAGCAATTCGCCGATTTTCTTGTCCATGTAGTGAATCATTGAGGCGAGGGAGCCTTCCTTTTTACCTGCGGCACGATCGTCCGGCGTCGCAATGATGGGCCAGTGGGGAAGCATCATGTTGTGATGAATGTAAAACGGCTGGCCGGTTTTGACGCCGATTTTCATTTCGTTGATGACATATTCGCCAAGAACATCGGGTCCGAATCGATCACTGATGTCGTTGAGAATTTTTCCGTCCTTGTTGAGACAGGGATTTTCATAGCGGGTCGTTTTCGCTCCGTCTTTCCAAATCTGCCAAACGCACCACGAATCAAATCCACCACTTCGAATATGATGCGGGTGATGCTCAAGTCCTGCGAGTTGCCACTTTCCTGTCGTTGCGGTTCGGTAGCCTGCTTTTTGAAAAGTCTTAGGAAGCGTGTTCAGTTTTGAAAAGTCGACCGCTTTGGGCGAGCCTGTGTGCACGGGCAGAACGCTCCGGTAACCGTGGTTGATGACATATTGCCCCGTGTAAAGGCTCATGCGTGAGGGAGTGCACACCGCGCTGCCGTAGAAACGTGTCAGGCGAGTTGATTCAACAGCGAGGGCGTCGAGGCGGGGAGTCGAAAAGTCTTGTCCGCCGTAACTTCCTAGCGTTTCGTAGCCGAGGTCGTCTGCGATAATAAAGAGCACGTTAGGGCGGCTGTCGGCAAAGGAGAGAGAGGTCGTGCCGGCGAAGAGACAGAGAGTGGCGAGCAAAGAACGAAAATTCATTGAGAATGGCTTGGGCCTTCGAGCTTGCCAGAGTTGACGCGAGTCTGCAACATTTCCGCTATGGGAATGAAGCGCAGAAATTTCATTAAAACCGGCCTCGCCGCCAGTCTCGGGGCGGGAAGTCTTCATGCCGCCGATAAGAAAAACTGTGGTCTTGCCATGGGAACCTACGGATTGCAATCCATGCCGCTACCGGATGCGATTCGTCTCGTGGGGAAGATCGGATTCGACGCCATCGAAATCACCGTGTTCCCCGGGATGACGGGGGACCCGAACGGAGCGCTGAGTTCCGTTGCAAGCCGCGACGCGGTTCGTGAAGCACTCGAAGAAACGGGGCTTCGACTGTGCGCGTTGATGGCTGATCTGCGACCGGAGGCGGATGACGCGAAGCATAAAGGGCAGCTTGAAACCTTGAATCAATACATTCAACTGGCGCGGGAATTATGCCCTGATAGTCCACCGATTATCCAAACCGTTCTCGGAGGAAAAGTCTGGGAGGATTCGAAAAATCTCTTTCGTGACCGCATCGCGAACTGGAATCAAGTTCTCGCCGATCAGAAAGGCTACCTTTCGATCAAGCCGCACCGAGGCAGCGCCATGTCGACGCCTGAGCAAGCAATCTGGCTTTTGAAGCAACTCGGGAATCCGCGTCGTTTGAGTATGGTTTACGACTTCAGTCATTACGCATTTCGTGACCCGAAAATGGCGATCGCAGAGACGATTGAAGCCGCTCTGCCGATCACGAAATATATCGCAGTCAAAGATGCGAAAGAAGTCGATGGCAAGATTCGGTTCGACCTACCGGGAGCAACCGGAAACTGGGACCAAAGTGAAGTAGTGAAACGATTCTTTGAGGGCGACTATCGCGGTGATTTTTGCTGCGAGGTGAGCAGCCAGATCTGGCGAAATGACCCTTCCTATGATCCTGTCAAAGCCACGCAGGTATGTTATGACAATATGGCAGCTGCGTTTGAGAAAGCCGGTGTCGTGCGCGGTTGAGATTATTCTCGGTTGTTGCTCTCTATGAATTTCAGTAAGAGCGGAAACGCTGGCTCTGGCATACCGCCGTGGTCATAGCCTTCGAGTTCTCGCAGTGTCGTATTCTTGTGACCCGCCACTTGCATCATTCTCCAGAAATACGCATTTTCTTCATAGCGTCCCATCAGCTCTTTCTCCCTATCGCCGGTGATGAGCAGCATAGGCGGTGCCGTTTTGCTAACATGGAAAATAGGAGCGAGTTTGTCGACAATAGGTTGATGGCCTGGAATGCCCTGCTCTTTTCGCACTGTGAAATGAGTGATGGTGTGACCGCTAAATGGAATGAGTCCGGCGATGTCATCGGGGGAAAGGCCATGAGGTTTCAAATAGGTCGAATCAAGCCCGACCATGCTCGCAAGGTAACCGCCCGCTGAGTGACCGCTCACGTAAACGTTCTTTGGATCTCCGCCGTATTTCGCGATATTTTTGATCGTCCAGGCGACGGCGGCAGCAGCATCTTCGATGTAGGTGGGGGATTCAACTTGCGGGCTGAGACGGTAGTTGGCCGTAACGACTCCAATGCCCTGGCCGATGAGCGGTTGGGGAATCGTCTTATTGCCTTTTGAAATACCACCGCCATGAAACCAGACGACGGTCGGAAATGGTTTCACGTTCGCGGGATGATAGACATCGAGTCGGCAACGGTTCGCGGCGTAGTCGTCCTCTGGCTCTTCCCGGTAACCGATGTTGGTGGTGAGTTTGTATCTGAATGGTGGACCTGGAGCTGTTTGGAGGGCCGTCGCTTCCTCGGCAAGTTTGGCGAGGGTCTGTCGGGCCTTCTCCGTGTCACCGTTGTAGAGTGCTGTGCCCGCTTCATCGAGAAGTGGTTTCTTCATCCGGAAGTGTGCGTCGTGCAATCGGTGAAGCTCGACAGGGAGTCTCAAATCTTTCGCCTCAAATCCGGGCTTAAGGCGTTCCTGAAGCGCTTCTAGATGACGGTAGCCGAGGCTGTGAGTTGGCTCGATCTGTGTTCCTTCGCCATAATCATTCCAGGTCGCGATTTGTATGAAAGGAGGCTTGGCTTCGAGGGCTAGATCAAGTGTTTCGGTAAAGGTTTCGCCCAGTCGTGAATCGATCCGACCGTGCGATTCGCTGATCCCTGCCTGAGCGTAAATGTCATGGAAGCCGGGGAATGCGACGCCAATTGAGGAAGGGACTGAGTAAAGGTTCGTCAGGTAGTTTTTCCATTTTTCGGGTGATACCGTTTTGCCTCCGTCGACCGGCATCCAACCGAAAACGCCTGCTGCATCCGTGCCCTCTTTCAGGTGGGGCAGAACATAGACTTTAGGTTTGGTCCCTGATTGGGCGACCATTTGGCCCCACTTCTCGGATTTAAAATATTGAGGCCCGAAGAGAAGCAGGACCGGCTCTCCATCGATTTTAAAATAGGACTCATCGCTGAACCAGTTCTCCGCGAGCCATTGAAGTTGTGCTGCTGCATGATCCGTTGCTTCCTCTTCGGAGAACTCCTTCGCCTTTGCGATAGGGCCAATCGATTGGTCTTCGTAGCAGATCGCAAATTTCAAGCCGGCGCTTTTCAGGTAGGGTATTAAGGCGAGTGTGTTCTCGTGGAGTTTCGCGTAATCATTCACCTCCTCCGTTCCATACCAATCGATGATGACCCCGTCGATGCCGGCCAGTTTCATGAGCAGGACCTGACATTCGAGGACCGCGTGATCGCTGGAGTCGTAAAGCCCGATTAGCGGATAGTCATGAGAAGCCGCTTCCCGCTTTCCGTCCCATTGAACAATGTCCGGGTCGTAGTGATCCATCGTCCAATGCCATCCCCATTTGGGACTCGTTTGGGTGGTCGTGTACCATGGCATGTAATGCGCAAACACTGGCGGACGTGATTTCTCCTCACCATGAGTGATGGTGGGAGAGAAAAGAAACCAGCCGAAGGCGGCAAAACAAGCAAGGCGAGTGAACATGGGTAGACCATAGTCACGAACCTACCCATCGTAAAGGCCGCTACCTCGTCTCGACTTTCTGCTGCAATTGAGAGGTCTCTGTGTTCCAGATTCGGAGTTCGCCGGCAAGGTTTCCGGTCACGGCGGTAACGCCGTCGGAGAATAGAGCCACCTGAGTCGGGAGGGCACCTTCAATTGCCACGTCCTTGTCCTTTGCTCCGTCCGCTTTCCAGAGGCGGAGGTGGCGATCCCGACCGATTGTTGCAATCTTTCCCTGCGGTGAGAAAGCGAGGTCGAGGATTCCAGTGCGGCGAGTGTAGCGACTTTCGGATTTCTCTGTGTGAGCGGGAGTGGCACGCGAGGCCCACCCGTCGTTCATATCCCAGAGGACAAACTTTCCGTCTTCAGCTCCGGACACGAGGACTTTGCTGTCGGGTCTCCAACTCAGGGTGTTCACTTTAACTTTATGCTCGTCGAGGGTATAGATGATCCCCGCATTCTCAGTTTCCCAGACATGAATGCCGCCGTTGCGATCGGCGCTCGCTAGCGATTTTCCGTCGGGGCTGAAGCGAATAGCGGTTACCCAGTCGGTATGCTTTTCGATGTTGTGGAGTAACTTTCCATTTTTGGTGGCGAAAATTTTGACCCGCTTGGCCGGTGTCCCAATCGCGACAAAACGATGATCGGAACTGATGTCAGCAGAGAGAACAATGTCCTGCTCATCTCCAATCACGGCCTGCCGCTCCCCGGTTCGGACATCAAAAACGACGGCCTGACCACTGAAGGCTCCCTTGCCGCCTGCTGCGATGAGCAGTTCACCGTTGCGTGAAAAATGCAGATCGTGAACCTCGCCTTCGGGAAAAGGGAGTATTCCGACCCGCTCGAATTCTCCTTCTGGATTAGGACGGGTGTAGAGATGAATGCTCTCGTAGCCACTCGTCGCGAACACCTCTGACCAGGGACTGGTAGCGAGAGCGATCACGGGAGCAGGTCCGTGAGATTCAGGAGAATCGACCTCTGGCAAATCCTTCGGGATAGCAGGGTTCTCTGGTCGTTCTGCTGATCCCGATGAAAGATCGAAAGACATCTCCCTAAGTTGTGATTTTCCTCCCGCGCTTTCGAGTAGCCCGCCGGCGATCCATTCGTGAACCACTTTCAATTGAGCTTCCGGCAATTTGGGCTTCTTCGGAGGCATCGGGTCGAAGTCCTCATGATGATCCATGACCATGTATAGGACGCTCGTATCAGGAAGGCCCGCTTTCACGACCTCTCCGCCGGAGGAACCGATCTGCACGCCTTGTGGTGTTGTCAGGTCAAGGTCTGCCTTCTTTTTGTCCGGATTGTGACAGCTGTGACAATGTTCTTTAAAAATGGGCCGAACGTGTTCTTCGAAATTGGGTGGCGCTGCTTGAACGGTTGTCGAAAGCAGAATTAGACAGGGTAAGGCGAGCGACCAAACCCGGTTGAGTATCGCTTTACCAACAAACTGGCGAAACGATCTCCAAGGAGGGGCGTGCTTCCAGCCGCCCGATGTGCCTGAGTCTTCCTTGCTTGGGTTGCGCAGGCGGCTGGAAGCACGCCTCTCCTTGGGCAGAATCACCGAAATCATGTTGCTCATGGTTTTTGCCTGGCGGAGTTGTAAAGGAAACACTTTCATCAGTGGTTGAACATGAATTCGCTGGAATTGAGAAGTCCCCACATCACATTGTTATAAGCTTTCTGCAGGTCTCCTTTGTGAGTCGTTTCAGGAATTGTTTTACGAATAACTTCGAGTTCCGTAGCTGAGGGTTTTCGGCTCAGTGCGCGAATGTACAGCGCTTCAATGATCTGCTTAGGAGATTCCTGCTGTTCGAGGAGATAGGGGATCAAGGTTGGGTTCCGCTGCAAGGCTTGATCAATCGTGTTGCCGTTAATGAGGTGAAGCGCCTGGCTGAGATTCGCTTCGCTCTTGTCCTCACAGGCACACACTGATTCGCGTCTCGCCTGGCCAAACGTGGAGAAAAAGTAAGCGTTGTGGGTGTCTGCCCGACCGCCTTCAAACAGTTCGATGGCGCGCTTAGCAGAAGAGCGACGAAAGGCAGGCTGATACTCAAGTGCGGCATTCAAACTATCGAAAAGGACGTCGGCTCTCATTCTGCGAAGCATGGCATGAGAGAAGAATCGTTCGTCGTTCCGGTTGCTGGTATTCGTGGCCGCAGAAAGCTGATAAGTTCGACTCGTGCAAATGTCCCGTACGAGTTTTTTCTGGTCGTAGCCGTACTCTTCCCCCAGCTTCCGGCCAATTTCTTTCAGGAGCGGTGCATTGCTTGGTGGGTTGGAAATGCGGATATCATCGATCTCCTCAATGATCCCTCGACCGAAAAAGTGAGCCCAGATTCTGTTGGCGAGATTTTCGCGGAAAAGATCATTTTCTGGGGCCGTCATCCAGGCAGCGAGGACTTTGCGGGGATCTTTGTTTTTGACGTCGGCAAGATCGCCACCGAGAAAGCGATGTGGCATCGGTTTCTCGTCGACGAGATGTTTGGCCGGTTCGGCGTCGACATCGACGAATGTAAAGTACTCACGTGCTTCGGAACCGTGCTTCCGTTTCACTCCCGTGAAGAAAGATTGGAATGCGTAGTAGTCATCGATCGTCCAGCGGTCGAAGGGGTGATTATGGCATTGCGCGCATTGGGTTCGGATGCCAAGAAAGATCTGTGCAGTGTCTTCGCTGAGTCGGATGGGGTCCACTTTTCCCTGTGGAATCATCGTGTAATAATTCGACGGGGGATTGGTGAAGTTGGATCCGTTTCCGGTAAGCAGTGCGGTGGCAAATTCATCGAGCGGAGTATTCTCGACCATTTGCTCGCGAACCCAGTGGAAGTAATTCCAGCCAGCCTTTTGAGCGGTTCCTTTTTCCGGGTTGGTGTCTGTAAAGATGCGTAGCCACTCACCCCATTTGGCGGCAAAGAGCTCTCCAAACGT
>JAOFXR010000082.1 GCA_028047635.1 Verrucomicrobiales bacterium
GAGCACGAACCAGTCAACTGGAAGGTCTTTGAGCGGCTCGCGCATTTTGTCGAGCTCGGCTGCGGCTCCGTGAACTTCGAGGCGAAGGAGGTCTGAAATCTCAAGAGCTGCCTTGAGTAGGTCGTCGACGTTCCCGAGGTGGGCGAGAGCACCTTCGCCGCCGATATAGGCCTCGCGACAGAAAACAATCTCGCCGGAGACGGTGAAGTCGTAGAAGAGAACTCCTTCTTCGCTCGATGTTCGTTTCACAAATGCATCCATTCCGGCAATGAACTCTTCGAGCTTGCCTTCGTGTGGTTTGAAATATGGGTGAATCGATACGGTCGTTTCAGGAGTCATCCGGAGAGCTTTGCCGCCGGAAGCCTTTGTATCAAGCTGTTAATCGCCCTCGAAAACGGAAGCGATCTTTATGGCGGAGCTTTTATAGTTCGGCTGATGCGAGTGGGGGTCGAATGAGGACAGGGTGAGATAGGTAATTCATCTTATTCGGCTTTCCGTAAAGCGGCAGCAGGCGTAGCGAACGGGCAGGTGGCGCTGAATTTCGTGCAGCAGCGATTAAAAATGGTGAATTTGGAAAGGATCTTTACTGCAGGGCATAGCTCAGCAGCGAATGTTTCGTTGCTGATGGCTGCTCACCAACCGTTGCTTGCGGGATCGGTGGCTTATGCTCCGATTTGTGATGTCTCCGATTCTATCAAAGAATTAATTGAGACACCGATGGTTACTTGGGCATTTCCGGGCATTCGTTCGTTTGCGAAGAGATCTTCCCCTGCCACTCACGCGGCGAAAACGAAAGTGCCTGTGTTCGTCTTTGCGGCGCAGGACGATGAACGCATATCCCTGGAAGATGTCCGTGCCTATGGTCTAGCGGTTAAGGATGCCGGTGGTGACTCCAAGGTCACCACCGGCGCAAATGGTGGTCACTATCAATCTATGATCGATAAAGGGATCCCGGCGGGAATTGCCTGGATGAAGAGCAAGTAGTAGCGCGCGAGCACGGGCGCATTCGCACGTGAGCTTATCGAGTCTCGATGATTTTACTCACTCCCATAGAGGTGTTTCCCAGCGCGGGAGCCCTCCAGTGCTTCGATGGTATCAACAGGTGCTCCCGGATCAGATTCGGCGGTCATCCACTTGTCAAGCGCTTCGCTCAGGCGTGCTTTGATTTCTCCGTAGCCCGTGTCTGATTCAATATTATCGAGCTCGTAGCCGTCTTCGACGGTGTGGTAAAGTTGCTCCTCAGGTCGGAGCATGTAGCGCTTGATCATGTCGTATGAATTCGGCGATTTCATGGGATCATCGCCGACCCACGTCGCCCAGTAAGGGTTGTTGAGTTTCCCTCCGCCCATGAGGTGCTTCTCAATATAGAGTTCTTCGTGGCTCAGGTTTCTGATGTATCGGAACTTTCCATCGGTGATTGAACGGATCGGATAAGCCGGGCCTTCAGGAAGGTTGTTGTGGATTCCGTAGGCAAAGTCACGATGAGTGGTTTTTGCTTCGGTAAGAACTTTTGCGAAGCTGGTGCCGTCGAAGGTTTTCTCCGTTTCTGCCCCTGCCATATCAAGAAGGGTGGGAACAATGTCGGCATATTGAACCAGGGCATCGGTTCTCGCTGACTCGGGAATGTGGCCCGGCCGCGAAGCGATCAGCGCGGTGTGAAGCCCGGTGTTCCAATTCGTCCATTTGCATCCCGGAAATTGGGATCCTTGTTCCGAGGTAAAGAGCACGACGGTTTCGTCACGCTTTCCGGATTCGTTGAGTGTCTTCACAATCTCGCCAACCTGACCATCCATATAGGTGATTTCAGCAAGGTAGTCGGCGAAATGTTTTCTCGTCTCGGGAGTGTCAGCAAGATTGGGTGGTAGCTTGATTCGCTCGACGGGATATTGTGAGGCGTCTCCCATCACCCAGGGGATGTGTGGCTCGACGAGGCAGATGACGAGACAAAAAGGTTCATCGGAATTCATGTAGTCACGAATCCCTGCCAGGTCGTGCGGGGTGGTCGGGTCGCGAACGCAACCGTGTTCAAACCCTGACACATCATTAAATGGGAAAGCTTTTTTCGGTTTGACGTGAACTTTTCCTGCGATGCCAACGCGATATCCTGCCGGTTTTAAAAAATGAGGGAGGCTCTGCGTTTCGGGGCGACTTGCAGAATGGTTCCACGCGCATCCGTTGCTCATCGGATAGAGTCCTGTGTAGAGCTCGGCCCGGCAGGGCTGGCACATCGCGGAGGCGAGGTAAGCTTGATTAAAAATTAATCCTTCTGATGCGAGTTGATCAATGTTAGGTGTTTTTGCATTCGCTCCGCCGTAGATGGGGAGGTCGTTGTAGGTGCAATCGTCGGCAACGATGATGAGGAAATTGGGAGCGGCTTGCGCCTCGCATAAAAGGAGGAGCAAAGGAGTAAAGAAGTAGAGACGGGGCTTCATGGGAGTTTTGCTACGGAGGTTGTGGCGTCGAGGCCGGGCAGAAGTTTCGATAAGAGTAAATTCAATTGCTGAAGATCTCCTGTCGTTTCGATGTGGATTTCGGGCGGAGTATTGGAAAAATCGGTGTCATCAGAGAGAAGGCTTGCGACTCGCTTTGCGACGGCGGGGCCGGTGTCGACGACTTGACTTCCCTGCGGAACTTGTTTTTCCACTGCGGCGCGGAGAAATGGATAGTGGGTGCAGCCTAACACGAAGACATCGGCATCTGCTTCGGCGAGCGGGGTGAGCGCGGCTTTGACGGCGGCGTCTGCTTCGGGGCCGCAGAGAATCCCCTCTTCAACGAGCTCAACAAAGCGCGGGCAGGGTTGTGTGATCACCCTGACTCCGTTGGCATGTTGATTTACGAGACGGTGAAATTTTTCTCCGGCGAGGGAGGCCTCGGTAGCAAGCACTCCGATCACGCCCGTTTTCGTCAGTGCTGCCGCTGGCTTAACCGCGGGTTCCATTCCGACGATGGGAATGGGGTAAGTCGCTCTCAGTGCTCCGACGGCGTGGATTGTCGCTGAATTGCACGCGATCACGATGATCTCGACGCCTCTGTCGAGAAGGTAGTCGGTGATGGTGATGACACGTTCGAGAATTAGATCAGGGGCTTTGTTTCCATAGGGGCACCACGCAGAATCCCCGACGTAGTGAAGTTCGGCCTGCGGGAGGAGGTGCTGGATTTCTTTGAGCACAGAAAGCCCTCCGACTCCGGAGTCGAGGATCCCAATCTTCGGGCGAGGAGCTTTCATTCTCTATTTTTCGACTTCTATTCGACTCTACTTCTTATTCTTTTTCTTCTTAGGCATTCCCGGCCAGCCATAGTCTTTTGGTGCCGCAGCAGGTTGAGTGAGGTCCGCGTCTGAAGGGAGATTGACGTGAATCATTTCCTTCTTCTCATCCAGATTTTCATTGAGCTGCGTTTCGGTGACGGCTTCGCTCGCAACGCCATTTTCCGGGACGTCCATTCCGGCGGTCCAGGCAATCGCGTTGAGAACCACTCTGCGGAAGTCATCGATTGCCCAGTTGCGGTGCCAGTGGCCGCCTGTGAAACCAACGCCACGTCCTCCGTCAGGACGTTCGACCGCCCACATCATGGTCTGCTTTTTGCCGAGAAGTTTTTCGGCGTGAGGGTTCCAGTGGATGTAGCGATTGATGCGCTCGCGGGTGGGAGTGCCGGTGAGGATATCAGAAGCCGTCTTAGGATCGGCGAAGCGAATATTGTAGTACCACTCGTCGTTGGCGTTGAATCCGGGAACGCCACAGCTGATGGGGTGCTCCTTATTTAGCTCGACGGCAGCAGTCCAGTGAGGATTGGCAGAAAAGCCACTTTCATAGTGGCCGCCGATCCAGCTTTTGAAATATTCCCCTCGAGGTCCGGCTGGAACTTCAACGCCGTAGTGCATGTGCATGAGGCCTACACCGCTTTTGACGAGAGCGTCCATTTTCTCTTCGTGTCCATTGACCGGATGCTTGGCATTTCCGTCCGAGTAAATGATGACGGCTTTGGCTCCGTCGAAGATCGTTTCGTCTTCCGGCCATCCATTGCGGATGACTTCTACCTGAACGGGAAGCCTGCTTTGTTCATTGAGACAGCGGGATAGAATTGTCGCACCGGCAAAAAATTCATGTTGGCCGGACGGGTGGCTGGGAAGGCCGGCGATAAACACGATTTTAGTCGGTTCGCTGGACGCGGTTTCCGCGGTTGGTTTGCCGCAGGAGGTCAGCGTGAAGAGGGCAACTCCTGTCGCCAGTGCGATGGAGGCGGTAATAATAAGCGGATTTTTTAACGAGTGCATAAATGATGTCTTCGGATGCATACGCGGGACTATGGCGGATCATTTCGGATTCGGCGAGTTTTTCTGTGGCGTGGTAGCGTTCTGTCTGAGGTTGTTTCTGTGTCGAAAATGTTGCGTCTGTCCGGCAGGATTCAGGGGAAGTGACTCTTGCGATAAGAGGAGAGATACGCTAAAACAGCCTCTCTCGTGGAACTACCATCTCTTCATTCCCCTTTGTATTTGATCGATGCGATCGGTCCGTTTTTTCCGGGTTACGATCGTTTTCGAATTAATTGGTCGAAGCTTCCGTGGATTCGGTTCGAGACGATGTCGGATCGGGAATTAGAAGCGGCCTTTGCCGAAGTGAAGCGCGATATGCGAACCTTTTGCCGCAGTGTTGCCGAGATTGGATACAATGGTGTCACCCTCGATGATGTCCCGCATCTTGCGGATCACGAATTTTACGAGGCGAAAGTGAGAAAGCGGATCCAGCTCTACCGGACGTATTTTAAAGAGCTGTTTCAGGTGGTGCGGGAAGAGGGGCCTCACCTTTATCTGACGATGGACATCCTCACTTTTACTCCCGCTTTGGAGCGTCGTCTGGGGAATCGTGAAAAGGATCAGAGACAATTCATGGAGTCGTTGCTCGACGGTTTTTTTAAGGACTATCTCGAAGTGGCCGGTGTCGTGTTTCGGATCGGAGAGAGCGACGGGGTTGACGTTAAAGAGCAGTTCCGGAGCAAGCTTGTCTTAAAGAGTCCCGCGATGGTGAATCGAACTTTGAAAGCGGTTTTGCCGGTTTTCGAAAAATATGGGCGGCGTTGTATTTTTCGGACTTGGACGGTGGGAGCGCATTCCGTGGGCGATTTGATTTGGCATGAAGCAACCCTCGAGAAAACAGTCGCAGGAATTGAAAGCCCTGCGTTGGTGCTGTCGATGAAATATGGCGAGTCGGATTTCTTTCGTTACCTCTCGCTCAACCGCAACTTCTTCGTAACCGACATTCCGACGATCGTTGAGCTGCAGACTCGTCGCGAGTATGAGGGCTGCAGGGAGTATCCGAGCTTTATTGGCCGCGACTACGAACAACTCGCGATTGAGTTACGCGAAGCTCCCAATGTCATTGGAATCTCAGTCTGGTGTCAGACTGGTGGATGGACACCTTTCAGGCGCCTTGCTTTTATCGACGAGTCGGCGATTTGGACGGAGATCAATACTTTCGTGACGCTGCGTTTGTTTAAGCACGGTGAGATGGTGGAGGAGGCCCTGGCCCATCTTCCAAATGTCGAGAACCAGCCGGCTTTGATTGAGTTTCTCCGTCTCTCGGAAGAGGTGATCACGGACCTTCTCTACTTACCGGACTTTGCGAAGCAGAGATTTTATTTCCGACGAGTAAGAATCCCGCCACTCATTGGCGTCTACTGGCACCATATTTTTGTCGCACACTCGCTGAAAAAAGTAGTCTCCCGCGTGGTGGAAGAAGGCGAAGCGAGTATCCGATCGGCGCATGCTGCGATGGCGAAGATCAAGCGAATGAGGACGCTCGCTCTTGTTTGCCATCTACCTGAAGAGGATGTCGAATACATGGAATACACCCTCGGAATCGTTGCGTTGGCGCGCGAGTATTTTTTCCGTCCTTTCGATGATGAAATGAGAGAGCGACTCGAGCAGGCGAAGTCGAAATACAAAAAGCGCTACCCGAAGGGTTCACGTTATCGATACACGGTGAAGCTTGATTTTAAGCCCTTTAAATTGAATCGGCGGTATCTCGGTTTTTTCAAAAATCACCTGCTGAGAAAGCAGCCGAGTTATCGCTTTATCGATAAAATCATCGGACCTAGGTTACTTTCAATTGTGTATTTTGCCTTGAAGCGGACTCGCCCTAAGGTGGTTCCCAAAATCGCCCGAAAGAGCGCCATGGGCCTTGATGCTATTTTTAAATGAAACGATTTTTCTTCCTCACTCTCTTTCTTTTGACGGTCTCATTTTCCGGAGCAGCGGATCAGAAGCCGAACATTCTTTTTATCGCGGTGGACGATCTCCGTCCTGAGTTAGCTCCCTATGGCGCCGCTGTCCAAACGCCTAACCTTGACCGTTTCGCTGCCAGCGGAATTCGTTTCGATCGCGCATATTGCCAGCAGGCTGTCTGCGGGGCCTCGCGTTTGTCCCTCATGAGTGGGCTCTATCCTACGAAAACGAAGGAGCAAAATTATCACGTGACGGGATGGAGAAAGCGTCATCCGAATGTGGTGACGATGAATCAGCACTTCCGGGCGTCAGGATACCGCACTGATGGCACGGGGAAAATCTACCACGGCTCAGGCGGCGCTGGGGTCGATCCTAAACACTGGGACGATTGGATCATGGTAAAAGGCGAATCCTACGTCCTGCCGGAAAGCACTGCGGAACGGGACCGGCGTATCGCGGCCAATCCCGGGAAGACGACGAAGGATTTCCGCGGGATGACGACAGAATCAGCCGATGTAGCGGACGAAGTATACTCGGACGGAGCAAGAGCCGTCGTCGCGGCAAAGCATTTA
>JAOFXR010000083.1 GCA_028047635.1 Verrucomicrobiales bacterium
CCTGTCTGTCAGTCAGGCTCAGGAGAAAACTGTCACCGTCGGTCTCATCGGCGACTCCACCGTCGCGGAACAATCCGGTTGGGGCCCGGCCTTTGCGGAGCGGTTTGACAGTCGCGCCACGATTCTCAACTACGCGAAAAATGGCGCTACCCTTCAAGCCTTGTCAAAGAAACTGGATGAACTCGTCCAACACCAACCCGACTACGTTCTGATCCAGTTCGGCCACAATGATCAGAAGCGGTATGACACTACTGTCTACAGCGAGCACTTGAGGTCCTACGTGGAACGCATCCAGAAGGCTGGAGGCCAGCCGGTCATCGTGAGTTCGGTCACCCGTCGCAGCTTCGACGCCAACGGGAAGATCGTGTCCAACCTGGTCAAGAACGAGAAGTACAGCTACCAGGCCACCCTGACCGATTACGCCCAGGCCGCCGAAGCGGTGGCAGAGGAATTGAATCTGCCCTTCATCGACCTGCACCGAATCAGCATTGCGCACCACAACCAGATCGGCCGCGAGGAGAGCATGACTTACAATTTTAAAGAAGGCGACAAGACCCACTTCAATAAAAAGGGAGCGGAAGCGATCGCCGGTTTGATCCTCGAAGAACTCAAGACGGTCGTTCCAGAGCTCGCTGCCTATTTGAAAGTGGCGGGGTCGGCAGAGTAGAGGTCTGCCGACTGAAAGGAATTCCCTTTTCCAGCCTACCCCTTCAACGCCATCGAAATCTCTCACGATCGAGGGATCGCGTTGTTCTTGACGGAGAGCTGGCACATGACTGATAGGAATTCGCTTTTTCAAGGGTTTTTATCGGGGCGTCGGTTCGGCGGGGTTTGAGGGGGTTCAAGAAGGCTGGATTTTATTAACCTGCCCCTTCAGATTTCTTCAGATTCTCAGAATCTGCTGACTGCCCCCATTTAGAATCTGATCGGAGTTTCCTGAATGCCTCACCTCTACTTCTCAGGCCCGTATCCCTTCGAGCCATCGAAATAAACACCGTCCACGCCAACACCCTTCGGCGTGCGCGGGTCGCCGTTCAGTCCGAAATAGACGATGCGGCAGTTGTTGCCTTTGCTCAGCTCGTGTCGTTTCTCACTGATCCGAACGCTCAAGGTGTGTACCTTTTCCGGGTCGAGTCCGTCGCGCAATATATAGATCCGGTTCAGGTGTGATTTGAAGCTGTTCTTTGTCACAAATAGATCCTGCTCCACCCAGTCGGAGCCATCGACGCTGTGTTCGATGATACCGGCTTTTGGTCCGGCGATCACCTGGATCGCGACTGCGGAACCTTTGAATTTGATTTCAAAGCTGTCGCCCGGATTATGTCCGATCAACTGTGGACGCTCGTTCTAACCTGGGCGCACCTTGCCGCCTTCTTTTGCGGCATCGTAGTCAGTCTCCACAGCAACCCCGTTCAGTTTTTTTGCGATTCGCGGGGCAAACAGTTTGCCTTCGGACCAGGAGGCGGGATCCAGTTTCTCTGGCAGGGCATGAGCCATTACCGGACGCGGCGCGTCCGACCTCGCTTCCTCGAGCAACCGCTCGATGCTGTCAGAATAGAGTTGCTGTCCGAACTCAGAGGGGTGCACCCCGTTGAAGTCCTCTTTCCAGGAGAACTCTCCCCGCTTGATGCGCTCGTAAATTTCCTCGGTGATATCAAGCGTCGGCACCCCATAGTGCGCGGCTACTTTGTCGAAACTCTGAATCACCTCTGGCGTCTTGCCGGTCATCTTGATTCAGAGTCACCAATATCATCTTTTCGTGCCGTAGAATCCTTGAATCCAGCTAAATGGAAGTTCCGGAAATAATACAAATGCGCCGAAAGATTCAATCTAACGGGAACGTTTCCACTGCCCAAATCTCAGTTCCCTGAGAGCGCCCTTTAATCAAATGCGTGCCTAAGTTCTTACAAAAATGGCGTCCTTCCGGCCAATCACGCAGGAAATCGCCTGAAGTAACCACTGAATGCCCAACATCTCGGGTCAGCGATTCCATACGGAACGTTAAATTCACGGGATCACCCAACAAGGTAAACTCTCCCTGACTCATTCCGCCGTATGCCACTTCTCCCAAATGAAGCGCTAATCCTGATGCAAAATCGGCATCCACTTCTTTAAATAAATCACGGCGGCTCTCAAAATTAGAAGCGCACGCATCCATCATGTCTCGGGCAGCTCGAAGTGCCGCCATTCGCTGATCCGGCCCCACCTTCGTCCAATAGGAGAGCACACAGTCACCGATGAATTTATCCACCGTCGCCCCATGCTTCGCCATGATCGTTTCGCAACTGGCATACCAACCGCCGATAATTTGCGCTAAATCATCGAGCGGAATTTTTTCTGATAAACTGGTGAACCCTTTGACGTCACTCACCAGCATGATCACTGGTGTTGAACGAATCAGGGCAACCGTCGAAACCCCGAAATCACCTTCATCACCGAGATCAGAATCGCTTCTCTCCTGCTCAAATCGGACTTGGAAACCAGCGAAAGCGAGCACATCACCCGTTACAAGTTTTCGCGAAGCCGTTACGCGGGAGCCATTCAGATAACTGCCGTTGAAACTTCCCAAATCAAAAAACCAAAAGCCGTCCTCCTGCTTTCGAATCATAGCATGACACCGCGAAACTCCCGGATCCCCGATCACAAGATTGCACTGTGGACTCCTGCCCAGCATGGAAACGGGAAGCAATTCCGTCGTTTCATTCGTGATAACATTAACCAATTTTGCGTTCAATTAGCCGAATACTGGACTAGTGCGCCCGCGAGAGCAAGTCATTCGTAAATTGCACCCCCTCAAACCCGGCAGGACCGACGCACTCATAAGAACTCCTTGAAAAAGCAATTTCCTGTCAGTTCGTGGGACGTGGATATCACCATCCGCAAATTGTTTCAGCAAGAACGATTCACCCAGCATCTGCCCCTCTTTTTGAACTTGAGAAGGCCCCGTTAGATTTCTATCCTTGATGATGCGCGCCTTGCGAATTTTGTTCAGTTCCCTCCTGATTCTAACAGCCCATCCATCTTCCGCGCAGGAAGTGCCGCTTCGGGAACTCATCGTCAGCCATTCCGATGAAAAAGGAGTGCTTCAACTTTTCCGAATGAAAGAGGATGGCTCCGATCGCGAACAACTCACACAATCCGAGCGCGGTTGTCGCATGCCCGCCGTTTCGCCGGACGGAAAAAAACTCGTTTATGTCGAGCAGATTGATCATGGCCTCGCATTGCGGATTTCCGATCTCGATGGACGCAATGCAAAATCCCTCACCAAGCCCGGTCGAAATCTCATTCCGTCATGGGTTCCTGATTCCAAACATATCGTCTGGATGATCACCGAAGGGGGCGGCGATCCGACCATGAATAGCCAGATTCACCTCATGAACACGGAGACCGGCGAGTCGCGCCGCCTCTTCACCGATCCCGAGCAGCTCAAGTTTAGCAATTCCATGCCCGTCGTCTCGCCTCGCGGAAACCGGATCGCCTTTGTCTCAAATCGCAGCGGGCACATGCGGATTTGGGTAAGTAACTTCGACGGGAGCGACGCCCGTCTCGCATCAATTCCTGATACGGACATTCACGAAAATCTCAAACTTCCGATCGAACAAAAAGTCCCTGCCTGGTCGCCGGATGGAAAATGGATCGCCCATTGGCAAGGCGTCGAAATGATTCACATGAGCAAATTTACCGGCGTTGAGAATCGGGAACGGGATCAAAAAATCTCCGCCACATTTCAAGTCTGGGTCACCAGCGCTGATGGCAAATCCCGACGAATCTCCGGACGCGGCGACGACCCAACCTGGTCACCCAACGGCTTCGTCACGCGGGCTTATCCAGATCAAAAACGGGGTGGCCCAAAAATCATGATCGAAACCAACACCGAACCGAAAGAGCTCCCGTTGGTTCCCCCACGGCGGCAGTTTGGGCGATTTGCATGGATCCCTGAAAAAACGAACTGACCCTGTTGATTCGAAATGCCGTAACGAAACAACAGGGTGCGTTCGTCAGTCCAGCATTGCGTTTGGCTCCCCCTTCGCTTCAAAGGCTAGGTAGTAGGGAAAAGCGGTCACCTTAGCAATCCCATCGATATACTTTGGAAAAATCTTATCCTTGTTTTCATTGTCGGTTTATTTCAGCAAAAACGATTCACCCAGCACTTAAATGCCTAGTAGATGATGAGAAGGCATTTTTGTTCCCCGCTCAACGACCGGTAATTGAACCCCCTCAAACCCCGCCGAACCGACGCGCCGATAAAAATCCTTGTAAAAGCAAATTCCTATCAGTAAAATCCTTGTAAAAGCAAATTCCTATCAGTAATCTCGTTCCATGCGTAACCCCACTGGGTTTACGGGAATTCCTTTCCACTCTCGACAAAATATCCCCCCCCTTTCTTGAAATTTTAATGAATCTCCGTTTCCGAACTGGATCCAATTGTCCAAGCGGAACATCACGCAAAGCGCAAAATAGTAGAATCTCTCTACACCACCCTAACTAACTAAAACACCCCATATCATGTCAGAACTCACCGTCGGCCAGTTTGAACTGGTCGGAAACTTCTTTTCATTCGCGATTGCGGCCATGGGCGCGGCAACCGCGTTTCTCTGGTTAAACAGATCGCAAGTTTCGAAGAAATATCGCCCCGCCATTACCATCAGCGGACTTGTAACCTTCATCGCGCTTTACCACTACTTCCGCATTTACGAGAGTTGGACAGGCGCCTACACGGTTGCCGATGGAGCACTCGTAGAAAGCGGCTACGGCCTCTTTAACAATGCCTATCGTTACGTCGATTGGTTGCTCACGGTCCCACTGCTGCTCATCGAGCTTATCCTTGTTATGGGGCTTTCGAAGGCTGCAACTGTTTCCAAGGCTGTTCGGCTTGGAGGCTTGGCCGCCATTATGGTCATCCTCGGCTACCCCGGTGAAATCTCGGATGCGTCGGGCACACGCTGGCTCTGGTGGTCGCTTTCAATGATCCCATTTCTCTGGATTGTTTTTGAACTGTTCTCCGGTCTCAAAGCTTCGGTTGCTAATCAGCCCGAATCAGCCCGCGGTCTCGTCAACAGCGCACGCTGGCTTGTGATTCTCTCCTGGTCCTTTTATCCAATCGTATTCATCTTTCCGATGATCGGCCTCTCCGGCGGCAGTGCCACTGCAGCAGTCGAGATCGGATATTCGATCGCCGACGTAGTTGCGAAAGCAGTCTTCGGAATCGTCATCTACATGATCGCTGTCAGAAAATCTGAGGCCGAAGGTGATACTGCCTGATCTAACGAAGACATTTGATAATTAAATTGTGAAATCTCTCAAGTGCCCGAGCCGGTCTTTCCGGTTCGGGCCTTTTTCCATGAAATTGCACGCAGATCCGAAGCCCGCTCCTGGCCTGACGATGGACCTGCGTATGCCATTAGTGGAAGAAAAAATACGCTCGCTCTGCGCTGAACCAGCCCAGCGGGATGACATATACCAGACCGCTCTTGACGGTCATTTGCGTGCCGGCGGTCAACGAACCCGGGCGCACATTTCTCTCAGCTGCTCAACCGCGCTGAATCTTAATCAAACCGACTCGATTGCTTTAGCGGCCTCAGTGGAGTTGCTCCACAACGCTTCTTTAGTCCAAGACGATTTACAGGATAAAGCAACGACGCGGCGCGGAGCCGCAACCGTTTGGTCCGAGCACGGTCCTGACTGCGCGATCGGTCTGACCGATCTCATGATCGCCGCCGCGTTTCGCGCTCTCGGCGAAATCTCTCAACCCCGTGCGATACCGGGACTGATCGAGAATCTTTATCGCGCTATTTCTGTCACCATCCGAGGGCAAACCGATGACCTCAGCGGAACAGCCGCCAGTCTTGAAGGTGCTCTCTCCATTGCCCGTCGAAAGTCGGGACCCCTTTTCGCCCTGTCTCTCGAACTGCCCCTATACCTGGGCGGGAGACATGAATCCCTCGGTTATGCTTTAGAAGCCGCCGAGGCCTTTGGTCTGGGTTATCAGATCTATGATGACATTGTCGACCTCGACGAGGATCGCGCTGTCAATTCACATGGAAATACAGTGCTAGCCCTCGAGAGCTCTCTGCCTCCGGAGGAAGCCCGTGCCTCCGCCCGCCTCCTTGCGAGGCAATACCTCGAAACATCTGCATCCATGGCTCGAGAGCTTCCGCTAGGCTCCGGCCGGGCGCTCTCTGATTTGTCCTCCCGGATCGGCGACCGGCTCAACGATCTCTTCGATGTCTTCGATGTCTTCGATGTCTAAGGCCATTGTAATCGGCGGCGGCTTTGGGGGCATGGCAGCGGCCTTACGCCTGCGTGCCCGCGGCTATGAAGTAACGATTGTCGACCGCTGCAAGCGGCTAGGTGGTCGCGCCCAGGTTTTTGAGCGCGATGGGTTTCAGCACGATGCGGGGCCCACCGTCATCACCGCCCCCTTTCTCTTCGACGAGCTTTTTGAACTCTTCGGGAAGAAGCGCAGCGATTATGTGGAGTTTGTCCCGCTCACTCCCTGGTATCGTTTCCAATTCCCTTCCGGCGAAACCTTCGACTACGGCGGAACGGTCGAGAGCACCCTTAAGGAGATCGCCCGCTTTTGTCCGGAGGACGTAGACGGTTACAAGGGATTGCTGGAGCAATCGCGCAAGATTTTCGACGTCGGGTTCACCCAGCTGTCTGACCAGCCTTTTGACTCCTTCGGGACGATGATGGGCCAAGTGCCCAATCTCACCAAACTCGGTTGTTATCGGACCGTTTGGCAATTGGTGAGCCATCACCTCAAAGATCCTCAACTGAGACAGGCATTT
>JAOFXR010000084.1 GCA_028047635.1 Verrucomicrobiales bacterium
TAGCCCTGGCGTTTCGATTTCTGCGGATCAAGCGCTTTGCCCGCAGCATCAGTGCGCGGCTTGGCGAGGTAAGCTTCCGCGATGCTAAGTTCTTCGCCCGTAGGCTTTCTTGAAAACGCCGCGAGATAGATTTTGTGAATGCCGTCAGTGTCTTTTGCATCCGGTTGAGAAAGCGTATCAGCGGTCCCCTTACTCGATGCCAGTTTGGCTTTCACATCTGACGAATTCATAAGATGCAAACTCTGCCCGAGGCTGGGTGCCTGAGCGCGCTCACATTCGCAAACACTTGCCGCTTCGGGTCGTCCAAAGATCTTGAGAAAGGGCGATGCGATATTGTAACTGTTATCAGGAAGCGCCACCGCTCGCGTACCTGCGGGAAGATCCGCAAATTTGGTGCTGCCGCCCGTCAGTTCATCAATGGCATCCAACAAAACCTCGGCCTGCATTCGCTTAGGATAGAAGTGGGAGAAATTCTGTCGGTCCACCGCGTTGTGTTCGTTCGGCATCGCGCTGAGCTGATAGGTTTGACTCTGTGTGATGACGCGAACCGCTTCCTTTAGATCAAATCCGCTTTCGACAAAATGATTCGCCAAGGCCGCGAGCAGCTCCGGATTGGTAGCGGGATTGGTGTCACGAATGTCATCCTCAGGCTCAACGAGTCCACGGCGAAAGAAGTGCTTCCAATAGCGATTCACCAGCGCGGTCGCGAAAAACGGATTCGATTCCTCGCTCATCCAATTGGCAAGATGCAGGCGCGGATCGTCATCCGGTGCAATATCAACGGGTGTCTGCCCCAACGCGGCAGGCATCACGTTCTCCTTGGTCTTTTTGTTTTTCATCTGAGCGGTCCCCCGCTTGTGAAAAATTAAATCCTCTCCCGCGATCGCAGTTGGCTTGCGTCCGACCTGACTGAAAAAAGCCGTGAAGGCAATGTAGTCATTCTGGCTCCAGCGCTCGAAGGGATGATGATGACATTGAGCGCACTGCATTCGAACGCCTAGAAAAAGCTGCGCTACATCTTCAGTTTGTTCATTCGGCAGCTTAACCCGCTTGTACCAGGCCACCGCAGGATTCGCGACAATGGTGCCGGTGGCGCCGAGAATCTGACGCACCATTTCATCGTAAGACTTGTTAGCAAGAAGCCCGTCACGCACCCAGGAATGGAACGCAAAATTCGCGGTGATGTCCGCTTTACTTTCCCGCTTATTTTTCAGTAATGCGGTCCATTTGTTTGCGAAATAATCAGCATAGTCCGGACTGTCGAGAAGCGCATCAATAACAGCGTCGCGTTTTCCCGCTGCCTCGCTCTCCATAAAGGCGAGCGATTCCTCTTCCGTCGGGAGACGTCCGGCGATATCCAATGAAACCCGACGAAGAAACGTCGCGTCATCGCAAACCGGTGAAGGCGGAACTCCTATCTCCTTGAGATTTGAGAAAACAAGCTCATCAATGAAATTCTTCGCTGGAGGCATCTCGTCAACCGGCGCCCCCAGCGGAATAGAAATATTCGAAACGGATACCAAACCCGCGTAACGCACCATCACCGCCACATTCCCCGGAATATCGAGGGTCTTCACGCCCCCTTTGCCATCGGTCTCAGCCATCGCTTTGTCGTTAGGCTCGTAAAGCGCCATATCCGTGACGTCCTGCTCGCTCCCATCCGAATAACGAGCTGTCACTTTGAGTTGTTGAGAGGCATTGACCTCCATGGTGGCTCGTCCGGGCTCCACCTCCACCGAAGTCAGCTTCGCGCTGTCTTCACCATAGGACATCCCCTCGCTGATCCATCGCACGAGCGTTTGGTAATTTCCCGATTGGGGATCCAGCGTGCTCCCTCCCCCATGCGGCACGATGTTCGCCGCCTTGAGAACGAGAAGACTCTGCTCGGGTGCAGGGGTAAACACCCGGCGACCTTTACCTTCTTTGACAATATGCTCGTAATCTTCCTGAGGCTCGAAACCCAGCAGTGAGAGACGGAATCCTCTCTGTCCCGTCCCTGCCTTGGCATGGCAAGCCCCTGAATTGCAGCCTGCCTTGGTGAGAATCGGAACGACGTCTCTGACGAAGCTCACTGGAGTATGTTCCTCCGTTGCGTTCATCGAGGAAGAAAGCCCGAACGCCGAAATAACAAGCAAAGCACCCCGAAGGCTAAATTTTGAAATCATGGGATTGTGACTGGCAATTTACCGCCTGCAAGATGCCGCTGAACTCCAAACCCGTTCAGCGATACACCCTTATATAATTCACCATAGAGTGCCGTCTAGCAACGCCAAGACACCGCATCGCGTTACACGGGCCAGCCACTCACCGCCGGCTCAAGATACTGAGTTCGAGCTATTCGCCTTCCATCACTTCAGACCAATCAGCCAGTGAAGCAAGATCTGCCCTCACAAATTGCAGGACAAGCGGGTCCCTACATTTCGGGTTCGTGGCCTCTAACGGTCTCGTCGTTCCTAGAAAAGCATAACGACCATTCTGCGAGGTCACTTGAGTTGAAATCTTCATCGTGTAAAAAGTGGGAAAGTGTGTCAGAAAGCGGGGATCAGTCGTTTTCTTATGCCATTGCTCAATGCCCTCTAACTTTACTATCTCAGGAGCAAGACTGAGATCAATCGTGTGATTATCCGATCCGAGAACCGGATCCACTTCAAAAGTGGTTCCCAAATTTCGGGTTTCAAAAGCAGTCGGAGAAGTCGCCGCAATCGGAGCTTCGGCGCCACCCTTGAGTGTTACCTCGTTCGGAATCCTCGCAGGGTTGTATTCCGTCGGGTAAATATATTCATCGATGGATTCTACCTTCGCCCGTTGTCCCGATCGCGCAGCAACAAGGGCAGACTCAATAATCTCCGCCCGACCATCCTTGATCCATTTTTGCACTTCATTGCGCAGTTCAGTGCCATCTGACTCTATCGCGTTCTCAAAAAGCCAATCACTGAAATCGACATGTTCCACTTCGATGTACTCCAGATAGATATTAACGACAGTCTCAGAGCTGTTTCGAAAGGACTCGAGAATCGCTTCGACGAGCTGCAACTGTTCCGGAGAATTTGTTACAGTCAGTTTTGACTCCGCTTGATCGAAAGAAGCACTCGCCCCTTCCCCGAACGAAGGTCCATGCTGTTCAAGCATCTCTTGAACGCTTTTCGTTTTGCGGGGCAAGACCTCCGAAGTAGAATCGGCGAATGGATCCGGCGCCACCTCATCGCGAAGAAGGTGGCCGATTGAGGAGATAAAAGTCGCGGGCACGAGATAAACTTTCGTCTTTAACTCTGGAACCGGGGGCTCCGTCTCCTCGGAGAATCCCGGCATGACAAAGAGCAGCCCTAACAGGCAGAAAATAAGTGGGAATAGAGTCGTTTTCATTGAGTCGAACAAATTGAATGAGAAATGGCGATAGCGGAGCAGGTCATTTTTGGTGGGCGGTTGAGCTAATCTTCTTGAATCCGCCCAAGCGACTCACGTCCGCTCTCGCAAACATCAAAACCATAGGGCGCTTCTTTTTACGATCCTCAGATTGATGCGCTCGTCCTACCCCAAGGAGCGCATACCCCTTACTCAGAAGCGTGACTTGAGTAGCCACTTTGACGACGTAAATCCGGGGCAATGAGATCGTAAAGAAGCCGTCCTTGCTCGCGGGTGGCCAGTCAATCAAACCAATCGATTGAACGACCTCTGGCGAGAGGGACAAATCAACCGTGATAGAGTCACTGCCGATGATGGGGTCCACCTCCATGGTCGCACCCAGGTATCGAGTTTCCATGGCTGACGGCACCGCCGCTCTCACCGGAGCTTCACTTTTCCGCCCCTCCAAAGTCACGACGTTTGAAATCCCCGGCACTCCCGGCTCAGTGGGATAAATCAACTCACTGACCGACTGTGTTTTGGCCCGCTGCCCTGAACGTGCCATTACACACATTGTCTCGGCAATTCGAGCATCGCCTGATCGCACCCACTCCTGAACCTGACGACGAAATACGCCTCCCGGTGTGTTAAGGCGATTTTCAAACATCCACTCGTGATAAACGGCTTCATCGACCTCGATATACTCGACTGCTATTCCAAGCCCCTTCGGCACAAGTGATTGCATTTCAGCTTTCAGAATCGCTTCTACCTTGGCAATCTCAGCGAGGGTATTTCGAAGTGTGATCCCACTGGTGGAACCACTGCTCGTTACAAACGCACCAAGACCGAATTTCACTCCCCGTCTCTCAAAAAACCGCTTTGCCGTTTGAGGTCTTTCAGCCGTTTTCTCAGCAAAGGGATCATGCGGCTGATTGTCCTCCGCCTTATTTGAGGTATGCAGAAACGAAGGAGGTACCGTGTATACATTGGTATAAAGCGCTTTTGATTCCCCTGTTTCTTCCGCTCGAGAAAAAGCCCCCGTGAAACAAAGTGCCGCAACAAAAATGACTCTGATCATAAAACTCCTCATACTACGGATTCTCCACTTTCACCGGTTGAGGGGATGACCGTGAATGTCCATGCCCACCCTTTCTCACATCTCCCCTGACAAACGCTAAAATGATCGACTCCCGATTCGTTTCACCAGCGGCATTCACTGCTCTGGTTGTTCCTAAAATCGCATATTGCCCGCTATGCAAAGTCACCAGAGTCGAAACCTTCATCGTGTGGAAAGTGGGTATCGTGGTGATATCCCCGGACCCACCCGCTTCCGGTGGCCAATTCGAATACCCGTTTCGTGACACGATTTCGGGAGCAAGGCTAATATCAATCGTAAGCTCGTCCGCTCCCAGAACCGCGTCGACCTCCGTCGTCACTCCCACGTTTCGGCATTCTACCGCAGACGAGCTGGATAAAACCAAAGGAGCCGGCAGGCCCTTGCCGTTCATCGTGACTTTCTCAGGCACTTGGGGTGGGTGATTTTCACTGGGATAAATCAAAAATCGATGAGACTCCGTTTTCGAGCGCTGACCTGAGCGGGTATTGAGCGCGGAAGTCTCTAGAATTTTGCCTTCTCCCGCCTTTACCCACTGTTGAACCTGCCTGCGCAGCGCGGTTCCATCTTGAGTGATGCGATTTTCAAACATCCAGGTGTGATAATTTACCGCCTTCACTTCGATCCACTCGACAAAAACGTAAATTTGTTTTTCGACTCCATCGCATCCAGACCACAGGTAAGCATCAATCAAATTCAGTTGCTCAAGCGTGTTCACGACGACGAGCAGACTCGACCGCGGAAAATACTCCACCGAAGCCCCTGCCGGAAAATCGACTCCTGCGTATTCCAAAATCTTCTTCGGAGGGTTCGCTGAACGCAACGCAATCTTCTGAGTTTCAGGATCAGCGAACGGATCGGCCGCTGCTGCTGCCTCGAAACTGTTCCCTCCCGCCCAGCTAAGAAAAGTGGATGGTACCGTCCATTGAGCCCGGTAACGCGCGTTGGGATCAGGCTCTGATTCAGCCTCAGCAATAGCTCCCTTCACCGTCTCATCAGCAGAGCCCCGGGCAGGCAGAAACACTGGTGATACCACTACAAGAATCACCAAAAACACTTTCACCCTCTCTCCAAATTCGTTCATTTTCATCTCATCAAAAAGCGTCCGCTCTCACGAATAAGAGAAGGATGGGATCCTTGAAATCGGGCGACTGCATTTCTTCAGCTAACTCGCCAGTCCCTAGAAACACGTAACTTCCATTATTCATTTTGACCTTCGTTTTGGCCTCTACCCGTTGCCACTCAGGCATCTCACTATCAGCGTCCTTATCTTGTCCGGTTCTATTGCTGCTGCTTCCAGGCAGTCGCGATGATAGCTCGAAATCGAGACTCAAAGCAATCATTCCGTTACTTCCTATTAAAGGTGCGACCTGCAGGACCCTTCCCACACGCAAACTTTTCAAAGTAGCAGGCTCCTTCGCTATTTCAGCCGCTTCGCCACCGTCTTCGCCGGACAGTCCCCCGGTCGCGAATGGAGCCGGGAGGATACTCTCGTGCACCGCCTGCGCACTGGCTCGCTGACCTCCCCGACAGGAAACTACAGCAATATCCGCTGTAGCCGCGGTTCCCGACTTTAACCATATTTGAACTTTCCGGCGCAAGGCATCCGCTTCTTTCCCAATAGGATAAGCGGAAATATATTCACTGTATAAGGCTTGGGGCACCGCGATGGACTCCACCATCACTGTAATATTACTAACCGCTTTCCCCTCGGCACCCAGAGTCTCCTGCCGCTGCGCGCGTAAAGCGATCTGAGCATCCACTTCCGCTGCGATTTCCTCGTCACTTTTTCGTCCGCACCCCGTAATCAAAACCACACAGCTCAAGACAACTATCAAGCCTCTTGCGATTCTCAGACTAATCACCATGTGAGACAAGTCTAGCGAATCGGCGCCTGTAACGGCAACTGAAAAAGCTTTATTCTATTGCGCTCGGGTCAGGGGAATTTGAAGCGGCTCTGCGGGCCTGCTTTGGCCGCAAGATAGCGATATCGAAAACGTATATCATCACCACGTAGTAGAAGGTCAACTCGCGAAACTCGGACACGTTGTGGTGAAGCGGGTGATACGCCATTTCGATGCGATGATCCAGAAAGTGCGCCACTTCGGAATGAACTTTCGAAAGTATCATCGCAAGCCCAAACCAGAGACTCGGGGCTATCCAGCGTAATCGCTCTCTCAGCGGTCGATTAAATGTGACCACGAGAGGAAAGACGAAAAAGAACA
>JAOFXR010000085.1 GCA_028047635.1 Verrucomicrobiales bacterium
CTCGTCGCCACGAGCGAAGCAGCCGTCGAACTCGAAAACGTCCTCGGATCAGAAAGACTGGCACAGCGTGAGTTCATCGCAAAAGCCACTCTCGACAAGCAACGGGTCGCCCTAAAGAAAGCGCAATTGGCTGAACTGAGCGCACAGACCTCGCTTTCACTTTTCCGTCGCTACGAGTTCCCAAAGAACGCGGAAGAACTTCTCACGAAATACGAAGACGCTCTCCATGCCCTAGATCGGGAAAAAACGGAAGCACTCGCCAAACTCTCCCAAGCCGAGGCGAAATTCAGAAACATGGAGCAGCTTTTCAAGCTCGCTCAGAAGCGCCGCGTCGATCTTGAGAAACAACTCGAAAGCTGCAACATCGTTGCGACGGAGCCGGGGCTCGTGGTGTATGGATCATCTGAGCGAAACCCCTCCTATGGGGGGAATGAAGCCAAGATCGAAGAAGGCGCCTCAGTTCGCTTTAAGCAGACGATGATTACGATTCCTGACATGCGCAGAATGGGAATCAAAGTTTCGGTTCAGGAATCACAAATCAAAAAAGTTAAAGTGGGTCAAAAGGCTAGAATTGTCGCCGACGCAGAACCTGACAAAACGCTCACCGGCAAGGTTAAAAAGGTAGCTCTGCTTCCTGATTCGAACCGCTGGTATCAGAACCCCAATCAAAAGGTCTACCCCACTGAAGTCCATGTAGACGGAACCCACGACTGGTTAAAGCCCGGAATGAGCGTCAAGCTGGAAATCATCACGGATGAGCTCAAGGAGGTAATCAAGATTCCACTTCAAAGTGTCATGGCCGATTCCGGCGAGACCGTCACCTATGTGAAACGGGGAGGAGATCCGGTTCGACAAGTGGTCGAGACAGGAGGATTCAATGACGAGTTCATCGAAATCACTTCAGGAGTAGAAGAGGGTGAGTCGGTTTTTCTAAGCAAACCGTTTGTAGAGGAGGACGGAAAAACGACTGGCTCATCCACGAAAAAGACTGAGGCGGCTGAAGCAAACTCTGAGAAATGAGTTCGAAAGATCCCATCATTGAACTCGATGGAGTGAAACGCTCCTACCGAATGGGCGACTCCGTCGTGAAAGCACTCGATGGTGTTTCGATTAAAGTAAATCGCGGCGACTATCTCTGCATAATGGGGCCGTCAGGATGCGGTAAGTCGACGATGCTGAACCTCCTCGGCTGCCTCGATCAACCGAGCGACGGAAACTACGTGCTTGATACGGAGAACGTCTCTCACCTCGATGATGAAACCTTATCCGGGGTTCGCGGAAGAAGGCTGGGATTCATTTTCCAGTCCTACAATCTAATCCCTCAACTCACCGTTCTTGAGAACATTGAAGTCCCTCTTTTCTACCGGGGAGTTCCCGAACAGCAGAGCCGCAAACGTGCCCTCGAACTGGCCGCCAAAGTAGGATTGGGAGATCGCGTCCATCACCGTCCTAACGAACTCTCAGGAGGACAACAGCAACGCGTTGCGATCGCACGGGCACTCGCCAATGATCCGCCTGTAATTCTCGCTGATGAAGCGACGGGAAATCTCGACAGCAAATCCGGGGAAGAAATCCTGCAGATTTTTGCGCAACTGAATCGCGAGGGTAAAACACTCATCTTCGTTACTCATGACGAAGAGATGGCGAAACGGGGCAACCGCGTCCTACGACTTCGTGATGGAAAAGTCGAGAGCGACGTCTCCCTTCGAGATCTTCCCGGAGAACTGGAATCCGGCGAAGAAAGAATGGGCTCTCCTTCTCCATCCGAAGAACGAAACTCCCTGATCCCCTCTCTTAATCTCAAGCGGACCATTTTACTGGGCCTGAAGAGCTTGTGGTTGCACCGGCTCAGGTCTTTGCTCACCGCGCTCGGAATCGTCTTCGGTGTTTCATCTGTCATCGCAATGCTTGCTATTGGAGAAGGTGCCAGCTTCGAAGCACAGGAACAGATTCGAAAACTGGGAAGCCAAAATGTCATTCTAAAAAGCGTCAAACCTCCCGGCAGCAGCGACAGTGGCGAGAAGCGATCATTCGTAATCGACTACGGAATAACGGCACGTGACGTACGTCAAATCATCTCAACTATTCCCGGAATCAAGATGGTAGTGCCCAACCGCGAGATTGGAGATTATGTCAGCCACAAAACGAGGCGGGTCGATACGATTGTTTCAGGGGTGATTCCGCTATTCCCTGAAATGCGAAACCGGAAGCTGTTGAAAGGACGTTTTTTCAACATGATCGAGATGGAGGCGAAGCAAAACATCTGCGTCATCAGCGAATCAGTCTCGAGAGAATTGTTTCCACTCAGCCCGACGATTGGAGGCGATGTCAAACTGGGCGACACTTACTACAAAGTCATTGGAGTACTCGATTCGACGGACAGCCTGCCCGGTGAAGAGGAGGATACCGGCACTCGCGAATACGAGATGTATATTCCGTTGGAGACAATGTTAGAACGGTTTGGTGAAGTGATCTACAAATCCCGAACCGGTAGCTACGAGGCCGAGAAAGTGGAATTTCACGAAGTAACCGTCGTCGTTGATGATCCCGTCGAAGTCGAAGCGAAAGCCGAGGCAATCAGGCACCTCCTTGAAGCCAATCACGAAAAGCCCGATTTCCAGGTTATTGTTCCAGTCGAACTGCTCCAGCAAGCCGAGCGAACTAAGCAGATTTTCACGATCGTTCTGGGATCGATTGCAACAATCAGCCTCATCGTCGGCGGGATTGGAATCATGAACATCATGCTTGCGAGTGTCACCGAGCGAACCCGTGAAATCGGGATTCGGCGTGCTCTAGGCGGCCGAAGACAAGACATTACCCTCCAGTTTCTGATCGAGGCGACTTTGCTCTCAGGTGTTGGCGGTCTCATTGGCGTCGGCCTCGGGCTCCTCATCCCGACACTGGTCACTCATTTCAGCGGCATGGTAACCGTGGTGAAATCATGGGCACCGGGTCTAGCTTTTACGATATCGGTTTTGACTGGAGTCGCCTTCGGTCTCTATCCGGCGCTAAGAGCCTCGCGACTGCGCCCGGTCGACGCGCTGAGACACGAGTGAGAATGAGTAATGGCAGAATCGCCCTGTATCTCACTCACCTTTTTTCCACTTTCACGGACTGGATCAGCCAACCTGATCCGCTACAGATAAGCTAATTCATTATGATACACTTTTTCTCGCGCCTCTTTTTTCTCCTCGCTCTGTGCTTCGCTACCGCGACCTCAGCGGAAGACAAACCCACTAAGAAAAGCGCTTCCAACGCCCAGACCGGAAACAAATCCGAGGCGGGTATGATTCCCGAGGATGCCGGGAGAAACCCAAGAAAGAAGAATCAAAAGGATGCCAAGAATGTAAAACTCGATAAGCCAGCGCCGGCCGAGGATCCTGCTCTCGCTGAGTTCGGCATTTACGCAACCGATGCGCCGAACCCCGAAAAAGTGCCCCCCGTTGAGACGACACTCCCCCTCCCATTAAATAAGGGCGATCGCATCGCTTTTGTCGGGAATACCCTTCTGGATCGCGCACAGGATTTTGGTCATTTCGAGTCCTACCTGCATCTCGCGCATCCTGAGCATGAACTCGTGATCCGCAACTTCTCCTGGTCGGCTGATGAAGTCGATCTACAACCGCGTCCTGATAATTTCGCGACGGTAAAACAACATCTTACCCGGGAAAAGATTGACGTCATATTCGCCGCGTTTGGTTACAACGAATCCTTCGCGGGGACGGAAGCGATCGAGAGCTTTAAAGCAAGGATGACCACCTGGCTCATTGATCTGAAGACGAGCGCTTTCAATGGAAAAACTGCGCCACGCATTGTTCTCCTTTCTCCCGTCGCCAATGAAAATATCAAAAACATCGCTGCCGCCGATCGGAACAACGCAAACATCAAAGCCTACACAGATGCTATTGCGGAGGTCGCGGCCAAAGAAAAAGTCGGCTTCGCGAATGTATTCGATGCCACTGAAACGGCAATGCGAGATGAGAATTCTGATCTCACTATCAACGGCGCGCATCTCCTCGATGAAGGATACAAGATCTTCGCCGATCAGCTCTTTCGTGAATCTTTCGGAGAGTCAGCCCCCGACTCGAATGAAGAACTGCGCAAAGTCATCATCGACAAGAATGACCAGTATTTTCGCCGCTACCGCCCTTTGAATACTTTTTATTACGTAGGAGGACGCAGCAAAACTTACGGCTATCTCGATTTCCTCCCTGCAATGCGTAACTTTGAAATCATGACAGCCAACCGCGAGAAGCGGGCCTGGGAGATCGCCCGAGGAAAATCTTTCGACGGGACTCCGGTCGATGATTCGAACGTTCCTCCGCTTGGCGAAGTGATTGAAGCCATCGGAGCCAACGAATGGCTCTCCCCTGCCGATGAGCAGGCCGCATTCCGCGTCGATCCTCGCTTCGAAGTGAATCTTTTTGCCAGTGAAGAAGAGTTTCCCGAGATCGCCTGCCCCATTCAAATGCGCTGGGATTCGAAAGGTCGCCTCTGGGTGAGCTGTTCGACGACTTACCCCCATGTCTACCCTGGGCAGCAGCCAAATGATAAAATCGTGATCCTCGAAGACACCGATAAGGATGGAAAAGCCGATAAGTCAACGGTCTGGGCGGATGATGTTCATATCCCGCTTTCGTTTGAGCTTTATAAGAACGGAATTTTCGTATCCGAGGAGCCCCACTTCACCCATCTCCGCGATACTAATGGTGACGACAAAGCCGACTGGCGAAGCCACCCACTCACCGGCTTCGGGTGTGAAGACTCTCACCACGCCTTGCATGATTTCACCTTCACTCCGGACGGGGAACTGCTCTTTCGCGAATCCATTTTTCACAACTCTCAAGTCGAGACTCCTTATGGGCCTGTCAGAGCCAAAAACTCATCGTGGTTTCAATTCCGCCCAGACAACCAGAAACTCACTGCCTTCGGAGCCTATCCAAACACGAATCCATGGGGCGTTACCTTTGATAAATGGGGCCACCACGTTGCGAGTCATCCTATTTTTGCCTCCGCCTTTCAAGCCACGAATCCGCCCTACCCTGAGCAGCATCCGAAGGCAGTAGACATTCCTGCTTACTCCGGAACCTGCGGTCATGAATTCGTCGATTTTGCTTCATGGCCGGAGGAGATGCAAGGCGGCTTCGTCAAAGCACGCTATAAGCCGACCAACCGAATCGAGATTCACAAGTGGGTCGAAAAGGATGATCACTTCACTGAAGAGTATGTCAGCGATCTCATTTTCTCTGAAAACCTCAGCTTTATTCCTGTCGATATCCGCTACGGCCCACGAGGGGCGATGTATATCTGCGACTGGTATAATCCGGTTAAAGGGCACGCCCAATACTCGCTCCGTGACCCCCGACGTGATCGCAAGAGCGGACGTATCTGGAGAGTCACTCCCAAAGGCACCACTTTGAAGGACCCTCCACAGTTTGCCGGAGCATCGATCGAAGCGCTTCTGGAAAACCTCAAGTGTCCTGAATACCGATATCGCTATTGGACGAAGCGGGAACTGCGGGACAGCCACGACGCAACGACAGTCGAAAAAGCACTCGACCAATGGACAGCCAACCTCGATTCGGCGAATAAAGATTCACTTCATCACATGGTCGAAGCGATCTGGGTCTATCGCAGTATCGGAGCAAGTCGTCCCGAACTTTTGACCTCCGTATTGAAGAGCGACAACCATCTCGCTCGCGCCGCCGCGACGCGCCAGCTTCGCTATTGGCACAGCGACCTCGGAGACGACGCCATTCCATTGCTCACCGAAGCGGCCAATGATACCAATGGCATCGTGAGGATGGAAGCGGCTAATGCAGCCTCCTACATCGGAACCCTGGCATCACTCGAAGCCATTCTCGGGATGCTTGATCACCCAATGGACAGCCACCTCAAATACGCAGTGCAATGCAGCCTCGGCTCAGCAGCGCTTTCCACTCATTGGAAAGAAAACGAAGCCTTTCTGGCCGCGAATCCAAAGCTGGCGACCTTCTCAGCAAGCTGGACGAAGCGCACCAACATCGAAGACGGAATCACCGCACCCAATGAGAGCGAAGCCAAGTTCGACAAGCAAACAGATCTTACTCACGTGAAAATATCATGTGTCCCCGAACGACTCCTCTTCACGAAAACAAAGTTTACGGTGAAAGTGGGACAACCCGTCAAACTGACCTTCACGAATCCCGACGCCACACAGCACAACTTGGTCATCGTCGAACCCGGAGCACTCGAAGAGGTAGGAATGGCCGGAAATGAAATGGCTAAAGATCCATCAGGGATCATCAAAGGCTTCGTGCCGGAATCAAAGAAGATTCTACATCACACCAAACTCATCGGTCCCGACAAAGGCGAAGTGCTTCGATTTAACGCTCCTGCGAAGCCGGGAATTTACCCCTACCTCTGTACCTTCCCCGGTCACTGGATCGTGATGAAAGGTGAAATGGTCGTCGAATAGCGACGACTCCCAATCTCAGTTGGCAGCAAGCGTTCCCTTCATAATGTGGAAGCCGGGCTGGCTTCGAGTCACGTCAGTGAGCGACTCATTGGTAATCACGAGGTTTGTGCCTGGAGTCAAAACGGTATCGAGAACATGCTTGACGCGTGGATCTGTTTTCAGATGCTGAAACGCCTTCAGCTCATGGCTGTT
>JAOFXR010000086.1 GCA_028047635.1 Verrucomicrobiales bacterium
GGGATTACACCGGCTCTCGAGGGGGAAATTGAGATCGACGGAAAATCGGAGTCACTGCAGAATTCGCGTGAAGCGATTGCAGCAGGAGTAGCGCTGGTTCCCGAGGATCGCAAGCAACAGGGGCTAATCATCGACATGGCGGTAGCCGATAATATCAGTCTCGCTTCAATTGGGCGCGATCAGAAACGTGGCTTCTTGAATTTTGGCGCCGAGCAGGAGATCTCACAAGAGATGATGGATCGAATGCGAATTAAAACCCCCTCTGATCGGCAGATTGTGCGGTTCCTGTCCGGAGGGAATCAGCAAAAGGTAGTGCTTGGAAAATGGCTTGCGATGAAACCCAAAGTGTTGCTTCTCGACGAGCCAACCCGTGGAATTGATATTGGTGCTAAGCAGGAAATCTATGCGTTAATGGAGGAACTCGCCGCACAGGGGGTTGCTATTTTATTCGTTTCGAGTGAGATGGAGGAAATTCTCGGAATGTCCGATCGGGCGCTCGTGATGCATGAAGGTCAGTTGTCCGGTGAACTCCAACGGGACGAACTCAGCGAAGAAGCGGTGATGCAACTGGCCACCAGTGTTTCGGAGGCAGCTTGATTTAAAACTTGGGGCGAAGACTGGAACAATTATGGCGAGTGTATTGGTGGGAATGTCAGGAGGTGTCGACTCCAGTGTCGCTGCAGCGATGCTGCTGGAGCAGGGCTACGAGGTCGTGGGCGGCTACATGAAGAACTGGACGAATGAGGAAGGGCTTCCCGGCGATTGTCCCTGGGAGCAGGATATTCGTGACGCGAGGGAAGTATGCGAATATCTGGGTATCGAGTTCCGTATTCTCAGTCTCATGGATGAGTATCGTGATCGGGTGGTGGAGTATCTTCTTTCCGGGTATCGTGATGGGATCACTCCCAATCCCGATGTGATGTGCAATCGTGAGATGAAGTTCGGAATTTTTCGCGAGTTTTCGATGGCCCAGGGCTTCGATCACGTCGCGACAGGGCACTACGCACAGATCCGGAAAAATGTTGATGAGTCATTTGACATTTACCGGGGCGCGAAAGGGAAAGATCAAACGTATTTTTTAGCTCTGTTAGAGCAGGAGCAGTTTCGCAAGGCACTGTTTCCTATTGGGCATTTGCCAAAGCCGGAGGTTCGAAAAGAGGCGCAGCGCTTCGGCGTGCCGGTGGCGGATAAAAAGGACAGTCAGGGGATTTGCTTCATCGGAGATATTAAAATGTCCGATTTTCTCGGGCATTATATCGATATCAATCCCGGTGATATAATCACTCTTGATGGCAAGAAGGTGGGGGGGCATCAGGGGCTCCACTTGCACACGCTTGGTCAGCGGAAGGGATTGGGCGTGCCTTCCAACACTTATGGTAAGGCTTACGTTGTGGTGGAGAAGCGCCCGGCGACAAATGAGCTTGTCGTGGCGTTCGACGAGCCGGAGACACCTGGTCTATATGCGACGCGGTGCAGAGTGGGAAGTATCTCTGTTACGAATCGTGCTCTTTCAGGTACTAGTGATGTGTTAGTTCAGCCCCGCTATCGCTGCGAGGCGTCTCCTGTGACTCTCGATTTTGTTGATGATGACACTGCTGAGGTGACATTTGAGATTCCACAGCGAGCGCTTACTCCGGGGCAGATCTGCGGGTTCTATGAGGGCGAAAAATTACTCGGAGGGGGAGTTTTTCAGCAAATTTATCACCCAGCCAAGGGATGATGTATCTCTGCCTAAAAGCCTAAAAGCCTAAAAGCCTAAAAGCCTAAAAGCCTAAAAGCCTAAAACGATCCACTAATCAGCTGCATGTAGCGCGAGCCGCTTGGGGTCAGTTTGGCGCTACTTCCTGTGCCGGTGATTCTTCCGACGGTGAGATGGGAGTGATCTGTGCTCGACGATTTCACGTAGGTCACCACTGGATAAGAGATACTTTGTGCGCTCGGTTTGATTGCCAAGGGCACACCTGTCGCGGCGAATGAAAATTCCCAGCTCTTTGGTTTTCTCACCGTATTGAGATCACGGCCGAGCCATGGATAGCGTCGGAGAAAAGTGAGGGACTCCGCAGGCACTTGAACCTTGTAGTAGATTTCGGTAAAGTTAACGAGGTATTCGGGTATCGAAATATTCAGGTTCTGGCGATGGGCTTTTAACAGTCCCGCAATGTCGATGCCGGTCATGTTGAATCCGTTGTAGATTCCGTGATTGTTCTTGCTCGTGAAGTGGCGGTCATACCAATTTTGAAATCGATCGTGGAGGAGCATATTCAACTCTACGTGGACGTGGGCCCGTTCCCGGTTAATGCCTGCCCCGGTGTAGCCCATTCGAGCGATGGTTTGCCCGGCTCTCACCGGTTGACCGACTTTTGCACCCGAACTGCTGAGGTGCGCGTAGAGCGAGAAAAACGGTCCGTTTCCCCAATCGTGATGCACAACCATGTAGCGTCCGTAGTTGCTCGCGGTGGAGGAATCATTGACGTAGACAACGGTTCCGTCACCGATCGATCGTATCTCATCGAGAGGATTCCCGTTGTTGTCCCGCTTCGTGGGCCGGATATCAACGCCTTCATGCAGACGCGTGAAAACCAATCCTGCACTGGTGCGTTTTTGATTGCGGGAAAATCCATACATTCCGCCCGTCCAGGGTTTTGAAGATACGCCTTCAAAATTCCGGTCCGTATACATGTAGAACTGCGACGGGTCGTTCGAGAAAATCGCCGTGTTGTCTGTCGGTAGAACGAGTCCGAGAGGATTGGCTGAAAGAGAGGTCGTTAAAAGACCAAGTATTCCGAGGGCAAAAATCAGTGGGCGCATGAATCAGTGAGATGAGGTCAGCTCGGCACTACCTTTAACACATCTTAACTGTTTTGCTACCTCACCTTCCGGGAAGTGCGAACTCGGGGCCGGTGTCTCCGGGAAGGTCATCCACGTGCGGAAATCTCTCTCGAAACTCACCGAGGTGGCGCTGTTGTAGCCCTTCCCACATGACGATGACTCCATCGCTGACGGGGCGGTCGATGAGCACGGCGCTCAACTGAGCATCCGAGCATCTGATCCCAATGATTTTTCCCTGAGTGGTCAGGGTAATTGCTTTCAGCTCCGTCGCTGCATGCTCTTTCAACTTGAAGGCAGCTCCGAAAGAAGCTCCATCGCGAGAGGTGAAGGGATAGAACCACTCGATATCCTTATCTGTGAAGATAGGAATTTTGTTGAAGAAATATTGCCTGTGCTCTTTGCCCAGTTTGACGGGCGTCATAAACTTTGGATTGCCTGTTTCCTCACCCTCGAGATGGAAGGTGATGAGAGTCATTTTAGTTTTCTTTCCCGCCCCCGGGCACCACATGGCCGCGGCGAGGATGGCTAAAAACAGGACGAGTTTGCGAGTCATAGGAGCAGTAAAACGGGGAAATGGCCAAATGGCAAGCATTCTGAGGAAGGTCGCCCTCAAAGATTATCGCTAAAAAGTGCTTTTTTCGTTGTTTGAATTGGCAAGATTCGCTAAGTCAACGGACCGCTTCTATAATAGTCTGATCCTACGCGATGCGCAGGAAAGTGAATTTTGAACGAATATTAGCGACCAAACTCTTTTATAGGACACCTACATTGATATGGCAGAAGAAACCGAAGGCACCGAATCAACCGAACCTCAGTTCAAAGACGACGTTAAACAGCATGAGCTGGATCCTAAATTAAATAAGCTTTATCTCAAGGCTGAGAGCGCGATGGAGCTTCGGAACTGGAGCTATGCGATCAGTCTTATTCAGGCGATTTTGACCAAGGAACCCGGTTTCCTTGATGGGCGTAAAAGCCTGCGCCTCGCTTCGGCGAAAGAGACTGCCGGGAAGCGGATGAAACTCGGAGGCGATGCCTTGAAGGTTCTGAAGATGCAGAGTCAAGTGAAGAAAGACCCGCTCGGAGTGATGGCTTCGTTGGAGAAAGACGTTCTCGGTGCGGACCCCTATAACTCTCAGGCGAATGAGTTGCTTTATGAAGCAGCCGTCTCGACAGGGCTTCCGATGACGGGAGGATTTGCCCTGCAAACCGTGATCGAAGGCGATCCGGACAACCTGAAATTCTATCACAAGCTGGGAGATTTCTACCTTGAGCGTGAAGCTTACGAAAAAGCGGCTGAGATTTTTGGCAAAATCGTAGAAAAGAACCGAAGTGATCTCGACGCGACTAAAAAGTACAAAGATGCAACCGCTCGCGGTTCGATTGCTTCTCAGAAATGGGACAGTGATGGTGACTGGCGGGATCTTCTGAAAGATAAGGATGCCTCCAGCGATCTTGAGACATCAGGTCGTGCTGCGATGACACCGGATATGCTTCAGGTTGTTGCTGACAACCTTCTCGTTGAATACGGACAGGATAATGAAAACCTGGATGTCGTAAAGCGCCTTGCCTCAACCTACGAAGAGCTTGAAAAATTTGAAGAGGCTTTGCCGTTTTACGAGTGGGCTCTTCATCTCAGTAAGAACGATCCCGCTTTGGAGAAAAAAGTAGCGAAGGTTCGTGAGATCGTGAAGTCACGTCAGTTGGATGAACTTCGTGCGTTCGTGGATGAGAATCCGGAGCATCCCGACATTGAGCAATACAAGCAGCAGCTGGCAGAGTCAGAGGAATCGCAGCTGGGTGAGTTGATTGAAGAGTCTCAGGAGCGGGTCGATCGAAATCCTACCGACAACGAACTGCGTTTCGAGCTGGGAGAACGTCTTTATCGTGCCAAGAAATACCGTGATGCGATTCAGCACCTTCAGCAGGCGAAACGTTCTCCGAGTCTGAAAATTCAGGTGATGAATATGTTGGGTCAGTGTTATGACCAGATGAATATGACTGACCTTGCTGCGGTGCAGTTCCAGGAGGCGGTAGCTGAACTTCCGGTGATGGATGCGATGAAAAAGGAGCTTCTTTACAATCTGGCGCTTCTTTATGAGAAGCTTGGAAAAGAGACGGAGTATCTGGAAGCGCTCAAACAAATTTACGCTGTCGATTACGGCTACAAGGATGTTGCCGCGCGGGTCGAGAGCTCTTACGGCGGCTAGTCTTCGGTAATTTTGTCAGGCTGCGTTCGTTGAGGCGGTCCTGAAAACGAAAACGGCCACAGTGTCCTGTGGCCGTTTTTGCGTTTTGGTTATTTGCGGAATGCAAAGCTGCTACCGTCCAGCGTCACATGGATGGTATCGCCATCGATAAATTTTCCTTCGAGCAGGTCCAGACTGAGCGGATCAAGGATTCGCTTTTGAATGACACGCTTGAGGGGTCGGGCACCATAGGCGGGATCGTACCCCTCTGCGGCAAGCTGGTCAGTTGCTTCGGCGCTCAGGTCAATCGTCAGTCCCTGTAGCTCGAGGCGTTTTACCACGCGGGCAAGCTGAAGTCTTACGATGGATTTGATGTCAGTTTCGTCGAGTCGATCAAAGATGATGGTTTCGTCGACCCGGTTCAGAAACTCGGGGCGGAAATGGCCGCGGAGTGCTTCCATCACGAGTGCTTCTCTTTGCTCGGGGTTTTCCTCTGATAGAATGTGGTCCGAGCCAATATTGCTCGTCATGATGATGACGGTGTTTCTGAAGTCCACGGTGCGCCCCTGACCATCGGTGATGCGACCATCGTCGAGTACTTGCAGGAGCACGTTGAAGACATCGGGGTGAGCCTTTTCAACCTCATCTAAAAGAACGACCGAATAGGGCTTGCGCCGCACCGTTTCGGAAAGCTGTCCGCCTTCTTCGTATCCGACATAACCGGGAGGGGCTCCAATCAAACGCGAGACGGCGTGCTTCTCCATATACTCGCTCATATCGATGCGAACAATTGCGTTCTCATCGTCAAAGAGAAACTGGGCGAGTGATCGGGAGAGTTCCGTTTTTCCGACGCCGGTGGGACCGAGAAAGAGAAACGAACCGATCGGCCTGTCTTCATCCTGAAGTCCGGCACGGGCGCGCCTTACCGCATTCGATACCGCAGTGATTGCCTTTCGCTGACCAATAACCCGGTCTCCGAGGCGATCCTCCATCTGCACAAGCTTGGAACGCTCACCTTCTTGAAGTCGAGACACGGGAATGTGGGTCCACGAGCTCACCACTTCGGCGATGTCTTCCTCGGTGACTTCTTCTTTGAGGAGGCGGGATCCTCCCTGCATTGTTTGCAAGTCAGCCTGTGCTTTTTCCAGCTCTTCTTCTTTCTTTGGAAGCTGACCGTACTGGATCTCACTGGCGAGACCGAGATTTCCCTCACGTTGGGCCTGCTCAAGTTCGGTCTTGAGGTTTTCGATTTCCTCCTGACGTGCGTTCGCTGCGTCGATGTAGGATTTCTCGTTCTGCCACTGAGCTTTCATCCCTCCTGATTTCTCCTGGAGGTCGGCGATCTCTTTCTCGACTTTTTCAAGGCGATCTTTACTGGCTTCATCGTTCTCTTTTTCGAGTGCCTGACGTTCCATCTCCAGTTGCATCGCCTGACGCTCAAGCTGGTCGATCTCAGTAGGGAGGCTATCGAGCTCGATCTTGAGACGTGAGGCGGCTTCGTCCATCAGGTCGACGGCTTTGTCAGGAAGGAATCGGTCTGCAATGTAACGATCACTCAGCGTCGCCGCGGCAACGA
>JAOFXR010000087.1 GCA_028047635.1 Verrucomicrobiales bacterium
GTGGCGATTGATTCGCTTTCTGCGCTCGTGAAATACCGGTCTGAAGAAAATGTGGTTCATATTACCAATTTTCAACTGGGTGCCGCTTCGGGATTCATCGGTGGCAATGGATCGATCGACATCGGCAGTGGCGTGGCGACGGTGAAGCAGTTGCATTCGAATGCCGATATCGTTGCTCTCGCGAGTAGCTTTGATGGTAAACTCGCAGAGAAGTTGGGGATGATTGAAATGGTGGACCAACCATTGATTCAAATTTCCGGGACAGTGCCATTCGGCGCGCCAAAAGAGTCTCGATTGGATGTTCTTTATGAGCACCAGAGTGGATTGATTGTTAATCATGAAGGCCGTCGACTTCCCCTTGAAGATATTCGGGGGAGGTTCACGCTGGGGGATGGCGTTCTCGAAACCAATCACTTCAGTCTGGGATTGTTAGGGGGAGATGTCCTGATCAACGGGGGCACAAGAATCACCGCCGAGTCAACGCCGTTCAATGGATTGATTGAGATCAGCGGATTGCCACTGGAACGCGTCGCATCCTATTTTGAGAAGGACGATGTCAAAATGACGGGAGTGATTTACGGTGATTTCAGGGGCGTTGGATACAGTGTTCTCGATAAGGTGCGTGGGGGTGGGGATTTCCGAATTGATGAGGCACAGCTGGGTTCGTTTCCGGTTCTCGGAGATGTCCAGGCGCTACTGGGAAAACTGATTCCTGCCTTCGGTATTAGCGGGAAAGGTTCTGTAAATGGCGCCTATATTATCGAATCGGGTGTCATGATCACTAGCGATCTCCTCGTCACCGGAAGTGGAACTGAGATCTCGACGAGTGGTTGCATGAAGCTTGCGAATCAGACGGTTGATTTTACGTCTACGGCGAAGCTGAAAGAAGCGCTCGCCGCTGCCACCGGGATGGAAGAGAAAGCGATTACGGTTTGTGGTAGCGGTCCCGTTTCGAAACTCAAATTGGAGCTCAAGGAGTTTCCGATCGAGTTTGCTTCTGAAGGATTGGCCAAAGCCTTAGGAACAACGCCTGAGTCATTAAGTTCTCTCAAAGAGGTTCTTGGTGAAGAGGGGGATGCCTCGAAAGTGATCACGGGAGCCATCGAAGATGCGACCGGCATTGAGCTGGGCCCGGAGGCTACGGGGCTACTCAAAAGCCTGCTTGGAGGCGGTGATGACGAGCCGGCGCCCATTCAGGCCGAGCCGATACGCGCGCTGCCTACCGAGTGATTGTTGCAGGGAGTTCGAAAACCGAATCGTCTGTTTATGGCGGGGGTATTCGCCTTTTGTCACTCGTGATTTGTCTGCGCATGATCACAGCAATAACTGCGGCTAGCAGTGTGAATGTGATTCCGTGAACGAAGTTCCATCGGATAATCCATCCCCAGACAAAAATGAGATGGGCTATGCAAAGGAATAGATAGAATCTTTGCCGCCATAGCGGAGGTAGGGTCAACATTGTCAGACAGATCAATGCGAACCAGGCCGCTGCTGCTGGAATAGATAACAAGGGGGAAATATTGAGTGCAATTCTGACCAGCGGATTCGCATCCAATGCTGAATCAGGAACTCCTTCCCAGTAAGCCTTCGGTTGGAAATAGAGGGTCGCGGCAATATCGCTGAAAGCGAGGATAGAAGGCAATGGAATGAGGTGCGCTCCGCTCCGGTCAATTGGGATGCGGGGGAATCTCATAGCCCGGGCTTTCCCTGGTATTTTAAACCACGCGATTCACCTGCTCCCCGTTCCTGAACGCTTTGATGTTTTCAACGATTCCATCGAGCAGGCGCTGCCGGGCTTCTTTGGCGCTCCAGGCGGTGTGCGGGGTGATAAACAGGTTATCGAGAGCAGCAATGAGAAAAGGATGGTCTGCGGGCGGGGGCTCGGGTGTCAGGACATCGATCGCAGCGCCGGCGATCGTTCCCTTTTGCAAGGCTTCAACCAGTGACTCTTCATTAACAAGGTCACCCCGGCCGGTGTTGATCAAGATCGCTCCCGGTTTCATGAGACTAAGGGTATCGCTCTTGATGAGATGTTTGGTATCCTCGGTGAGAGGACAGTGGAGGGTGACGACATCAGACGCCGCAAAGAAAGCTTCGGGCGCGAGCCGCGGGATTTCGCCGGAGTCGCTCGAGCCGTCTCTGCCGTAAGCGACTATCTCCATGCCAAGGGCTTTGCCTATCCGCGCGACCGCTTTACCGATCGAGCCATAGCCAACGATACCAAGCGTCTTTCCGCTAAGCTCTCCGACCGGGTAGTCGAGTCGCGTAAAGATAGGAGACTCGGCCCATTTCTTAGGCTCTGAGGCAAAGCGATGAACATTCGATACCAGATTGAGAAGGCTCGCGAAGACATGCTGAGCGACGGCTTCGGTGCTGTAACCGCTTACGTTGCAGACAGCCAGTTCGCGTTCTTTCGCCGCGCCTAAATCGATATTGTTGACTCCCGTGGCAACGACTTGAATGAGTTTTAGATGAGTCGCGCTATCCATTTCGGCCGCTCCAATCACAACTTTGTTGGAGAGCACGATGTCGGCGTCCTTGATTCGTTCCGCAATCTCATGAGGCTCCGTTGTCGGGTGTGTGACGAGGGTGCCTAGTTTTTCGAGTTCGGAGAAATCGAGGTCGTCACGGTTGGTGGTCGCAAGATCAAGAAATACAAGCTGGTCGTTCATTCGCGAATCGTGGTATAGAGAAAAAGATTAAGCGGTCTAGGAAAAATCCATGGATGACATCACTTTGATCATGGCAACCGCTGCTTCAGCGGCTTCACGCCCGCGATTCAATTCCTCACCCAGCGAGCGGGCCTCGGCCTGCTCTGCCGTTTCAACGAGGAGAACTTCGTGGATCACGGGGACAAGGTGGGAAACGCTTGTCTCTTGAAGCGATTTGGTGATTGAATCGGCAATAAGATCAGCATGAGCGGTTGAGCCGCGAATGATAACACCGAGAGCTATGACGGCGAGTGGCTGTGGATCTCCGCACGCAGCTGCCTCGACGATCACCGGGATTTCAAAAGCACCGGGAACACGAATTGTCTCAATCTTTAGATCCGGAGCCAGCTTCTCCAGCGTCTCAGTCGCAGCCTTCACGAGTGCGTCTGTGTAGGTGTTGTTGTAAAGAGAGGCGACGATGGTCACCTTACCCGACTGTTGTGTCGGTGATGGGGTATCTGGAGCGGTCTTAGACATGGTAAGTTAGGTCTGAAAAAACAAACGAATGAGTGCCCTAAATGGTATGGCCCAGTTTGTCACGTTTCGTGCTGAGGTATTTTTCATTATCCGGATTGGGCTCAATTCGAATGGAAACTTTCTCTACGATTTCGAGATCATGCCCATCAAGTCCCACCACCTTTCGGGGATTGTTAGTGAGGAGTCGGATTTTTCTGACACCTACATCGTAGAGAATTTGCGCGCCCATCCCGTAATCTCTCAGGTCTGACCCGAAGCCGAGTCGCTCGTTGGCCTCCACCGTATCAAGACCTTCCTCCTGCAGCTTGTAGGCGTGCATTTTATTGACGAGTCCGATCCCGCGACCTTCCTGGCGCATGTAAACGAGGACGCCTTTCCCTGCTTCCTCGATTTGTGCGAGGGCGGTATGCAATTGGCTGCCGCAGTCGCAACGACGCGAGGCGAAAACATCACCGGTGAGGCACTCACTGTGAACCCGCACCAGCACCGGCTCATCGGGATCGATATCACCTTTGACGAGCGCGAGGTGGTGTTCCTCTGGATTGAGGGTGCTGGAATAGGTGTAGAGATCAAAAACACCAAAGTCGGTGGGCATCTTGATTTGCTCAACTCGTTCGACCAATTTTTCGCTGGTTCGACGATATTCAATGAGTGCTTCGATCGTACCGATTCTGAGAGAGTGTTTTTCTGCAAAGTCGAAAAGCTGGGGGAGTCTGGCCATGCTTCCATCCTCATTCAGGATTTCACATATCACTCCAGCGGGCTCAAGTCCCGCGAGGCGGGCGAGATCAACCGCTGCCTCGGTATGTCCTGCTCTGCGGAGAACACCTCCTACCTTAGCTTGCAACGGTAGGACGTGGCCGGGGCGCACGAGGTCCTGCGGTTCGGAAAGGGGATTGGCGAGAATTTTGACAGTTTGGGCCCGGTCAGAAGCGCTGATTCCTGTGGTGACTCCGGCTGCGGCATCGACCGCGACGGTAAAGTTGGTCCCGTGAGATTCGGTGTTGCGTCGCACCATCAAGGGAAGTCCAAGCCTGTCCGCCGCCGCAGGCAGGATGGGCGCGCAAATCAGGCCGCGCCCGTGGGTGGCCATGAAGTTGATATGTTCAGGTGATATTTTTTCTGCCGCGCAGACGATATCTCCCTCATTCTCGCGATCTTCATCATCGACAATGATCACCATTTTGCCGGCTTTGATATCGGCGATGACGTCTGCAACGGGGCTGAATTCCATGGTTTGTTGGGGGTGGTTGGGGCAACTAAGGACGGTGGACCGTCTTAAGCAACCTTTTCAATGGGTTAGTTTACGCCTTTGGAGGGTGCTTGGGAAGGGGCTCTTGTGAAATCACAAATGACAAAGTTTGTTCGATTGTGGTTGTGTTGGAATTTTACGAGAGGCTGAGAGTAAGTAATTTTTGGTCAATGGATTAGCGGCGATCCCACTGAATTCCGCCTTTACAAGAGTCTTGCACCCAGTGAATCTTCCGCTCACTCTATTTTCTTACGATATCTTCGGGTGTGAAAGTCACAGCTTCGGGATCGGTAACAATTTTAGGAACTATGCGCAGTCACTTTTTCTCTTTATCCTTTGTTCTTGCGGGGGCTCTCTTTTTATCCGCGTGCAGCGAGCCCAATGAGACGCCTAAGCTTGAGGTCTCTTCTTCGGGCCCGGAAAGCGCAGAAGCACTTCCGCCTTTTGGTCCTGATGGAAAGCGCGCTCTCACTGCCGAAGAGCAACAGATCGTCGTTGATCAGCTCATGCAGGCTCGTGCTAAGGAGCAGGCGGAAGGTCTCGGGTCCGGGAGTGTCGAGGTGAACGGGGCATGGAATTACACAGGCTACAGTTATTTAAGCCCTGATCCGAATGCTGCGATTGAGGCCCGTTTAGTGGCTGTGGATGTTACCATATCGGGGCATACCGCCGAATTTGATATTGATGACGTCGAGATCATCGACGGGGTGAAAATTATCAGCTACGGAAGTGATCCGCACCCCGAGTATCTGACTTTGGATGGTGAACTGATGTCAGCTGAACAACTTCCGGCGGCCCCGCCTCGTGCGAGTCGTTGGTTACTGATTTATGCTTTTCCGAAGAACAGCGCCACCTTTCACCTCTATTACTGGGGAATACAGCTGACGCCTGATCCGGTAACCATCGCCGAGAGAGGCTTGCAGCTCCCTTATCCCGAGAAGACCGAGTGAGTAATCGTGCCGTTAAGGCTTACTTCGTCTGCAAACCTTCCACTTTGTCGGTGGTTGGGAGATAGCGATAGTAAACCTCGAGCATCAAAATTGCCCAAGCGGCGTTGAGGATTTTTCCGTCCTTCTTGCCGCGGGTGTTGTTACTCCATGAGCCGTCTTCATTCTGTGCATCAAGCAGTTTGGGCTGGAACTTCTTATTGTAGTTCTCCCACTCTTTCCCTTCGGCCATGAAAAACACCTGGGTGTTGTAGTAAGGCTCGTAGAAATCACCTGGAATCCCGGGGTTTTGAGTTCGATCTACAAGATACTTGAAACCTTTGTCGTAGGTAGGCGTGTTAGTCCCTTTCCAAATTTGCATCGCGAGGAGAGCGGCGCCGGTGAGGGTTTGTTTTCCTTTGGCGTCCTTTGGTGAGTATTTGAATGCGCCGTCCTGATCTTGAATACTGGGAAGATAATCCTCCATTGCTTTGTCGAGCGCTTTCTCTACACCCGAGAATTTTCGGCCTGTATTGTAAGCGGCTTTGAGCGCCTGAATCGACCACCCTGCAACGGACATATCGTCATGTCCTCCCGTTGGGCCATATTCTTTTCCTTTGTGGCCGTAATAGGGCCATCCTCCCTCTTTCGACTGACAGTCAACGATAACATCAACGGACTTTTTTAACACCGACTCGAGACGCGGAATTTCTTTTCCGCTTTCTTTCGTCATCGTGTAAAGCTCTGAAAGGGCGTAGGTGGCAATGGCGTGCTCGTAGGCATTATGGTGTCCTCCTTTTCCATTCGTGATGAGCCCATCATTCTTAAGCGCCTTATCCATGAGGAAAAGAGCGGCATTCACGACCGAATCA
>JAOFXR010000088.1 GCA_028047635.1 Verrucomicrobiales bacterium
AGCGGGAACAAAGAAGGCAAAATCGGGAAAATTGACCCTACAGGGACACTCCTGAGCGCACTAGGTTTCCCCTCACGGCAAATCGGAGGGCACCGCAAAGCCACATCGGGACTCAGTCAGGCAAGCAAGCCTGACCTTGAGGTGAGGGCCCTCGCCCTACTCTTCGGCAGGTTAAGCCTTTGGAGGCTTAACCTTTTTTTCGCCGCTCTTGCCCTTCTGTTTATTCTTAGGCTTTCTCACAGGGGCAACAAAAGTGTCTTCACCTACTTGATACTGCTCTCTGAGGCGATCGAGCTCCTTTTTCAGCTCTGACCGCTTCTCAGCATAATCGGCATCATCGTAAACGGACTTCAACTCATCGGGATCTTTCTCGAGATCGAATAACTCCCATTCATCGAGCTGGTAGTAATGGATCAACTTATGTTTCCCCGTCGTGACGCCATAATGCCGTGCGACGCTGTGAGCCCCCGGAAACTCATAGTAATGGTAATAAAACGACGTCCGCCAGTCTTTCGGCTCTTCACCTTTAAAAATGGGGACAAGACTTTCACCTTGCATGTCCGCAGGCACATCCGCCCCGGCTGCGTCGAGAAAGGTCTCGGCGAAATCGAGGTTCGAGACGATTGCGTCGCTTTTTCCACCCGGCTCAATCACTCCGGGCCATTTGGCGAGAAGCGGCGTCTTTAACGACTCTTCATACATCCAGCGCTTATCAAACCAGCCATGCTCTCCGAGATACCAGCCCTGATCACTTGAATAGACCACCAGTGTATTCTCCGTAAGCCCTTCCTCGTCGAGATAATCGAGCACTTCACCGACCGCGTCATCGACGGAACGAACACAACGAAGGTAATCCTTCACGTATCGCTGATACTTCCATTGAATGACCTCTTTCTCCGTCATCGAATCGACCTTCGCGAGGTAGTCCGCGTTCTTCTTCGAGTAGGCCGCATCCCAGGCCTTGAGCTGATAAGGATTCAGATTTCCCGGAGCGACCAGCTTGAGATCGGAAGGCGTCATGTGCTCCTTGATCGTCATCGTTTGATTGGCTGCTGGACTCGCGCGGCCGGAGTAATCATCAAAAAGGGTAGCCGGCTCCGGGATGGTCTCATCATCGAGCCAATTCAGATATTTTGGCCCGGGCTGCCAGTTCCGGTGCGGGGCTTTATGCTGAAACATAAGCATGAACGGCTTTTCTTTGTCCCGCGAAGACTTCAGCCAGTCGAGCGCCTTATCTTTAATAATATCTGTCGTGTAACCGGTGTGATCGCGCTGAGTAGCTTCCGACTCGATTCCGCCGAACAGCATCGGAGGATTGTAGTAAGGCCCCTGCCCCACGAGGACGTCAAAGTAGTCAAAGCCCTGAGGCGTGGACTTGAGGTGCCATTTTCCGACCACTGCGGTTTGATAACCATTTTTTCTCAGAATTTTCGGAAAGGTCTGCTGTGAACCGTCAAAGGTATTTCCATTCCGGACAAAACCGTTGAGGTGGCTGTATTTCCCCGTCTGGATCACCGCGCGGCTCGGACCACAGATGCCGTTCGTGACGTAGCAGCGGGTAAAAAGCATCCCGTCATTGGCGATGCGATCAAGATTAGGAGTCGTCATCTTCGCGTCCCCGTAAGCGCTCAAAGCCTGCTCACAGTGATCATCCATGAAAATGAACACAATATTGGGCTGCTCTTCAGCCGCATTCAGAAACGAGCTCAACAAAAGAGCGGCGAAAATCGTGTAACAAATCCTCATGGTTCACGATATACGCGAACACAGGAGGCATGCCAAGAGCGAAAACCTCTAACCAAACGCCTTGATCACGCGTAATATTGAGGGAAACTCTCCTGTCGATACAGTGTTTGCTCCTGCTCAAGATCGCATCTCTATCCTGATACCATGAAACAAGAAGCCCTTCTAAGATCCTACTTTATCGCCGCAGCGATCACTCTTTTAGTACAGCCTCAAAAAGCGGTAGCGATTGATTTCAAAGAAGAGATTCGCCCGATCTTAAGTGATAAATGCTTCAAGTGTCACAGTGGACCCCGCGCCAAAGGAAAGCTCCGCATGGATTCAGACGATAATTTTGCGAAACGCATCGGAGGAGATGATCCTGTTATCGTTCCCGGCGATGCGGTCGGCAGCATGCTTGCCGTGAAAGCCGGACTCCCCCGCTCGAATGGTGACGCAATGCCTCCGCCACCCGCACGGGAGCGAGGATCCGAGCCCATGACGACAGCAGAGCTCAACCTCGTGAAGAAGTGGATTGCTGAGGGTGCCAAACTTGAAGCCTCTGAAGAAGCGCCTGCTGAAGCGGCCATGGCGGCGACCGTTCACACCTGGGTGAATACCGAAGGCAAAAAACTCGAAGCCGAGTTTGTTGGCACCGAAGGCGCCAATGTAACCCTGAAAATGGCGGGCGACAAAGTGATCAACTATCCCTACGCCAAGCTGAACGCAGAGAGCCAGGCCCTCGCTAAAAAGCTGGCGGCAGAATAATCAGGCCGTCTCAGGCATAAATGTCGGCATCACGATACCGTTGACGGGCTGGCTTGTTCCACGCACCTGGGTAACGTGAATCTCACAGTTCTTCGCCCCGAGCTGGTAAGCGGCCAAAATCAGTTCGCTCGCGTCGCCGGGAACGAGGAAGACGACCGTTTGCCCCGCAAAGTGATTAAGCTGCGCCCGGAGCAGTGACTCCATCGCTTTCTCACTTCGTGCCAGACCGGGCCCGATAAGCCGACTCGCCGGATGATCGATCGAAACGAGAAATCCATCTACCTCACCGTTTTCATCGACCGAGACAACTGTTCTCCAATTCCCTAACGTGTTCTCTAAAAAGTAGCAGTAATCCTTCTCTCGCGAAATACCGCTGACTTCAAATTCAAGTTGCCCCATTGAAACGAGATCGGAGGGACTGGCCTCCCGCACCGGTGAAAGCTCGTAAGCAGGCTCATCATTCAGCCCGCCACGCGGAACCGAAATAACCATATCCTGATACAAATTTACCGGAGAAAAGCCGTGGCGATTGTAGAGCGAATAGGAATCAAGATTAAGCGCGCTGGAAATCAGGCGAATCGGAAGATCCCTATTATCCGCGTAGGCGATAATCTCGCGCAAAATCTTCCCGGCAATACCGTGCCCGAAGTAGTTCGGATGAACGTTCATGATCCCCAGCGAAACATGAGTTTCCCGCGGGTGATAAAAACAGGAACCGGCAATCAGTCCCGTTTCCTCATGAACCATGACAAGGCCGCAACCGGGATCGAGATCTTCATAGACCTCGCAAAAGAGCCGGGCCTCCTGAGGTTTGCAGCTGAAAATGGAATGCCCCAGATTCTGCTGATACCAGCTGTTCGTCGAAAGATAAATCAGTTCTGCGACTTCACTGAAGTCGGAAGGGAGCATCGGCCGTATCGCAAGCATCTGTCAGGTCTAACAAACGCCCCCCTCATCTGGCAATCGAAATCGAAATGAAGCGAATTACATTACCATTCCGCCATCCACCGTTAGCACCTGACCGGTGATGTAACGAGCCGTCGTTCCCGCAAGAAACATTACCGCATTGGCGATGTCGTCCGTTTCACCGAACGATCCAAGGGGAATGTCTTTTTTGATCGTCTCCTGAATCTCTTCGCTCAGCTCATCCGTCATGTCAGTAACGATAAACCCGGGAGCAATCGCATTGACGCATACTTTGCGGCTCGCGAATTCCTTCGCCAGCGATTTGGTAAAACCAATCAAGCCCGCTTTACTCGCTGCATAATTGGCCTGGCCGGCATTTCCCATCAAGCCGATGACCGAACTGATGTTAATAATGCGAGCGTTTTCAGCTTTAAGAAGTGTTCTCTGAAAGGCTTTCACGGCATTGAAAGCCCCCTTCAAGTTCGTATCGAGAACGGTGTCCCAATCCTCTTCACTCATACGGAGCGCAAGCCCGTCACGAGTCACACCGGCGTTATTCACCAGAATGCTGGTTTTTCCAAGGTCTGCTGTGACCTGCTTTCCAAATTCAATCGTCGCCTCGTAATCGGAAATATCGACCGCGTAGCCCTTTGCCTCGCCGACACCAAGCGCATTCAACTCAGCGGCGGTTGCCTCTGAATTCGACAGGGTCCGACTGGCGATAGCCACCTTGGCGCCCTGCGCCACAAACGCTCTCGCAATCTCTTTTCCGATCCCACGTCCGGAACCCGTTACGACAACAACTCGATCTTGAAAATCACTCATGTCCGCTATTTCACACGAAGCACCCCGCACTGCAACGAAAATCGCGTATTCAATCGGGTAGAATCACCCACTTCCCCCTGTTGAGTCGAGAACCTAACAGGGTTGAATCAGTGACCTAACTCTATTCGTTCAGCTCTTTGAGCACTTCAGGATCGCGGACATCCGCCCAGTCACCCTGCAGCTCAACCGCGGCAACGCGGAGCCCGTCTTTCACCTGAGCCTGAATCGCATCAGTGAGCTCGTATTCACCTCGTGGCGACAATTCCAGCTTCGCGGTGTAGTCAAAAATCTGTGGAGAGAAGGAGTAAATACCCGCGTTGTAATACTGGCTCGTCGGCTGCCCCTCTTTCGGCTTCTCGATGAGATCGGTCACCATTCCCTCCTCAATAAAAACGGCGCCGCCTTTTCTGACGTCCTCGTCAATCTTCACGGTTAGCTTTCCTTCCACGTCAGTGAAATCAACGAGTGGCGCATAGGATTCAGGCGATACCAGAATGTCTCCGTAACTCAAAATGAAAGGATCTGAACCCGCAAAGGCCTTAGCCAGTTCGACGACACGACCGGTGCCATCCTGAACGACCTGCTCGACATAACTGATCGCACAGCCGAACCCGTCTCCGGAACCAAAGTGTTCAGTAATGACCTCTTTCCGCCATCCCACAACGACAAGGACTTCGCTCACGCCATTTGACACAAGTCCTCCAATAATCGATTCGAGAATCGGCTTCCCTTTCACCTCCACCATCGGCTTGGGGAGTTCGTCTGTGATATCCCCCATCCGCGTTCCACGACCGGCCGCGAGAATCACCGCTTTTCTAATTTGGCTCATAAAATATGTGTCTGTTAGCTTAAAGTCGCCCAACGAATCCAGCAATACGGTCGAGAGCAATCTCCAGCTTATCGTAAGCGGTCGCGTAACACGCCCTGACACAACCTTCTCCCGCTTCTCCAAATGCGTTTCCAGGGACCACCGCCACATTCTCCTCTTCAAGAAGTCTCAGGGAAAACTCCTGACTGGTGAGCCCGAATTTACGAATGTCAGGGAACATGTAGAACGCTCCACCGGGGGCAAAACAGGGAACTCCCATTTTATCAAATCGCTTCAGCATCAGGTTGCGTCGCTGGGCATAGGCACGTCGCATTTTCTCCATTTCGTGAGCACCGTTTTTCAACGCTTCAATCGCCGCCATCTGGCTCATAATCGGAGCGCACAGCATCGAATACTGATGAATCTTCATCATCGCTTCCGTCAAAATCTGAGGCGCACAGGCATAGCCAAGGCGAAAGCCGGTCATTGCGAATGCCTTCGAAAAGCCATGAAGCAACACGGTTCGCTCGCGCATCCCGGGCAAGCTTGCAATGGAGACATGATCTCCACTCTCCATTCCCGATTCGCCGGAATAGAGCAGTTCACTGTAGATCTCATCGGTGACCACAATGAGATCATGTTTGATCGCAAGTTCCGCAATTTTCTTCAATTCAGAAAGCGGCTCAACCGCTCCGGTGGGGTTGGTCGGAAAGTTCAGTAGGAGTACTTTACTCTTTTCTGTAATCACCGCCTCCAGATCTTCAGACTTAAGAACAAAATCATCGTCCACTTTCGTCTGAATCGGAACCGCGACTCCATAGGCAAGCGCGATACTGGGATTGTAGCTCACATAACAAGGCTCGTGATAGATGACCTCATCTCCGGGATTGAGAAGCGCGCGACAGACGAGATCCAGCGCTTCGGAAACACCCACCGTGACGAGCACTTCCGTCCCCGCATCATAGGAAACCGAAAATTGCTCTTTCACATAGTCGGTGATGCACTCCCGCAAGGACATAAGACCAAGGTTCGAGGTGTAACTCGTCTGGCCTTTTTCTAACGAAAAGATGGCCGCCTCGCGAATGTGCCATGGCGCGGAAAAATCAGGTTCGCCGACGC
>JAOFXR010000089.1 GCA_028047635.1 Verrucomicrobiales bacterium
CGGTCTCGTAATAATTCGCGAGATCCTGCTCAGAAGCGAGAACCGACGCATCATAATGGGTGATTTTAAAATCGCTTTCAAAACGCTCCACTTTGACATGAGGCAGTTCGGGGAGACCTACCTGAACGCGAGCAAGAATTTCGCCGGTTCGCACGGGAAGGAGATCCGGGTCGGGAAAATAACGGTAATCATGGGCATCCTCTTTCGTCCGCATGATCTCGGTCTGCCCGACTTCGTCGTTCCACCGCCAAGTCGCCTGAGTCAGGCTCCGACCGGCCCTTAGCTCTTCCGTCTGACGCTGGATTTCATAATGCAACGAACGACGCACCACGGAAACCGAGTTCAAATTCTTAAGCTCAATTTTCGTTCCAAGCTCCTCCTGGCCCGGGGGACGAATTGAGATATTCACATCACAACGCATCTGCCCTTTCTCCATATCCGCATCCGAGACTCCGGAGTAGACGAGAATCTGACGCAATGAGTTCAGGTAAGCGACCGCTTCTTCCGGCGTATCGATATCAGGCTCCGAGACAATCTCCATGAGCGGCGTTCCCGCGCGGTTGAAATCAATCGTCGTGTAGTTCGAGTGATGCGTCGATTTGGCAACATCCTCCTCGAGATGAATGCGAGTCAACTCGACGACTTTACGGGGATTCAAAATCGTTTTCTGGTAGTCCTTAGGGTAGGCCAGTTCATAAAGTGGAACCCCGCCACCGATGCAAAGAGGAAGATCAAACTGAGTGATCTGGTAATTCTTCGGCATATCCGGATAGAAATAATTTTTCCGGTCCCACTTCACTACTTCCGGGGTTTTGCATCCCAGCATTTGCCCCGCGAGAACCGTCCGCTCAATCGCTCCGAGATTGAGAACAGGCAGCGCGCCAGGCAGGCCCAGACAGGTCGGACAGGTGAGCGTATTCGGTGCTTCGCCAAACTGAACCGCACATCCACAAAACATTTTGCTCGCTGTCTTGAGCTGAACGTGAACTTCCAGACCGATGCTGGTGATGTATTCTTGATCTGCCATGTCTTACTAAATTTCAGGAATCGTGATTGTCTCAGGTTCGAGCGATTTTACAAAGTCTTCAAGCACCTGTCTCAAATCCATTCTCGCCAGATCATCCTTCACTTCCGGAGTTGAGGCAAAAGCTCTTATAGCGGCATTCAAAACCAATCCGATTCGATCCTGCCTCATGACTGTCGCATAAACCTCAGTATTCGTGCGCAGCGTCTCAATGCCGGGATTAACTATCAAGTAAGCGGTTTCCTTCTGGCTCTCCGCAAAGGGGCGGAGATCAGCAGAACCCCGCGCGATGACGAGTGCGGCCGTATTGCGATTGGCTCGATTGCTGAAAGGATCCACCAAGTCGAGAATCGGAGGGACAAAAGGCACGCTTTCGATTCCATTTCGCCATCCGCCTGAGAACGGATAAGCAGGGATATTACCTCCACGCTGAACGATCCCGGCCTGACTCAAGGAAGCCGTGTAATTCAATTCCTGAACCGTTCCCGCGATACGAAAACAGCAAAAAAGAAAGAAGACCACGACCAGACTTGGGAAAAAGGAAATCACGCCACCCGGAATGCCGTCGGCAAATGAGTTCAAAAAGCCATCACTGTTAAAGGCCCACTTGAAGACCGCGCCAAGGATCAGTCGGGCAATTACATAAACCACCAGCAATGCGACGGCGGAAATACCAATGACAGGTTTCCACGTAAGCTGAATATCCAGGAATTGGTCAGCTAGTGCCGGAAGAAGATGCAGAAGAATAAAGAAGACGGCCAATCCCACTGCTGCGGCTGCACCTGAACTCAATAATTTCACGACCCCGTTGTTCATTGCTGAAACAAAGGCAATGACCATAAAGAGCAAAGCAATCAGGAGCGGAAAAAAATCATTCATAACACTGGAAGAAACCCCTTTATCCGAAAATCAGGAATCTTCCCCGCAGAGTGCTCGCTGCCTCAACATGTGATCTACGAGCACCAGTGAAGCCATTGCCTCCACCATGGGAACCGCGCGCGGCAAAACACAAGCGTCGTGGCGTCCCCGGCCTTTCAGCCCCGTGTTTTCATAGTCAGTCGTCACCGTTTCCTGAGAGGTCATGATGGTTGCGGTCGGCTTGAAAGCGACTCGAAAAACGAGATCCTGGCCGTTGCTAATGCCACCTTGAACTCCACCAGACCGGTTGCTGGTCGTGATAACACGCTCGCCATCCATCCGGAAAGCATCGTTGTGATCGCGTCCCGTCATCTCCGTTCCGGCAAAACCCGACCCGATTTCAAATCCCTTCGTCGCCGGCAAACTCATCATTGCTTTCGCAAGATCTGCCTCAAGACGATCAAAAACCGGCATTCCCAGACCGACCGGCACATTGCGAATCACGCACCCAACGACACCGCCAATCGAATTCCCGTCCGAGCGGGTCGCTTTGATCAAATCGATCATTGCCTCAACGGAATCAGGATCACCGGTGCGAACGATGTTTGACTCGATCATTTCACGTGTCACCGCAGCGGTATCCACATTCGCCCGTAGCGTTCCGATCGATTCGACAAAAGGCAAAATTTCCAAACCGGGAGCGAACTGGCTCGTGATTACTTTTTTGGCAATCGCCGCAGCCGCTACCCGACCGATTGTCTCGCGGGCACTGGAGCGTCCCCCGCCCTGCCAGTTCCGGGTGCCATACTTTGCCTGGTAGGTGTAATCGGCGTGCGAAGGGCGAAACTTCTCCGACATCTCACTGTAGGCTTCGGGACGAGCGTCTTTATTCCTCACGAGAATCGCAATTGGCGAACCAAGAGTCTGTCCTTCAAACGTTCCCGAAAGAATCTCCGCCTGATCGGCCTCGTTTCTTGGCGTCGTCACCTCACTCTGCCCGGGACGACGTCTATCTAAATCGACTTGGATATCCGATTCATCCAGAGGAATCAAAGGCGGACATCCATCCACCACCACACCGACACCGCCACCATGGGATTCACCCCAGGTGGAAATTTGAAAAAGCTTACCAAATGACGAACCCATATTTCTTCACCGAATGAACGGGATTCAAGCGGACAGTCAACCGACTTCCTTAAATCCTCGTTGCTACAAAATTACTTATTAAAACGCGCCATCTCCCGATCAACCTCTCTATCGTGGGCTCTTTGCTTTAAATCCTGACGTTTATCACGCTGATCTTTACCCTTTCCGACGCCCAGCTCCACTTTAACGCGTCCGTTTTTCCAATATAGACGGAGCGGAACCACCGTCGCACCATGCTGCTCAGTCAACGCCGCAATCTTCCGTATTTCTTTCTTATGAAGGAGAAGACGCCGATTGCGATTCGGCACATGATACTCATGACTCGCCTGCTCATACGGACGGACGTCGCTGTTATAAAGCCACACCTCGCCTTTATCGACGCGCGCGAAAGACTCCGTCAAATTGACATGACGGGCCCGGATCGATTTAACCTCAGTGCCTTTCAGCTCGATTCCCGCCTCGAATTTCTCCGTGATATGGAAATCGCGCTTCGCCTTTCGGTTGGTGGCAATATCGCTCATGCCGCTACCATACATCGTGCCTCGGAACATAAAACATCGAAAACGAGGGACCTCCGGATGGTGATCCAAAAAAATACAGAAAAAGAGTCACGTATTCTCAACGGCCGACAACTTGCAGTGTAGAAGCCGTCAGGTCTGCACATAAGTAACCCAGGTGCCGCTTTCGCAACACCTGGGCCCTCCTCCTTATATGGTGGCGTTGAGTTTCGTATTTCTACGAATACCCAGCGTCACCAAACTTTTTCTAATGAATATCCTGACTGTCCGCAAGGAAATTCAGGACATTCCTTCCCGTGATTGCGTTGAACAATCAGTTCAATTCATTGATCCTGATGTTTTTCCAGGACACGTCAAACGGTCCAGTCCCCTTCTTGATCCCGTGAACCTGAAGTCCAAAATGACCTTTAGGGTGGGACTCATAGATACCTTCGTCGGAAAGATCAGCGACCGCATTTCCGTTGATGAAAGTCTGAATGCGAACGCCCTGAGCAACGATACGAATATGATTCCACTCACCGTTTTTCATGTGCTCGTGCGAATGCGCTTTGTCCTGAGGCTCGGGTGACAACCAGCCCCGGCCAGTCGCTTCGCCGTAAATGTAAGCTGCCTGACCGGGTGAGGCTTCCAGCTCAACTTGAGGTCCGAAGAAACGATTCAAATCCTTAGCAGGCTTTCCGTCTTTTCCGGAAGCAGCAAGATCCGCCTCAGACTTCTCGCGAGAGCGAATCTGGATACCGGAGTTCAAACTGTCGTGCACTTTCACATCAAACTCGATCTCGAAGTCGCCATACTCTTTTTCACTGAGCAAAAATGAGTTAGGACTCCCTTCGACGGTCTCACCGTGGATAGCACCATCAACAACCGAGTATTCCGCGGTTCCCAGCGTGGAGTTTTTCCAGCCTTTCAAAGTCTCGCCATCGAAGAGATCCACCCAGCCGTCTCCCGCTGCCGCATCCGACGTTGCCTTTTCTCCACCCGATTCGCTGCACGCACCCAAAGTCAGAGCCGCCGCGATCGCCGCCAAATAAGAATATTTCATAATCATCATGTTATCGATGACTCTATGGAAAGGCCACTCCCTGTCTAAGGGCATATTCGCGGAAGGACTTTTGCACCCTACTTCCGGCGCCACACGCTCGTCTGCGAGGTGCTGAGCTGCAATTTCCTCTGATGCTCCCGTATCAAAAACGGAACTTCTTGAACGGAAACCATTTCAAAATCCGCCCCAAGATGGTGCTTTAAATAATCCAGAGTCAGACCCTCAGGCTGGTTTTCCCGAGGTGTATACTGATCCATCCACGTCGCCGGCGTCGCCATGATCAAATGCCCGCCGGAATTCACGAGGGCAGGAAGGCGATCCGTAAATCGAAACGGCTCCGGCAAGCGGCACAACAAATTCGCCGCATGCACGAGGTCAAAACTACCGAGGTCCTCACGCAAATCCATCGCATCCCCCTGCTCAAACTGGATCCGATCCGCATTCGAACCGTCAGGCAACGACGCCGTCAGCATGTCAGAAAGGTGCATCTCACCGTAGCGGCGGTAGCTCAGCGCCTCGCCCGAACGAACGGACTCCGCGGCATCAACAAAGCTCTGCGAAAAATCGATCCCGATCACCAACTCAGCCCGTTTCGACAATTCAAAACTGGACCGTCCTACCGCACAGCCTAAATCAAGGACACGGCCAACCACTTCAACACCGGCCGCTTCCGTTGTCGTCACCGGAAACTCAAGACAACGGGGAGGCAGCCCCGCCACTTCAAACCCAAGGTTAGCCGTAATTTCCTCCGACGTTCCGTAATGGAAAAGAAGATACCAATCCCGCAGGACATCACTTTCGTAGCTCATAATCGAAGAACACTTTCTCGTTTAATACGAAAGCAAAGCCTCGCAACGAACGCCTGAATCGATATTTTTCCGACCTTCAAGGAATTCCAATTCGATCAAAAACAATACGCAGAGCACCTCCGCGCCCAGTTCCTGGACCAATTTCAGGGCAGCGCCCGCGGTTCCTCCCGTGGCGAGAAGGTCATCAACGAGAACCACTTTCTCGCCCTCCTTCACCGCGTCCTTATGAATCTCCACATGGGCCTCCCCATATTCCAACGAGTAGGCGCGGCCGTTTGTTTCCCAAGGTAACTTGCCCTTTTTCCGAACCGGAACAAATCCCGCTCCGAGTCGGTCAGCCAGTGCGGCTCCAAAAATAAAGCCACGGGCATCGATCCCGATAATCTTCGTCGGCATTTCCTCACCGATCATATCAATGAAACCATCGATTGTTTCCCGGAAAAGGTCTCCGTCACCCAACACCGGCGTGATGTCTTTAAAAACAATGCCCGGCTTTGGAAAGTCATTCACATCCCGGATGGCGGCGTTAAGTCGATCTATTCGTTCCTGATTCACAGGGCCACGTTCCACAGAATGAGAGGACTGGTCAAGCCTTTCAGAAAGAGAAAAGCGCAAATGTGTTCTTCCCTCTCTTTTTTCACTGCGT
>JAOFXR010000009.1 GCA_028047635.1 Verrucomicrobiales bacterium
CCAACAGGGTCAAGCCACCAACACACCCCTGTTAGATGAGACCGAACAGGGACAAGCCACCGATACAACCCTGTTAAGTGCGCTCGCTGAAGATTACAATTTGCGAATTTATCGCTACGATAGAGACATCAAGCAAATAACCGATCCGGAGGGAGATGAGACGGAAGAGGTTAGCGCCGGCCATTCCCAGACCGATCTCACTCATGCACTCGAGCACGTCCTCGACAACACCTCTCCCGAATCGCTCGCTGGTGTCCTTCTCCTGAGCGATGGAAGACACAACGGATCTGCGCTTCCCGAAGACAGCCTCCGACAACTCGCAGTGCGGAATACCCCGCTTTCATCTGTCCCTATTGGAGGAGAGCTAGGACCGGTCGACATTTCAATTCTCGATCTCCGCGCTCCTGAGTCCATTTACCTCGACGATAGAGTAGTCGTCACCGCCATGGCAAAACTGGACGGCTTTTTGGGTGAGACCGTAGAGGCGGAACTGCTCAGCGGGGGCGAAGTCGTCGATACCGTTTCCATCAAAGTGACGGACGTAAGTTACCGCTCCGAGATTCGCTTCATCGACCAGCCCGAGGAAAAAGGAATTCTCGACTACGAAGTGCGACTGCAACCTGATGAGCGGGAGATTTTCAGAAGTAACAACTCATGGGAATTTAAAGTCGCCGTTACAGACGACCGAACGAATGTGCTCCTCGTTGACGGGTTCCCAAGATGGGAATTTCGCTATCTTCGAAATCTTTTCTACGGGCGGGACAAGTCAGTGCACCTGCAATACGTGCTCCTTGATCCTGATGAAATTTATCGTGCCCGTTCGCAGGGCGACACCGCCGCCAGTGCGACCCGTCCCTTTGGCGAAGCCGAAGCAACGCTGCTGCCGCAAACCAAAGAAGAATGGCAACTTTTCGATGTCATCATCCTCGGTGACATCGCCCCGGAATCACTGAGCGATCGGGACTGGAAAGCGATCGAAGAAGCCGTCACCAAGCGCGGAGCGATGCTCGTCTGCATCGCCGGACAGCGTTACATGCCGAATGCCCATTCGAGCGAAGTCCTGCAAAATTTACTTCCCATTACCTACACGCCCGGAAACGCCGCTAATTTCGAATCGGCTGAAAGCGCCTACCGTATCGCGCTCACCGCCTCTGGCCGTGATCACTCCGTCACCTCACAATCAACGAGCCGGGCACTCAACAACGAACGTTGGCAATCCTTTCCGGCAATGCGATGGAGGTATTCCGCCGGCGAAGTCAAAGCAACCGCCGAAGTGCTCGCCTACGCACAGCCCGTAGGAAGCCGAACTTTGAATTCGGTCGTCAATCCGGACGGCTCACCCGGTTCCGTCGAAGCCGCGATCCAACAACTCGCAAATCAAGAGACGTTGGAAAAAGAACATGCCCTCATCACGACGAGCTCAGCAGGACTGGGCAAAGTGTTAATGCTCAATTTTGACCGAACCTGGCGTTTCCGTTACGGCGTCGGAGACACTTACCATCACCGCTTCTGGGGACAGGTTACTCGCTGGGGTGCAGGGCCGAACTTACGTTCGGGCACGGACCAGGTTCGGATTGGCACGGATCGACTCAGTTACACCCCCAACGACGCCATCGAAGTCACCACCAAATTTCTCGACAGCGAACGTCGTCCCGTCACCGATGCCGAACTCAATGTCGAGGTCTGGAAAGATGGAGAACGTCTCAGACAACAGAGGCTCAGCTACCGCACCGATTCATCCGGCCTCTACGAAACCAGCCTGACCGGACTGCGCGAAGAAGGTGAATACGAGCTGCGTATCTCCGGGAAGGAGCTCGGTGATACCAAAGTGTCGACCGAACTACTTGTCGTAACGACGCGAAACCCTATTGAGTTGGCCGAGCTCACCGCTGACCGCGACTTCCTCAACCGCGCCGCGGAAATCACCGGCGGCACCGTCGCTGAGATCAACGAGCTGCCTAGTCTCCTTTCCTCTTTCGGAGCGCCGAAAGAGATCCTAACAGAACGCCGTAATGTCACCTTGTGGGACACATGGCCCATCCTCCTTAGTTTCCTTGGACTCATCACAGCGGAGTGGATCATTCGCCGACGCAGTGGACTCGTCTAACACGCCCCTAAATTATGAGCACGCTCGAATCCGCCATCGACCAACTTCCCCAACCGATTCTCGACAAACTTCAGTCGATGATTCGACGAGTGAGACGACTTCTCTTTATCCGGGGATTTTTTGCCACTCTCGCCATCGCGGTCGTTTGCCTGCTTACGATCATGGCGGTCGACGCAGCCTTTACAATTTTCTCCTCAAGCGCACGATGGGCACTGAGCCTCGCCGGGCTAGGGATCACTCTCGTTGCCGCCTGGTGGTTTCTTGTGCGTCCGCTTTCTCGAAAGTTCACGCTCACTCACATGGCGAGAATTCTGGAGATACGTCACCCCGAACTTCAGGAACGCATTTCCACGGCAGTCGAACTGATGGGCAGCGATGATCCCGATTCGATCAAAGGATCTCAGGAATTGATTAGCGCGGTGGTTGATTCTGCCGTCGTCGATATCGAAGCGGTCGACCCGAAGACAGAATTCAAGCCCGCCCGCTCCCGCAAATTCCTCGCCGTGGGAGTAGGAGCCCTCGCGATTTTGCTTTTGATTCTTGCGATGTGGCCAAAGCAATCATGGACCCTTTTAACAAGGGCCATGGCCCCTTTTCTTGATATAGGAAACGCCTACGCGAGTTCTCTCGTCGTCGACCCCGGCGATGTCAGAGTGGCAACCGGTTCGCCTGTTACGATCGCGGTATCCATTAAGCATAAGAAACTTAAACGAGCCGAGATTCGCCGACTCCTCGCTGATGGTTCAGAAACGGTCGAGCGAATGACACTCATCGGAGAGGACGAGGACGGCACGAAGCGCTTCTCGATGACGTTTCCCTCGGTCACTGAGAATTTTGACTACAGAGTTCGCGCCGGTTCGGCCGTGTCCGAATTTTTCGACGTCGATGCGATTGATCCCCCCGTAGTTGAAGAATTGAGCATCTCCTATGACTATCCGGAATACACTGCACTGGAAGATACCAGCAGCGTGAGCGCTACCGGTGAGATCCGCGCGATTGCTCACACCAAGGTCAAAGTAGAAGCCACTCTGAACCGCCCGATCTGGTCTTCGAAGATGTTTATCAACGAAGAACGCGAAGTCGAGCTCACTGACTCTTCTGAGAAGAAAATCAGTTGGGAGATGGAATTGAAATCCGGAATCAACGGCTCATGGAGAATCGAGCTGGCCGATGAAGAAGGCTTCACGAATGAGCCCGTTTCATTCCCCATCGAAGTCCTTCCCGACAAAGCACCCACCGTTCAGATTAGAGAACCTGTTCAGAGAGAGTTCAAGCTCAGACCGACCGAGACACTACCTATTACAGCAGCGATTACAGAAGATTTTGGGATCGCCAATTTCACAATGTTGGTCACTCCGGACGGGGCGCCTGCTCCCACTTCAATTGCTCTTTCCGCGCCAGTCGGAGTTGCCGATTCAGAGCTTCACTACGGAAAGGCTGTCCTCAATATCGCCTCACTCAATTTGGAACCGAATCAAAAACGAATCGCCGTCCAGCTCCGGGCCGAAGATAACCGCCCCGTTGACTATGATGGTCCGGGAGTAGGGCTCAGCGAAACAATCTACATCACGCTCGACCAAAAGGCCAAATCACTCGCGGATCAGGCGATTGAAGCGCAGAAGAAGGAAGTGGACGAGAAAATCCAGGAAGCAAAACGCGAGCTGGAACGAGCCCGTGACGAAATGCGTCGCACCGAACAGGAATTGCAGCGCTCCGATGAAGTGAAGCCCGAGACCCGCAACCGCCTCAAAGAATTCAGCAATCATACCGAGAAGGCCCGCGACAACCTCGATGAGATCGCCGCGGAATTAGGCCAATCGATCTTTCAAGAGCAGGCCGATCAAGCCGAGAAAATCTCAAACGAGAACCTCTCCACCGCGATGGAGAAAGCAGACATGATTCCCGTTACCGATGAGAAATCGGAGAGGGTCACAGAAGCTCGCGAGTCGCGGGAGGAAATCGAAAAGTCGATCAAAGAACTCGACTCGCTCGCCAAATCGATGCGCGAAGCAGATGAAGACTACCGCGCCATTTCCGAATTGAACCAACTCGCCAATCAGCAGCAACAGCTCGCTCAAGAGGCACATAAGTGGGCTGAGGAGACTCAAAAGCGGGCCGAGGAAATGGCAGCAAACGCCCAGCAAAACCCGAAGAACCAACAGCAATTTGATCAGGCACAGCAAAAGGAGCTCAATCAGTTTCAACAGAAGCAAAACCAGGTAGAGAAAGAGCTAGGTGAAATGCTCAAGGACAACGCCGCCGCTCTGTCTGAGGTGCTCGAGGAGCAGCAAAAGAAAGCCGATGAAATGAGCGCTCAGGCGGATGCTCTTGCCAAACAACAAGAGAGTCTCAAAGAGGTGAGTCAAAAGGCGACTCAATCGCGGGAAGATCAACAGGAAGCATTGAAGGAACAACTCATCGCACAACTTCAAGCGATGCAGACGGAACTCGCGGAAGACACCTCTCAGGCGCAAAAAGCAGCGCAGGCGGAACAGGACAAGGCGCCAAGTGAACAGAACGCAGATTCTGCCGCCAATGCCGATTCCAACAACGCACCTGAGAACACACCGTCCGGGGAAGACGCGCCCGCTTCAGAAGCATTGGCCGAGGCCGCATCGAAAGCGGCTGAAGCAGCAGGCAAACTAAGTGAGCGTAAACTGGAAGAAGCAGTTGAGTCAGCCCTCAGCGCCAGCGCGTCGCTCTCAGACGCAGCGGCGAAGTCATCGGAGAGCGAGACCACCGAAGCACAAACCGATTCCGCGCAATCAGACGAAGGTGCACCAACCTCCCCCACGGAGGCGGAAGCAGCGGCAGAAATGGCGTCGCAAGATCCCGCTTCGGCCGATCCGGCTTCCAATTCCGCAGCCGAACCGGGCGAAGGCCAAACACCTGGCGAAGCTCAGTCAGAAAACGGCAATCCCCTTCCAGCGGAACTTGCTGAGCGCCAAGAAGCCATTGCCGAGCAGATCACGGCAGTGCGCGACGGCAATCTTCAGGAAGCACTCAGCCTCATGGAGCAAGCTCTCGCGGCGGAAGCCGACGCCCTCCAGGACGAAGCCGAGCAGTTCGAGCAGACGATGCAGAACCTGAGTCAGAACAACGCAAAGTCTTCTTCCGATCGTGCTGAGAACGCACTCGAACAAGGCGTTCGTGAAGCAAACGAATCCGCCAAGCAACTCGATCAGGCACAGAGTCAACAATCTCAGGCGGAAGCCAAAGGACAAACACCTGAAGGCCAGCTGGCCCAAAGTGCCCAACAGTCGATGCAGCGCGGTCAGAGCGATCAGGCTCAGTCAGCCAACCAACTCGCCCAGGCGGCGCAGCACCTCGCCAACACCGCCACTAATATCGGACAAACCATGGAAGGCCTCGAACCCTCCGAATCGGACGAGCGCATCGCCAACAGCGATGATCTGGCAGAGGGATTTGAAGAAGTATCCGAAGCCTCTGAAGCATCGAGTGCGCAGGAAGCAGCCGAGCAATCACAAGAAGCCGCCAGCTCCCTCCAAAAGCTCGCTCAACAAGCGATGCAAAAACTGGGGAAAGGACAGCAGGGAAATCAACCGCCTCAGGAAGGCGAGGGTCAACCGATGCCGGATCGAGATCTCGCCGGTGATCCTCAATCTGACAGTCTCAACGAAAACGGGAAGAAAACCGCTGATGCAAACGGCTCGGGAGTACCTCCGGAATTACTAGAAATGGGAATCAACGCGGAAGACTGGGCACGCTTCAAAGGCGCTCTCACAGGGGGCAATGCTACCGCCATCGAAACCGAACTTCCCGCCGAATATCGGGAGTTGGTAGGACGCTATTTTCAAGTCATCGCCAAAGAAGCCGGTAAAAAATAATGAGAACAATACAAACCCCTTTTCTAGTCGCGTTGCTAGTTGCTCTGACCGCTCTTCCGGTTTCTTCACGAGCTGAAACCCTCTCCAATACCGTTTTTCAGCGCCATCAGACCGAAGTCGAAAACGCAGTTGAAAAGGCCCTCGGCTACCTTGCTTCCAACCAATCCGAAGACGGCACTTTCAACGATTCCTACGGACGCTCTGTCGGGGTCGTCTCACTTGTGGGAATGGCCTTCCTCTCGGCCGGTCACACACCGGGCTACGGCGAGTATGCCTCGAACATTGATCGCTGCATTCGGTATGTGGTTGAAAGCCAGCGCCCGAACGGCCTCCTCGACAAAGGCGACTCAGGACACGGTCTCATGTATGCGCACACCATTGCGACCTTGTTCCTTTCCGAGTGCAGCGGGATGGTCGACATCCAGATGCAGGAGGTTCTCAGCCCGGTTCTTGCCAAAGCAACGAAGCTGATTCTGGAAGCTCAGGCGGTTCCCAAGAGCGACAAACACGAAGGTGGCTGGCGCTACAAGCCCGATTCCCGGGATTCGGATCTTTCATGCAGCGGGTGGGCGCTAATGGCTCTGCGTTCCGGAAAACTAAACGGCGCTCCGATTCCTGATAAAGCGATCGAAAAAGCGGTCGCCTATGTCTTGAAAAACCACGAGAAAAACGAAGGGCGCTTCGGTTACACCGATCCCTGGGGTCATTCGGAGACCCTTACCGGCTGCGGCCTCCTTTGCCTCGAACTGAGCGGTTTCCACGGCACCGAGTCCACCTTTAAATCGGGCGATTTCATCCTCAAACACCGGCAATCTATTGTGAAAAATGCTCATGAATACTACGCGAACTACTACAACGCGCAGGCCATGTTCCAGCTCGGAGGGCGCTATTGGGCACAATATGCCGACTGGATGTATCAAGAATACCTTACCAAGCAGCAGTCCAACGGATCGTGGTCCAACGGACGAAACGGAGGCACCTATGGCACCTCAATGATGGTCCTTTCTTTCACGGTTCCTTACCGTCAACTTCCCATCTATCAACGCGATGAAACCGTTGACGAAACCCCCTGATCGGCGAAGCTCTTTCACTTCTTATGGATTTCAGATGGCTCGGACGGGTCAATTATTCCGACGGGCTCGATCTACAAAACGAACTCGTTGAACAGCGGCAAAAAGGCGAGATTGAAGACACGGTCTTACTCCTTGAGCATGAACCGGTTTACACCATTGGCCGGACCCGTGACCAGTTCAGCTTGAACCTCGAAAAAGCGCTCCCCCATCCCGTTTTTGAAGTCAATAGAGGCGGGCAAGCGACCTACCATGGGCCTGGGCAACTCGTTGGTTATCTTATTCTCGACCTCGTGCCTTATGGAAAAGATCTTCACACTTACCTTCGTGAACTTGAAAGCATACTGATTGATTTTACGTCGGAATTTGGTATCAATGCACAGCGCCGCGAAGGATTGACAGGAGTTTGGGCGGAAACACGAAAACTGGCTTCGATTGGGGTCGGGGTTCGCAAATGGGTATCGATGCACGGGTTTGGACTCAATATTTCAAGCGATCTTTCAGGATATGAGTCCATCATTCCCTGTGGAATCTCAGATGTATCGATGACCTCTATCTCAAGCGAGATCGACCGGGAGGTAACCGTGAAAGAAGCGGCTGACTCGATTGAGCCACTGATACGTGAGCATCTCACCGCTTTTAAAGACCACTTATAGAGAAATGTTTCTGGTCGTCGTTAATCTCGAAAACCCGCGTGAAATGGTGGCCACGCAAGCACCTCCGAGAGACGTTTTTCGTATCGGGAGGAAGCCCCGTATCGAAGAAGACGAAGAAGTAAAAGCGATCCGAATTACCTGGCAGGATCGCCTTGTGAGCAGGAGCCACTGTGAAGCACAGAGCGACGGGCAGGCGATGAAGTTGACCCGCCTCCCTGCGATAAAAGGGCGTAACAAACCCAATGCGCTCTATACCTGCGCCCCGCCACGCGAGCGACAACAGATTGAGGAACCCGTATCTTTGCAACTGGGCGAATCGGTTGCAATTGGCGCCAAAGGAGAGACAGCCATCTATTGGTTAAAGACCCTCACCGATCTCGAGGAAAAAGTAGCCGAATATTTTGACGCACTGGAGCAGGAAAAAGGTGAATACGTAGAAAGCCGTACCGCCAGCCAGGATTACGACGACGTTGAAAAGCTAGATGAATACAGCCTCCGCTTTCAGCTCAAGATGCTTCAAAAAGAACTGCCCGAGCAAGTTCTTTCCGGATGGACAGACGATGTCGACCTGCTAACTCGTGCTGCGATCTTTGTCGAAGGCGCCTTGCCGGGACAGAAAGGGGTAACTGCCGTGTTCATCGCACTCGAACGCGATCAAGATGGTCACATGAAGAGTGAAATCTTAAATCCTGACCCACTCGCTCGTGCTGACTTTCGTCCCAGTCGAACGCTTCTCCACCGTATAGACCTGGCAAAGGCGAAAGCAGCCGATATCCACCTTTGGACATCGAAGCAGAATCATCGGGATTTTGCTGCAGAGAGCTTGCATGAATCAGTTGACTGGGTAGCAACAGTACCGGTTGCGCGGATGGAGGACTCCGCCACCATTTACAAAGACGACAGCGGCAGAGCGGTCTTCCTTTACGTTCAAACCACTCAGGGCTCAGAAGCTGCCGGGGCCGCCTCCATTCCCTTTCTTCGCCTGATTAGTTCGCTTGTTGCAAGTCTCCTCTCAGCGAGGGCAGACCAAAAGCTACAGGATCAAATGGCGGCATACTTCTCTCCGGGACTGAGAAAGATCATGCGTGAAAGCGATCCGGAAGTGCTTAAACCGGCCATGGTCGACTGCACGGTAATGTTTGCCGACCGCCGTGGTCATTCCCGCATGCTGGAGACCGCTAAGAGTGACGTTGAAATTCTTGACCGTCTTGATAATAACCAACGCGTCGTGGGCCTGATCACTGAAGAGGTTTTTCGAAGCCACGGAGTGATTACCGATTTCACGGGCGATGGAGCGCTGGGACTCTGGGGGTGGCCCAGCCTAGTAGACTCCGACCAATTACATGCTCTCGAAGCGGTCGAGGCGGCCGAAGCCATCGTTGAACGTCTTGCACACCACGTCGTTTACGAGGAGGAGATAGGGCGATCCATGGCTGCCGTCCGAATCGGAATCAGCACGGGACGAATCGCTGTCGGAAAAACAGGCCCTAAACAGCAATGGCATATCAGTGTCTTTGGCAGTGTCGCAAACCTGGGAGCGCGTCTTGAACGGATCGCGAAGGAATTCAAAGTTCCGGTTCTCATTTCCGATGACACCTATTGCCGCATTGAAGGATTCGGGAAGCGCCGATTTCGTCGACTCTGCCTCATTCGTCCTGCAGGATTTGAAGAAAGCTACCCTGTCTACGAATTGGTCCTCCCTACTTCAGTGGGAGGTTCAGGTGTCTCAGCCCAGGACATCCTAACCTACGAAAAAGCACTCTCCTTTTTTCACAACAGAGAATGGGACGATGCTATTGACCTCCTTGATATCCTCGTAAGTGACGACCCTCCTTCCGCCTGGCTACAAAAGAAGGCTAAAATATTCAGAGAGAATCCTCCACCCGCGAGCTGGGCAGGTGAAATAGCAAGCCTCAGTAAGTAATCCTACTATTTTGGAAGAGTACGAACAGATTCGGATCAAAGACTACCAAACTCACTTCCCCCCTCTCGGTGAAGGTGCATTTGGTCGTGTTTATCGCGCTACCTACCGTGGAATATCTGACCGCGCTCTCAAAATCTTTCGCCCTGGAGCAGTCGATTTATCGACCATGGCGAGAGAGCTCGAGAAGCTTTCTAAAGTCGCCGAACACCAGGGAATCGTAACGCTTCACGATTTCGACCTACTTCACGATCCTCCCTACTATGCGATGGGATTGCACGCAGACCAGGGCCCCGATGGCACCTGGGAAACGCGGACCCTCGAACGGCTCACCGGTAAAGTAGATCATCGCGAAGGTTGGAGATTGATTCGAGATACGGCGGATGCAGTCGCCTACCTCCACCGGAATCAGATCATCCACTGCGACATCAAGCCGTCTAATATTCTGCTAACAGATGAGTCCCCCTATCACATTAAAATTTGTGACTTTGGACAAAGCCGGGGATTTGCGACCGAGGAATTCGACCCGGTTGGAACACCGCTTTACGCCAGCCCGGAGCAATTACGCAATCCCAGAGATTCGGCAGAGGGAAAAGGTTTTCGCTGGGATGTCTATAGTTTCGGCGTGGTTTCCTTCAAACTTCTGACAGGTCAACTCCCCCGACTTCAGGGACTGGCGGATACTGAAGACCTCAGTTTCGACCCCGATTCAACCTTGGCTGAATTAAGCCTTGAATCAACCCTTACCAAAACCGGGAATGAGATCGATAGTGACCAACTCGCCACGCTGACTGAAGCAGTCGACGAAATCACCTGGCCGGCAGATCTCTACGTTCCCAGTGCCAAAAAGGAGCTGATCCAACAATGTCTTAGCCTCGAACCCAATGAGCGACCGGCGGATATGCGGGAAGTATGGGGCCGCATTCAGAGAATTGACCAGCAGGATGTAGTTAAGCGAGCAAGACGACTCAACACCATTTTTGCTACTTTGTTAGTCATTGCGATCTGGGCATCTGGATTCGCTTTTGTACAAGCGCAGAAGGCACGAAAAGCAACGATTGAAGAAAGAGTCGCCAAGGAGGAATCGGAAAAGAGTGCAGGTGCAGCCTTTGAGATTATGGAGCTGTTTGTTAACGAACTTAACAACGGGGATTTCTCAGGAGACGGGAGTGATCGCCTCCACTCAATTGTCGCAGAGAATGCTTCCACCTTTCTTTCGAACCGTTTTAAAAACCGCGTTGCCTCCACTCCTATTCTCAAGCTCTCTGCGGCGACCGCGATCGCCAATGGTAGACAGGCGCTCGAAGCGGGAGAACTGGAGGAAGCCCTGCAGCATTTTACCAATGCTTACGAAATTCGTTCGGAACTCTACGAGGACCCGAACTCACCTGCTGACTCGGCAGAACTGGCTCGCCTCACCTCACGAGACCTTGGACGCATCGGAAAAATCCATGAATTAAAGGGTGAGTATCCGGAGGCCATCGACGCATACTCCCGCTCTCTGGAGTGGAGGCTGAAAACATCGAGCAGCGAGTCCAGTTTTACCCTTTCGAGAACCAAAGATCTGGCAACTACTTACCGGACCCTGGGACTACTTCATTTCTCTAACTCTGAACCTGAGGTGGCAATCAAGACCATCGATGAACTCCTTCAAGTCCTCGATGATGCTCAGGTAAATGCGAACTCCAGTGATCTCGATAGCTTTCAAATTGAAAAAGTGAGAGCGCTCGAGCTGAAAGGATCCATTGAGTATTCTGCAGGCGATCCAGACGCGGCATCTGAAACCTTTCAGACGGTTCTCGCTCTCGCCGGCACACTTAATAACGCACGGCCGGAAGTGGTTAGCAAAGCAAGAACCGCTTCCGTTGACGCCATTCATGCTCTTGGGGTAATCGAACTGGACCTCGGGCAACTTGAGGGAGCACTTGCTCTGTTTCGACAGGAGATCGATCTGAGAATCATTTCATCCAAGAGTCGGCCGTATGATGCCGAATTGAAAATAACGCTGGCAAGAGCGTATTCCTTCGCTGCTCAATGCCTCGACCAGGAAAGCCCCACGGCACGGGACAATGCAATCTTCTATTTCGAAACAGCCATCCGAATTCTCGGAGGCCTTCCCCCCGAGTTTAGGAATCGCGAAGACATCCAGGCAAATATCATTGCCTTCAACGACTCACTTTCGAGTCTTCACGAAATGGACGAGTGAGAGAATTGAGCCAGAGATGACTTTCTCCGGCATGCCCCCACTTCTCAAGGTTATCCAGGATTTGATTACGGGAAGGCTCACGAATGCCTTCCTCACAAAGTTGCTTCTCATCCGCAGGGAAGTCCGGAAAAACATCCACCGCGTGCCACCAGCAGGCCCATGCCCGCCAGGATCGCAATTCACGTCGACTCCCAACCATGCGAGTCGCAAGATGCTGAAAGTGGCGCCTTGGATTTCCAATAAACTGATCATCAGGACACTCGGCCATGACCCACCTCATCGCTCTGTAGGGTAGCTCAAACGCATCCAGAACCGGCTCACTGCCATTAAGATCAGCAGAAAATGCGCGATTCAATTGCAGGAGAGACTGAGCAGGAAGACCCTGCATCCAGAGCGATTGAGCGCACTCCAGCGCCCCCTGATAAAAAGGCTCCCCTCGCCCCTTTCCAAATCGCTTCATCCCGGCTGCTCGAAGCGGTTCTTTTACAGCCGGCAAAAAAGGACAAGCCTCTGGATTCACGATCCATTCGCTCATGTCACGTTAGTAGGGGTCGAATACTTCTGCGGAGCATGGGATTCGATAAAGGATACAATAGCATCGGCATCATCACTGAGAGTCAGCATCTCCCCGTAGGCCTTTCCTTCAGCGAGGCACTTCAAGGTTTCAAACAATCCCGTTTCCTCCTGATAACGCGCAATCCCCAAAAAGGCCATCGGACTCACAAACTCAAAGGTGCCATAATGATTCTGAGCCGCGTCCATGAAAATTTCCTGAGTCGTCCCTGCGCTTCCCGGAGCATAGATTACTCCGTAACGGGCGATCGCAAGCAGTCCATCTTCTCTAAGCCCGTTACTAAAGTATTTAGCGACATGCGTGGAAAACTGATTACTGGGCTCGTGTCCATAAAACCACGTAGGTATCGCGAGGGAAGAGGCACCGTCGGGATGCATCTCAATGACACGAACCGCGGCCTCATTGAACCCGGGGTCAGAGTATTTAGGAGCCACCGCCAGTAATTCGAGCGCCGACTCCAAAAGGTTATCAGGCGCGTTGGCGAGCCATGCCCCCAAATTGGACGCCTCCATAATTCCCGGCCCACCTCCGCTGGCAATAAAGTATCCCTTCCGCGTAAGGCTGCGCGCAATACGAACCACTTTTTCAAAATAGGGATCCGTCCGCGGAGTTCCATGGCCTCCCATAATCGCCACGACCTTCTTCTCGCCATCTTTGTCGATGCGCCCTTCGAGGAGGTCTAACAAACCATCATCAATTGCGTGATCGTGAAGGCGTTGCGCCAACGCTTCAAGAATGTGGGGACGGTGGCGACCATTTTCGACAAAGTGATCATAGATCCGCTTATCGACCGAAATATCCTCTTCCTCCGACCATCCCTCCATCAGCTCATCTCTCGTGTAGAGCCCTGGCCGATATGGGTTGTAAGGAAGCCTCGGAAGGCGGGGGAAAATCAACGCTCCGGCTTCGCGAAGCCGCTCCTGAAAAATAAGAGACGGATAGCGGCACCCCAAAAATACCGCTCCAGCAAGCTGAACACTCTCCCAGTCTACCTTCACTTCGCCCAGATCAAGCCCCTGCACGACGCAGTCCCGAAGATCATGTTCCCGCTCAAGGAACTCCGCCAGTTGATCAATTTCGTGTACTTCTTTCATTCACTAAACAAGTTTAAATTTTCCAAACGAAGACGGCACATGAAAATCAGGAGGGTCGATCTGCGGATCCACCCAACAAATCCAATCGTTCACAATCTTCTCGCCCTCACCATGAGAGAACTCGGCCCTGTAAACCCCGGTGATCATTTCACGCTCGCGAAGGCACCCTAGCGACTTGAGTTCTGCGAGGGAAAAAGTTCCAGCGACCGAATATCCCCCTTCATGAAATGTCCCGGAATAATTCAGCGTATCGAATGACCACGTCGCATTGATCTGGCGGTGATAGAGACCTTCGTAGTCATACACATTCCCACGAGGATCCATTTCCGCCCCGTAGTATGGGGTTGTGAGATCAGCCGAGCTCGCAAAAAACAATTCCACACGATCCGATCCCAAAGCCGCTTCCCCTGAGTCTGAATGCTCTGCGAGAACCAAGTCGTGATCCTCCACATCAAATTGAAATTTCAGGAAATCATTGTTCCAAACAGCACGGAACTCTGTCCTCGGAATCGAATCCTCTTTCCACGGGCATGAAAAATCCTCGATCAGATTAGCATCAGCTACATCAAGAACTTCAGAGAAATTCACTTCGTACGTTTTCATCATTCTAAAAGTTCAGGGATCTGATTCATACTCGTTACAATCACGTCTGCAACTGACCTCACTTCATCACATGACAAAGCTCCTAAACGCAAACTTCGATTATCTCCGGCAAAGAGACAGGTGCGAAATCCGATCTTCGAGGCAGGGATAACATCTTTTATCATATCATTGCCAACATAAAGAACTGATTCAGGAGCAGCGCCTCGCTCATTGATCAGAGTCTTCATTTTTTGATAAAGCGTTAGAGACGGCTTCCCCTCCTTTTCGACGTAGGAGAAAGCCATCAACTCAGAGTCAATACCAAGCGCTTCAAAACTCCCTCCCATGACTCCCTCGAAAACAGAATGGATGTAATTCTGAGCATTCGAAATGATCCCCATCGTGATCTTATTTGTCGCCAGATACTGAATCAAATCGCACGAACCGGGCATTTCCCAAACGGGATTGAGATGACACTCATATAACAGCGCCGCTTCATCGATTCGAGTCTCTGAATACTCCGGCGCATACCGCTCAAGCAGCGCTTTCCAGACCAATCGGATATCTACCTCGGGGAAAATGCTACCACCTGCTCTTCTCTCTGAGAGAGCATTCTCAAGAAGGCTTACCAGCTCGGTAGCGACGAGGCCTTCAGAGCCAGCGAAAGCATCTCCGAGGAGGCCGCTCACCCCGGCCATTGCCTGACGCCCGAGTTCATCTCTCCCCGGCATTCCTATATCACCAGCAGCAGAAATTAAGAGCGTTCCATACACATCGAAGATGACCGTCGAAATCCCCCCGAGCTTCGCAAGTTTTGGTTCCATTACTGTCGGAACCGGAGAGAGAGGGCGCATCACCCTTTTAACATAGGCGACACCATCCATCTTCAATGACGCAGCAAATTCAATCGGGCTGGATCGAGGAACTGATCAAGAACCCTCTTGGGATTGAGGTTGCTTACCTTTCCTGCGTGTCCCGAAAGCGCTCCAAGATAGGTCTTCTCCAACCGATCGCCATACTGCGAAGGGCTGTAAATCTCACGAATAATCCGAGCCCGCGATTCAATCGCTTCTCCTGAATCAGGCTCAAGCGCAGGAAAATCGACGTCTTTGAGTAGACCGGGATCTGCCTTCAACTTTCTCAAAGCGACGGTCTGAAAAGATTCGTTCAAAACTCCGAAATCGATCTTTCCTTTCCTTACCCACGCTTTCCACGTTTGCTTCAATGCGGACTTGGACATCTTTACATCATAGGCAAGATAGGTCTGACGAAGCACGGACTCGATCTCCGCCTTTAGTTGCTCAACATCAAACCAATCGACGGGAACATCGATTCGCTCGTAGAGATTCCCGAGATCAACACCCACCTTTTCAAAATCTTTCGTGATACCCGGAAGATCTCGACCAATGACTGCCTTACCCGAAACCCATGGCTCGAGAAACGCGAGACCGAATCCCTCGGCGACACTGGTGGTAACGAAGAAATCAGCCCATCCGACGAGATCGAAGAATTCATATCGTTCCCCTTCAGATATCCCCAGATCAACCGGTAGCTCAAGCTCTTCAATCAATGCGCTCCAGTGGTTATGCGCAGGCATCCACTCTGGATTCTCCGGATTTAATGTCGTCGCAAAATCGACCTTATCGCCATAGATCAGAGCAAGCAGCAGCAACTCACCGATATTCTTACGGCGAATCCCTCTTGTCGGATAAAGCGCAAAAAGCCTATCTTTCGAAAACGGTCGATCCTCAGGCGTTGTTGAGAATGGGAATTCGGTAATCGCGTTCGGAAGGACATGCAGGTTATGCTTCGAAACTCCTGCGTTCTTAAGAAAATCAAAGTCCCGCTGATTAATCGTCGCGTAATGAATCTGCTTGGCGGTGGGATAAAGAGTTCCTTCAAACCCGGACTCAGAATCAAAAAAGGAACGCTGCTTACTGTAATTCCCGGGACGGCCATCTTCCGCAAAATCGTGTAATTGAAGCACGATCCTGGCACCCTCTTCCGCAAGAATTCCGATCAGTGTGGGGAACATCACATTCTTCGCGAGAGTCGGATTGTGAAAATGCCACACATCCGGCTCAGAACCAAAATGCGCACGGGCCTCGGCCTTCAACGCTTCAGCCAGACTGTCGGCGATGACCGGACTTCCTGTATTCCGATAATCAAGCGCCTCGAGAACCCGAACAGATCCTGACATCCCTTCAAAAGTAGCCGCCTCACCAGTGATCACTAGGACATCGTGCCCCCGCGCGATCAACGCGCGTTGCGCGGCATCAATGACACGACTCACCCCTCCACGGCGGAGGTGGTAGTGCACGATAACCACTTTCATTTTTGTCTTATCGACCATGTTTCTTTAAATATTCAGGCAAAGAGATCATAGGAGGACGTTCCTCTTCGACAATCTCTTTTCTTGTCAGTTCGTAACGATGTCCCTCAGCAAGGAACTGGCGAAACTGACCGTGCAAATCGGGTAAATCCGAGACCATTCCGTTCGCTTGAATACGATTAAGGAAAGTCTGGAGAATGCCAAACGACATTTTCCCCAAATCGACGGTCGATTGATTTCGGTGAACCCGCTTGTCCAAATCCACCTGAGCAAAAGCATCGAGCCCCCTATCCTGATAGAGATCGATGACGTGAGAAGTTTCAACGCCATAACCAATAGGAAAATGCAACGTCTCAAGGACCGAACGTCGCACCGCATACTCTCCTGAAAGTGGCTGCATCAATGCCGTCAATTCAGGAAAAAACATGGAGAAAAGTGGCCGAACCATAATCTCAGTGACCCTTCCCCCACCGGAAGGGCGAAGCTCATCTGAAAGCGCCAGAGGCCTGTCGTAAAACGCTTTCACATATTCGACCTTAGGGCGGTAGATAAGAGGAGCTACGAGAGCGCTCGCGAACCTTGGATGAATATTTTTGATGTCGGCATCCACATAACAAATGATGTCGCCCTTCAGCTGATAGATCGCCTTCCACAAGTTTTCTCCTTTCCCGGGCTTATCTCCGTGTTCCCGCAAAATATCGGATGAAAGGTAAGTGTCAGCGCCAAAGCTTGCCGCAATTTCGAGCGTCCTATCAGTAGATCCCGAATCAATTACGGCAAGCTCATCAATAAGCGGATACCGATCCATCAGTTCACTTTTAAAAACGATCACCTCTTTCCCAATCGTCGCCTCTTCATTCAACGTCGGGATACAAAGACTTATCGTGAGGCCTGCTGCCTCCTTCGCCTTTACCAGCTCCTGAATGTCCCAGAAATCAGAATGGTGGTAGGTATTGGTCTTTAACCACTGATCCAGTCTTATGTCAATATCACTCATTCGTCGAAAGAGAGTTCATTGGAATCCATGAACTCTATCATGGCGACAATCTGCGCCAACCCATCAAAAACAGGGTCGAGTTCAATCGATTCATTTTGAAGGTGCCTATGTTCACCCCGTGTCACCCCTAGAGTCAGGGCGGGAATCTGATGACCCAAAAGTGGAGCCAATTCTGAAATACTGGGAGTCTCTCGCACACCGATTCCCAGAACCTCAAGAACTGAGCGGGCTTCGACCACCAACCGATGACTCGAATCTAAACCACCGGGGTGGCGGTGAGCCAACATCTCGACCTGAGCGCTCAAGGCCGAAGGAGAATCAAAGCGGGTCACCAGATCAATAATATGTTTTTCCAGATCCGAAACCCGTGCCTCATCTGAACTCCGGATCTCAAAGCGAAGGCACCCTTGCACCGGAGGAACATTGTAGCCCGAAACCGCTTCGATCGATCCAACCAGAAGTTGAGACAAATCTCCCGCCTCCTCGCCAATCTTCACCAACTCGGCCCCCACCCGAGACAGAACATCGATCACACCGGTCATTCCGGGATCTGCTCCATCAGGGATTTCTATCGTAATTTTCCCGCGCGCCATTCCGAGACATTCAAAACTCAACCGCCCCAGCTGCATCCCTTCGACACAAAGCGCGGCATCAATCGCCCGCTCTGTATTATCTAGAAAGAAGCGTATTCCGTGCAAATTACCCCGCCCGAAACTGCTGGTGGTGCCCAACAGAATGAGATTCGATTTCAGAGAAACCCCGAGCAACTCAAGCGCCAAAGGTAAGGTTGCGAGAACCGCCACGCCAAGACTGTTATCAGCGATACCGCGACCACTCATGGAACCTGCGTCCACCGAAACGGTATGATCATCCGTTTCATTCCAGACTTTATCTGTATGCGCTGCCACTAGAATATTTCGCTGCATCGATTGACCTGACATCACACCCGCCGCGTTCCCCGATTCGTCGAGAGAAATATTATCGAGTCCCCCCTCCGTAAACCGATGACACAGAAAATCAGTCAACCGATCTTCCTTTCCGGTCGGTGCAGGGAGCTCCGCCGCCATCACCATATTTGCAAAAAGGACTTCGCGAAGAGACTTCAACTTTTCACGATAGATAAGCGCTCGTTTTCCACTCATTCCTCTTCCACCGCCGCCTTTTCTCCATCGACCTCTTCCACCGCCTCTTGATCTTCTTCCACGTTCTTATTCTTTTCGGGTTCTTTTTCCTCAGGATCAGGCGTCACATACTCATCGTAATAAGCGGTTGCGCCGAGAAAAGAAACCGGCTCCCCTGAAAAGGGCGTCGCAGTAATCACGGGCCTTCCTGCGAGGGGGAAAAGAAGCGCTTCGGTGACGACTTTCTGACTAATCATCGCTCGCTTCGGACGAGGCGTCTCATGAAGCCAGACCCGTCCAGTAATCCCCCAATTCTCTTCGTCCTCCAAAACGGAGAGCTCAAAGTGATAGGCCTCGCCGGGCTTCAATTCGACAACCACTTCCTGCAACACTTCGCCACGCCGAACCAGCTGCAACGTGTCACTTACTTGCACGGCGCGAATCTGAAATCCGTTTTCCCCATACAGCCCCACCCCGAATCTGGATTGAAGCCGCCCCTCTCCGGGGCCGCGGACGAGCGCCGTCATCGTCGCCCCCTTTTCTCTAATCTCAGGACCAAACTCCATCCATCCCTCAACCAGCGGTGAAGCAAATACCTTTAACTTCTTAGCCGCAGCATCCACTTCCCACGTTCCTTTTTTAGGCGTCGACCCAACGGGATAGGAACCATCCCCACTGTTCTTGATATCAAGATTCCCGGCCACCTTCGGCACAACCGCCTTCTCTTCCGGCGCGGGCACACTCTCCTTTGGTTGAGTCTCCGCGGTAAGCGAATCAACCACCCCCACAAGAAAAATAAAAACTAGAGAAAAACGACGCATTATTCTCTGCGAATCGCCTCCATAAGATCTCCACGCAACACGATTCGTGCTGCGACCCAGCAAAACACTAAACCACCAAGTAAAACAGCCCCGTTGATGCCGGCTAAAAGAAGCCACGGCAACGATGATAGTCCTTTCGCTAAAAGAGGCCACACGGCAATCAACGCAGCAACAAATCCGACAAGAACACCTGACACATGCAAAAACCAATGTTCGGACAAAACCATACCTGCGAGATCCCTCCGCGTAAATCCCATCGCCTGCATCACCCCCAATTGCCCTTTGCGTTCGAGCACATTACGACTCACGATGACCGCCAGCCCTAACGTTCCGAGAAATATCCCGAGTCCACCAAGGGTTGAGAAGATGCTCAGATAAGTATTTTGCACGGCATTGAACTCATTGAGTTTTTGAAAAGTGGGGCGCATCTCAAGACCTCGATCTCCAAACATTCTCGTTAAGTGAGAGGCGAGCGGTTCCAAAATTTCCGGCGACTCCCCATCGATAAGAAACAGCTGGTACCCACCGGCATCAGGGAAAAATTGAATGAAATTTGCCTCGGAAACAATCAAGGACCCCTGAAGCACCGAAGTATCGAGAAAGCCCACAATCTCAACCTCAAACGCAGCGCCTGAAACGGTCTCATACGAAACACGGTCCCCCAATCCAATCTGCAAGGCATAGGTCGCCGTATTCTGATCGATCACTCCCGGGATAACAGGAGGCGCCCCATCCTCAACTTCGATCATTCGATCCAAAAGCTTCCAGGGCCGCTTTGCTGCTTCAGCATCGACCATCTTCATGAAGGAGAAAGGATTAATTTCAGCAATAAGATCCGTCTGAACTCCTAGAAGTCGAGGACGCTGTGCCCGGTTCAAATTCAAACAACTGGCATCATCTCCATCGCTGACACGGAACGACAACGCCGAGAACCCCACTTCAACATCGTTGATCCCATACTTCTCCCAGGCCTCGGTGGAGTTGAGATCTTCATAAATCGGAAGTGTCGACTCACCGAAATAAGCAAAGCCTCCCGTGCCTGCCCCCCGGCGCTCCGCTCCACTTTCGCCATTCAGACGAAACGAATTGATCGCCGTAACCATAAAGACACCTGAAGCCATCAGACCAATCACCGCCAAACTGCGCCCATGCCGTCTCACGGTATGCTGTCGCCCAAGAGCCCCCAGGGAAGTCAACACGGCAGACGGCTTCAAAAACCGGCGAATGAGCAATGAAAAAAAAGCGACTCCGGCAACGGTGAAAAGAAACCCCGCACCAAAGAAAAGGCCCTGCTCCGCCATCGTCCCCTCAAGCTTTGGCGCAAAGAGACAACCAAAGCCTCCAGCGAGACCGACAATCAATGAGACCCAATCCCAGCGCCATTTGCGCTTTTTATCTGAGCTAATGTCTTCGACTCCCGCGATTAGGAATCCCGGTTGAATCGCGGTAACCCGTCGGCTTGCGAGACATACGACGACGAGAGAAATAACCACCGTGGAGGCGAAGGCGATCATCAGCGTTTCCGGTTTCAAGTGGTAAACAAATTTAATTCCCGCAGCAGCCTCTTTCCACACCCCTGACATTCCATAAAGCGCGAGCCTGGTATAAACATAACCCAACAGAAGCCCTAACAAAGCCCCTGCAATCGAAAGCAAGAGCGCTTCGAGCAGGAAAACGCCACGAACCTTTTTCTTTGTCAAACCGACCGCAAGAAGAAGCCCAATTTGAGAAGCGCGCTGTTCAATACCAAAGACGAAGACGAGACCGGCGAGCACCAGTGCAGCAATGATCAGAAAGAAGCTCATGCTGGCGAAGAGCGCTCCGAAGTCGAACGAATTCGCGACCGCAGAGGCGGACTCAGCGGGAAGGTCCCGAACCACTATTCCGAGATCGCTCAGCCGAAGGTGCTCTCTTAGAGAATCTTGAAGAGGCTCATCTCCCCCTTTCATCTCATACCTGACCGCGGTTACCTCACCAAAGCGGTTACCCCACATTTCCTGGGCTGCCGCGAGATTGACAAATGCCTTGGGAGTGGCGCGGTAATCATCCCAAAAGGCATCGTCTTTATCCCGAATGCGATCTCTATCGATTGGGATTCCCGGCTCCCACTCATCCAAATTATCGACATCAAAAATCCCCGGAAACGCAGGAGTCCATGATTGATCCCAGCCCTGTTCGCCAATGGGCAACACTTTCGCGACACGAAACATCCGCTCTTTTTCCTCGAGCGCTCTTCCTGTGCTCACCACATTGTAGGTCAACCCTACCTCATCCCCAACCACGACACCGAGGTCCTCCGCGAGCCAATCAGATACAATGATTCCATCATCTTCCAATTCTTGGTCAACGATCGCATTCAACGCAGGCCCCACCCCCGAGACCATTGAATACGGAGTTGCCTTCTCACCGTTTGAAATAGAAGTGCCGAGATACGTGAGCACAGGGGATTCAACCTCAGCCACCTCGCCCAATGCCTTAACAATCACCTCGTTAAAAAAGACACGTGAACTCGCGAGTTGATTCACATCACCATTCTCAATCGCACTCACCGTGAGCTGCAGATCATCGAGGCCCCAACTCGCATTGGTCAGCGCCTCCAATTTCTCAGCGCCGACGCTTTCATCGGCGAGTATCAAATTGGACCTTCCCGGCTGCTCCAAAAACTGCTGCAGCTTTGCGAGCTTTACGAAAATCGTCGAAGGGGGCACCTGCTCCGCTCTCAGAGAATAAAGACCAAACTGATCAGGGCCCAGGACATTGTTCACCTCAATCGTAAACGGCGTCGTCTGTTCCGACTCTCCTGACAAAGGCGCATCTTTCGAGAGCGCTCCGGGGAGTTCTACTCTCACAATGAGCGTCTCCGCCACTTCCGCCGCAACTCGACTTCCCAGCGACTCGTTGATCCCGATCCAATTTTCGTCGGCAAAACCGTCAGGTGCTTTACCCGACGGAGACAGCTTCCAGAAATTTTCATCCACGCCCAAAATTTGAACCTTATTCGCCCGCTGGCCGCTTTTACGGTTCAAAACCGTTCCCTCCACTTGAATAGCGGATGCCAAAGCCTCATTAATTCCGCCAGCAGCGGAGGCACGCTCCGCAAGAGAATCCGAAAAATAACGCTCTCCACCAAGAAGAACGGGGCCAATCCCAGCGGTTCGGGCCGCCGCATTCTGCCGCAGGCTCTCCTTCACCGAATCACCAACGACGAGAGCACCGCTCAGAATTGCAGAAGTTAGCGCGACTCCAGCAAGAACCGAGAGATTAATCCATCGGTAATGAAAAAGAGAACGAGTTGCCAGTTTGACGAAATTCATGAAAGAGGAACAATTTTTCCGTTCTTCAACGTTCTCGTTTCACCCACTCTACCTGCTACATCCATATCATGGGTAACCACGATCAATGAAAGCGCTTCGGTTTCGTTTAACTCAACTAACAAGTCAACCAGGCGGTGGGCATTGTCTTCATCGAGCGCTCCAGTCGGCTCATCCGCGAGCAATAACTTCGGACGGTTAATTAAGGAGCGAACCACCGCGACTCGTTGACGCTCGCCTCCGGAAAGTTGCCCCGGATTACTCTCGACCTTGTCGCCCAGGCCCACTCGCTTGAGCAAATCAAAAGCTCTTTCCGAAGCCTCCACCGGATTCACTTCTTTACCCAAAGCCAAAGTGGGAACGAGAACGTTCTCCAATGCGGTGCACTGCGGAAGCAGATGATGCATTTGAAAAATGAATCCAATCGTTCGCGCCCGGATTGCCGAGAGAGCCTTTTCACTCATCCCACCCGTGGCGACGCCGTTGAGAGTGACCGCACCCTCTGAAGGGGTGTCGAGTGTCCCCAGGATATTCAGCAAAGTGCTTTTGCCACATCCTGACGGACCAACAATCGAGAATCGCTCACCCGTGTTAACCTGCAGATCCAGTCCTTCAAGAATTTTCCTCTCGGGATTAGATTCGTACCATTTGGAAATGTTCTTCAGTTCGAGAATTGAGTCGCTCATAGAAAATTACTGTTTCAGCCAGCGTTTGGATTTAAATTCGTATCGGGGTAGAGATCCCGGCTCCACGAGGCGCACTGGAATTCTTAAGGTAAAAGCATCAGCCAACTCGCGCGCGACACGCTCAGCAAGGTCGCCCGTTTTGCTAGCTGCGTCCCTGGCTTCGAGAGTCACTTCGAGTTCAGCCATCGATTGGCGCATCGTCTGGACGACCTGAAATTCAATGACTTCAGGAAATCCACGAATGATCTTTTCAACGGCAGTAGGATAAATATTCACTCCGCGAATCACCACCATCTCATCGACGCGGCCGAGAATGCCACCCTCCAGACAAAAAGAAGGTTCTCCTCCTGAGGAATCTTCGAGGAACGCCTTCTCAACGAGATCGCCCGTTCGGTAACGTAAGAGCGGACAGGCCTTTCGGGTCAATGTTGTGATAACAAGTTCGCCCTGTTCTCCGGGCGCGACCTCTTGGTGGGTTTCGCGGTCTATCACCTCCACATAGTAGGCATCCTCAATCACGCAAAGACTGAGCGGCTTGTCAGGATGCTCATACGTCACGGGGCCGACCTCAGTCATTCCATGATGGTCAAAAATCGAAGCCCCTTTCCACAATTCAGAAAGCCGCTCACGAACCGCAGGAATACTTCCCCCCGGCTCACCTGCGACGATAATTTTCTTCAGTCGATACGATGACATCTCATCATTTTCGTGGGTCGCAAAGTGCTCACCCAGCCGCAAGGCATAGGTGGGTGTGCAGCAAAGAACACCCGCGTCATGCGCCACCATCGCCTGCAGCCTTGCCTTGCTACTGAGCCCCCCGCCGGGAATCGAGAGATTGCCTCGTCGCGTCGCCGATTCGAACGCGGTCCAAAAGCCCAGAAAGGGTCCAAATGAAAAGGCGAAAAAAACCACTTCACTGGTCTCGACTTGAGCCGCTTCATAGACGCGATCCCAGCAATCAAGCATTGCAGACCAACTTTCCGTGGTATCCAGTGAGGGCAGCGGACCACGCGTCGTCCCACTACTTTGACAAAAGCGGGAATAATCACTTTGGGGATAGGTCAGGTTGGATCCATAAGGAGCAAATTCTTCCCGATCCCAGACGAGATCCATCTTCGAGGTAAACGGCATGAGGCGGGAGAATTCCGCCAGAGATCCAATCTTCGAGTCAACACCCGCAGACCGAAGTCGTGAACGATAGAAATCATTCCCCTTCAACAACTCACCAATGAGCCCTTGAAGCTTTTTGAGCTGTTTTGACTCAATTCGGGAACGATCTGCCATGATCCCTAGGTTAAGCCAATATATCGCGTCGATTCAAGCGACGAGAATAGAAAGTCGCGCCACTCAACTTTTCGAATCGGTGGCCACAGCCTCGACTTTCGCGTGGCCGGCTGGAGCAGGCTCTGGCTTAAATTTCACCACGAGGTAACCACCAAGCGCAGCCATGCAAATCCCGAGAACGAAAGGCCAGCGAATCCCGGCAAGACCACCTGCGGGCGGGTGCATCACCATGGAAACAATCGCATTCACAATCGGAGCTCCTGCAAAGATAATCGACATGACGATCGCCGGAGCACTCTTGTTCCCCTGAGCGAAAAGCGCACCGAGAGACATCAAAACGAAAAACGCTCCAATCGCTCCGAGAATCCCTGCAAGCAACGAAAGCCACATCCCTTTTCCAGGGAAATTCCAGTCAGATCCGCGTGCCACCAGAATCGCTAGCGGAGCGAGGACTGCGGTCAGGAAATAGGCGACGCCGACAAAGAGAAACGCCTTGTAACGACCATTTGCCGGATCGCTCATCCCGATCTGGCCCATATGAAGAAAAATTCCGTAGAGTCCCCAGGTAAGGACGGTTCCGAGGGCAAAAATAAGCCAGGCGTAGCTGTTCATGGGCATAATATTCTAGTGGTTTAAGTGCGAAAAGTTAGCGTTTCACCGGCTCGGGGATTAGATCCGAAGGCGCAGCTGCCATTGTCTCGCGCCATTCATCCGGAATCGCAACCGCTTTCATTTTCCGTGAATCCGCATCAAACGATACGCACACCACCGTAAAACGGCCCGTCGCAGCGATCACGCGCTCAGACTCCGAGTCGGGATTCTTCCAAAAATTGAAATAGTATCCCACCGTCTTGTTGCGGATCTCCTCCACCAGTAACTCGATTTCCACTTCCTCCTCAAAGTTCAGAGGAAGCCGGTAGTCCGCCGAAGCATGCACCCGTGGCCAGCCGACATTCGGGCCATCCGTGTCATTCTCCCCGTGCTTGAAAGGATGAACCGAATACCCCATCGAGCGATAGAACGCATGCTCCGCCACTTCCATAAACCGGAAGAAATTTGAAAAGTGCATAATCCCCGCGACATCAGTGTCAGCAAATTCAACACGACGGCGGTAGGTGAAGCGATGAGTCATGAGAGCACTTTCAGGCGTGAGCCGAAATTTGCAACCAGCAGAGAGCAGGTCCGGCGCAAAGTCTCGCACAAAGCCACGAAGCCACGAAGGCACGAAGGCACGAAGGCACGAAGGCACGAAGGCACGAAGGCACGAAGGCACGAAGGCACGAAGGCTCAAAGGCTCAATGTCATCTGAATCCAACGCTGCGAATGCCGCCTCTAAAACTTTGTGCCTTCGTGCGAGCACCTCCACTGACCAAGCGCATGATCTGAGACTCCTAAAAGAAGATTAGGATTAAGATTACGAAAAAGAAAAGGAGCAGTAGGAACGCGCTCGAGAGCTCATTCTTTACTCCTTTCAAAAAAAAGATCTTCCCCAAAAGCGTAACAGGTGTTACACATATACTGTAACACCAACTCACTGTGCTTCCGTTCTCCATACAACTCAAACCCGGAAAACCTGTTTTCGACCAACTCGTCCAGGCCTTCCATCGCGCCCTCGCGAGCGGACAGCTCAGGGATGGAGACGCCTTCCCTTCGGTGAGAGCAATGAGCCGCGAATTAAAGATCAGCCCGACCACCGCGCATAAAGTCGTCGCGCACCTCAAGGACAGAGGTTTTCTAGTTTCCCTGCCCGGCGTCGGAATGCAGATCGCCGCGCCCAATCTTCCAGACAAAGAGGAGCGACTCAAACTCATCGAAGGCGATGCCACCGCCCTGATTCAACAGGCCCGCGACCTCAAACTTTCCACCGAAGATCTCGAAGCCCTTATCCGCCGCCTCGGAAACGGCGACCAATCAAACACAGGCAACGCATGAGCCACCCCATCGAAGTTGAACATCTTACGAAACGATTCGGAAAACTGTCGCCGTCGATGATCTCTCTTTCACGATTCCGGAAGGGCAAGTTACGGCTTTCCTTGGATCCAACGGAGCAGGCAAAACGACAACGATTCAGACGGTCCTAAATTTGCACCACCCCACCGATGGCAATGCCCGACTCTTCGGGATCGACTCACGAAAATCCGGGCCGTCCGAGCTGCGGAAAATTGGCTACGTCTCGGAAAACATGGAACTGCCCCTCTGGATGACCGTTGAGCAGTATCACAAATACTGTCGACCGTTTTACCCGACCTGGGACGACGACTTTTGCGTCCAGCTCATGGAAGAGTTTCAGCTCCCCGCTGACAGAAAGCTACGCAATCTCTCACGCGGCATGCGGATGAAAGCAGCCCTCATCGGAGGAATCGCCTATCGCCCGAAACTCGTCATTCTCGACGTACTTTTTTTCCGGACTCGATCCCCTCGTTCGCGATGAATTTATTCGCGGCCTCCTCCGCATGACTGGAGAGGAAGGTTGGACCGTCTTCCTCAGTTCTCATGACATCGAAGAAGTCGATCGGCTAGCCGATCGGGTCATTCTAATCGATTCAGGAAAAAAACGGCTCGACGAAACCGTTGAGGCTCTTCTCGGAAAATGTCGAAGCGTCGAAGTCATCAGAGAAGAAACCGACACGCCATTCGAACACCCAAAAGAGTGGCTCGATTACCGCGAGGTCGGACGAACAATCAGCTTCAGCGTGGCCGAAGCGAGCGAAGCTCTCGAAGACGAAATCAAGCGCCTCATCCCCGGCGCCGACCACATTCACACGAGAGAAATGTCCCTCCGCGAAGTTTTTGTGATGATGGCGCAACGTTTTCGCATCGAGTCATGAAACTGGTCTGGCACGAATTTAAAACCTGACCCAGCAATGGAAGTGGCTCATTCCACTTTGGTGGTTGCTGGTACTGATTTATCTCGGATATCAATCCCATTGGTGGTGGGAAGGATCTCAAAGTTGGATCAGCTCCCACACTTCACATGAAACGGTCAGTATGCTGGTGCGGACGTTCATCTGGACAGGGCTCGGACTTTCAACCTTGATTGTTTTCCTCGGGATTTCCCCGGAGCAGCTAAAAACTGCAAGTCGCCTCCGCCCCATCTCAGCAAAGGGACGTCTCCTCTCACGGATGCTGTTTCTCACATCGTTCATTGGGATGCCTTGGTGGCTCCATGAGCTCTACTATCTCGCCGCCACGGCGAGGCTACCTGCAGATCATATCGCCCTAGGAGTGTTTGAGAGCATGCTTTCGACAGCTGTATTTTGGTTCTTATGCGGTTGCCTCGGATGGGCCAGCGGAACATTCACCCGGGCGGCCCAACTGGCTGGAATCGGCTGGGTGATTCTCGTTGCCCTCGTGAAGATCGATGAACTCACAAACTGGCTCACTCCCCACATCTTCGCCGCGCCTCAACATTCCTGGACGGACTGGAGTCGCTTTGGCAACTGGTCACATTTTGTCGCAGCCATCACGCTGGGGAGCGGGCTGCTTTTCTGGCTCTGGGGGAAAAACAATAAACCATCGCGCTCTAATTTCTCCAACTGGTTGGAATTCATCACTATTGTCACCGCTCCTACGACGGCATCAAGCAGGCACCTCCAACTGAATTTCACCAAAACCATCCAAAATGCTCACGACGATGAATCCATCTCGAGACTAAAGTTACGGGGCGAAGCGCGCAAATGGCAGCTCGTACATGAGATGCCGCTCAAAGATGACAGCTTTCAATCGGATTCCAATATCAGCGGACGTCTCAAAATTGATGACACAAATGGTGACAAGGGAATGCGAACCTACTTCCTAACACTCTACCAACTTCAACTTAGTTTTGCGACCGAACCATGAGCCACCACACCTATGGCTTGGGAGGAATAAATAATTCCATTGTCGTTATCTTCAATGAAACGCTAGGAGAGTGCCTTCTGCCGGGCTTCCTCGATGTCAGATCAGGATATGCTCCCAACATTTTCGGTTTAATTAACGAAAAGACCCGAAAATTTGAAATTCCAACCAACGACGCATGGAAGGTTTTATGGCCCGATGGCAACGCGACTGAGAAATGGCTCGAAGGTGCCCGCTTGCAGATTTACACGACGAGATACATCGGCCGATTCGAAGATGAAATTCGAATCGCTGCAAACTAACGACAGCCTCCACCTATGAACTCGCTTCGAGCTCTGCCAAGCGATCTTCCATCTCGGTCGCCTGAAGTGTCTCGACGATCTCGGCAATGTCGCCGGTCATGATCTGATCGAGATTATACAAGGTCAAGTTCACGCGATGATCGGTGAGTCGATTTTGTGGGAAATTGTAGGTGCGGATTTTCTCTTCACGCCCGCCTGAGCCGATGAGGCTTTTCCGTTGAGCCGAATATTTTTCATGCTCCTCACGAATTTTGGCCTCGAGAAGTTTCGCTCTCAAAATCTGAAGCGCTTTCTCTTTGTTCTTGCCCTGGCTCCGACCATCCTGACATTTAACCATAATTCCGGTCGGAAGGTGCGTGATCTGCACGGCTGAGTCAGTCGTATTAACGTGCTGACCTCCGGGACCTCCTGCGCGAGTTGCCTGGATATGAAGCTCATCAGGTTTGAGTTCCACGTCGACCTCCTCCGCCTCGGGTAATACCGCTACGGTCGCAGTTGAAGTATGAATCCGGCCCTGGGTTTCCGTATCAGGAACCCGCTGAACGCGATGCACACCGCTCTCGTATTTGAGGAAACGAAACACTTCGTCGCCGCTCACTTTGAAAACGACTTCCTTGAATCCACCGACGTCAGATGGACTCGCTTCGACTGATTCGGTTTTCCATCCCTTCGCTTCAGCATAGCGCTGGTACATGCGGTAGAGATCCCCGGCAAAAAGCGACGCTTCATCTCCACCAGTTCCTCCACGGATTTCGATAATCGCATCACGGTCCTCGGTCGAATCGTGCGGGAGAAGTGCATACTGAACCGCTGCCTCGAGATCCTCGATATGTTTTTTGTTCGCAGGAATCTCCTCGGCGGCCATTTCAGCCATCTCAGGATCATCCGAGCGTGCCAGTTCGGTGTTTTCCTCGAGCGCCTCTTTCGTTTTGTGGAGATCTGCCCAATCATCGAGAAGCTTTTTCGTCCGTTGATACTCCTTCGTCATTTCTCCGGCCACTTTAGGGTCATCGAAAAATCCTTCCTGTGCCATGAATCCTTCGATTTCGGGAAGACGGAGTCGCTTTTTTTGGATGAGAGGTTCGTAGTCCATGATGTGAGTCCGTCGCTGCGGCAGCGACGTTAGGTTTAGAGTAAGATTAGGAAAAAGAAAAAGGCCTGGAAGAGAGATTTGGGCACAAAAAACGGTGACGTCCCCTAACAGGAACCATCACCGTTGCGATTATCCCCGTCGATCTAGAGGACGGGAATGGATGAGCTAAGCGCTCAAATCAGAAAGCTTCGGCTTCTTGCGGCGTGCGCCACCTTTGTCACCAAAACGCTTCTGGAATTTATCGACACGACCTGCTGTATCAACAAAACGTTGCTCACCAGTGAAAAACGGGTGGCAAGCCGAGCAAATACCGATATGCAAATCCTGCACTGTAGAGCGAGTCTGGATGACATTGCCGCAAGTGCACTGAATCGTTGCTTCGTTGTATTCTGGATGGATATCCGCTTTCATAGTCGTATCTGGAAAAAGTAAAAGGGGTGGAAACTAGTCGCGATGCCCCCGCAATCAAGCGGAATTTTACCACCTTTGAGAATCACCGGAAACTCAAAATAGCTTGAATTCCGGCTTCTCTCTTAAACGCTACACCTCGATGAATCCTTACGAGACCGATTCTAAAACCCATTCACTTCGGTCATCGGGTGTTTTGCTGATTGCAGCAAACGTGATTCCGCTGATCGGCACCTTCTTTTTCGACTGGAACGTGCTCGACATCGTTTTGGTTTATTGGTGTGAAACGATCATCGTGGGAATCTATACGATTCTACGAATTAACCTGGTCCAGAAGGATAGCCTTAAGTTCGGCGGAGTCGGAGGGAAAATATTCATTTCCTGCCTTTTTCTCCTTCACTACGGTGTTTTCTGCTTTGGCAATGGAGTCCTTTTGATGAACACATTGGCACCTGAGATGAACGGCGCGCAGGAGGCATTTTTAATGCTAACAGCCAGTTTAAAGTGGACCTTGCTGGCGCTGATCATGAGCCACGGGTATTCCTTTTATCACAACTATCTCGGCTCCGGAGAGAACACGCGCACGAAAGTCGCAGAGGAGATGTTTATTCCGTAACCTCGTCTCATCGTGCTTCATGTCGCAATTCTCATTGGGGGCGTCGCAGTAGATGCCGCAGGGGAACCTCTCTATTTACTTCTCATTCTGGTGGCCGGAAAAACCTACTTTGATTGGAAGCTTCACGTGAAAGAGCACAGAAAGAGGGCCGAACTCGCGGTTAACGGTGGAGAGAACAAGCGCACCTCGCTATCTGTCGAAATGGCAGCCCTCTATCCCCGCATGCTGGCGCTCCACATGGCAATCGTATTTGGTGGATTCGCCGTCAAGGCATTGGGACAGCCCATATTTCTGCTCATCATTTTAGTGATCGCCAAAACAATCGCGGATTGGAAACTCCACCTCAAGGCCCACGAGAAAGCAGCGGATCTTTCCCTGACCACCAACCGTGATATTTTAGCCTCCGCTTCGCGGGAACGGGCGAAGCGTGGAAAGTCGTAATTTTTCCCATCTTCGCATTTTCTGAACGATGGCGTAACAAAGGGAGAGTCAATTTGCGAACAGAGGGTTGAATGACTGAGTCCCCCACCCCGAATCCCGGTGAGCTAAGGCAGAAATTTTCTGCTCAGATGCGAGATCACCATCGCGAACTACTCGTCTTTGCTACCGCCGCATCAGGTTCACGTGAGTCGGCCAAGGATATCGTTCAGGAGTCTTTTGTTTCCGCCTGGAAAAGTTTCGAGCGATTCGATGAGTCACGGGACTTCGGGGCCTGGATGCGGGGAATCGTCCGCAACAAAACGAAAGACTGGTTCCGACGCCAGCAACGGAATCCCATTTTCGACATGGAACTTCTCGACCGCGAAGTTGGCGCCTGGCAGACAGCAAAGGAGTCGGGCAGTTCGATTTTTGCCATCGTAACTGCCTGCGTTGGCAAACTCCCTACGAATTACCAATCAGCGGTTCAGGCATTCTACTTTGAAGAGCGGGAAGCCAATGAAGCCTCCGAATCGCTCGGAATATCACCCGCTAATTTACGAAAACGCCTCCAACGAGCCCGCGCTCTTCTCCACGACTGCATCGCGGCACAAACCCACCCTCAAACAGAACTCCAAACCGAAAACGCTCATGTCTAATTTTCCCCCACTCGAATCAGACAGAAACGAAAGCGATGTGCCTGTCGATGCCTTGCTCAATGAAGTCGCCGCGAATGAGAATGGCGATGATGAAACTTTTCTGGAGTCAATGGAGGCTGCGATTGATGAGGCTGATGTAATTCCTTTGCCCGCCGCTTCTTCGGGAAAATTTCGACCATTGTTGTTCTCAATAGCTATCGCTGCCTGTGCAGCGGCGGGCTTGTTCTACAGCCTCACGCTCACCCTATGGGAAGATCCGCCCATTCCTTTCACTGTTGGAATGAGTTCAAATACAAGAGATTTCATTGGCTGCGGCCCCGGCTTGAAACGCTTAGAAGTAAAACCAGACCGCGAAGCAATTCCACTCGCGACCATTACGCCAAAAATCGATCCGGCTGTGACGCAACCGCTTGATACAACCGGCTCGCTAGCCTCAATTTCCTATGTTAGAAGGCTTCAAGAACAAGTAAAACTAGCAGACGGAGGAGCCCTGCGCGGCTCCAAACTCATGGCTGATGGAGACTATCAAGGCGCAATTGATCAATACAGGAATGCACTCGCTCTTTTGCCTGACGCCCCCATGACGAAACCGCGCCGCTTTGCCTACACAAAACAGTTCGCACGCGCCTCTGTGCTGTTCGGCAGAAACCGAGCCGATGAAGGCAGATACCCGGAGGCCATTGCCGCGGTTGAAGAAGTGCTCCAACCGAGCGTAGATCCCGACAGTATTGATGCGAAACGGTTGCTCGATCAATTGAATGACCCTGACTATTATTCTCCCACATTGACGCCTTCTCATTTGCAAAGAGTGCGTCGTGTGAAATTAGCACTCAAAACCGGCCAGGGTTATATCGACCTTGGTGACTACGACCGAGCTGACCGCGAATACCACAAAGCGCTCTCGGACGACCCTTACAATGTGGCCGCGCGACGAGGACAGGAAAACATCGAACGCCATCGCATGCATTATTATGAAGCTGCCTACGATCACACGAGGCCGAAGATGCTTCGACAGGTCGCTGCTGGCTGGGAATCTCCGACGCCTTCCGACAATGCACCCGTTGCTGATGCGACAGGTAAAACGAACAGCATAATCTCCTCGACTGCCTTCTCAAACTTCAGCGTCCCCTCTTTGAGCGAGCCATCCGCTCCCGCAAGCCGCTCTGAAATTTCCTGGACAGGACTATCCGCCTCAAACGGACTCAGAGGCGACTCTATCGTAAGTCAGCACCTTCGCAGCAGCCCCATGACAGGTGCCGGCTCGATTGAGGAGATCGCTCGCTGGGGGACTGAACCTACATCAGAAGCCCCCTCCTCTAAATTAGCAATCTCCATCCCGATAGCCGAATCAATCTCCAAATCCCAATATCCCGCCCTAGTCGACAATTCCTGGGCATCGCCTCTGACCGATCCACTCTCCACCTTCTCTACCGATGTGGACACCGCCTCATGGACGAATCTTCGTGCCATGATCCGTGACGGCTCTGCGCTCAGGTTCATTCCCAAAGACGCGGTCCGTATCGAAGAAATGATCAACTACTTCGACTGGAACTACCCGAAGCCAAAAGGCGAAGATCCGTTTTCCATCCAACTGGAAGCAGCACCCTGCCCGTGGAACGACAAACACCAACTCTTGAGAATCGGTCTACAAGGCAAAGAAATACCCCGTATCGATCGTCCACCCGCGAACCTCATTTTTCTCATAGATGTTTCAGGCTCGATGAATGAGCCGAACAAACTTCCCCTTTTAAAAGAAGCCATCGCCATTCTCGTCGAAGAACTCAGTAGCGAAGACAAGGTCGCCATCGTTGTTTACGCCGGATCAGAAGGCGTTTCCCTACCACCCACTTCCGGCCGAGATCGGGAGACGATTCTCGGAGCACTCGAAAACCTGAAATCAGGCGGCTCCACGAACGGAGGAGCCGGAATCAAACTCGCCTACCGTCTCGCCAAGGAACAGTTTATTAAAAAGGGAATCAATCGAGTCATTCTCTGCACTGATGAAGATTTCAACGTCGGGCTCACTGGAACGAAAGAACCCGTCAACCTCGTCGAGAATGAGGCGAAAGCGGGAACCTATCTGAGCGTGCTCGGATTCGGACAAGGTAACTTGAACGACGCAATGCTCGAAGAAGTGACCAATCGTGGAAATGGAAATTACTTCCATATCAACGGTCTCAAAGAAGCTAGAAAGGTGCTCTTGAGCGATCTCATGGGGACACTGGTGACCATCGCCAAAGACGTCAAAATCCAGGTAGAGTTCAATCCCGCTCACGTCGCGAAGTACCGACTCATCGGATACGCCAACCGAAAACTTGCTCCGGAGGACTTCGCGAATGATAAAATCGACGCTGGAGGAATTGGTTCAGGCCATACCGTGACAGCCCTTTACGAGATCGTTCCCGGCAAGGCACAACCAGCTCCCCCTGAACTTCGATATCAAAGCGACGGCACTCCAACTGAAACGAAGGAACTGATTCCAAGCGAAGAACTCGCTCTCATCAAACTTCGCTATAAAAAACCGCAGGAAGACATCTCAATTCTAATGACCGAAACAATTCTTCCTCCTAACATGGTCGACTCGCTCACTTCCCGCGACTACCCCTTCGCCGCAGCTGTTGCGCTCTTCGGAATGATTTTACGAAATCATGAAGACGTCAAAGACGCCACCTTGCAGGAAGTGATCGCACTCGCAGAACCATCCATCGGACCTGATCATCTTGGCTATCGAGCCGAGTTTCTTGAGCTGGTCAAAGAACTTTCCCAAAACTGATTTCGCGAAAACGGCCTTCAAAAAGCTCGATGGGGAACGAGGATTGATAGAACGGCGCTAAAGAGATCGTATTGATCCCGGCAGCGCCTATTTTTGGGTCAATATCGTCCATTTTTGGTTGCGTGCTCACCTCGGAATAAATGCAAACTATTTTCTTGCTTAAAAAGTTGAAAGTCCATAAACATGAAGGAATGAAAGCCGTTTAACTATATTTGTTATATTTTTATTGAACAGATCTAAGGAGCGACAAACAAATATGAGACGTGTTTGAAGAGAAATCGAGGCATTAATCAATCGGCAATAACGTTACTAAAAAGATAAAAAGTTCCCTTACTCAGGGAGTAAGACCTCTGCCCACGCCATCCTCATTTTTCTCCGAGCCGGCTCAACTGCACATTCAAACGAGGATAGCAAAAGACATGGAACGTCTTTTGCTATGACTGATCAGAGAAGCAGGTAACGACGACTCTCTCAACTTTAGAAGACTACCAATGGCAAATTTGGAAATGGATGGCGGCATTAAGATCTACCTTCGGGAGATTGGAAAAACCGCTCTGCTCACTCGCGAAGAAGAGGTGCAGCTTGCTGATCGTATTAAGAATGGCGACAAGGAAGCCCGCGCTCACATGATCAAGGCGAACCTTCGTCTCGTTGTCAAAATCGCACAAGACTACGCTAACTACGGGTTACCTCTCCTCGACCTTATTTCCGAAGGAAACATCGGACTGATGAAGGCAGTTGAGCGTTTCGATCCGAACAAGGGGGGTAAGCTTTCTACGTATGCGGCCTGGTGGATCAAACAGTCTATCAAACGCGCTCTTGCGAACCAAAGTAAGACAATTCGTCTTCCGGTTCACATGGTAGACAAGATTTCGAAAATGCGCCGTGTCGCAATGGTTCTTTCCGAAGAACTCGGACGCGAGCCCACCGACGAAGAGTTGGCTGAGGAAATCGGTATCGACCGCGCCAAGCTTTCGCATCTGAAGTCTGCGGCTCTTCGCCCTGCTTCACTTGATGCTCCCATCAGCGACGACGATAACACCGAATTCGGTGAGATCATCGGCGATGAAAAGGCACAAACGCCTCTCGAACTTCTGAGCCACAAAAACATGCATATGCAACTCGACGACCTTCTTGAGGTCCTCGATGAGCGTGAGCGTAAGATCATCGACGCCCGTTTCGGACTCGCTGGACAAAAGCCGAAGACTCTCGAAGAAGTCGGCCAGGAATTCGGCGTGACTCGTGAGCGGATTCGTCAGCTACAGAACATCGCCCTGAAAAAGCTCCGCCGGGCACTTCAGAAGAAAGAGGATCCCGGTCCCCGCCCTCTTCGCAAGCCCGGCGACACCAGCGACGACGACTTCTTCCGCGACGAAGAGGAAGCGGCCCTCGCGATTTAAAGCCTTCCTGTGCTAAATTAACGTTCGAAGAAGTGGCTTCCCATAAAGGCCGCGTTTTTTGTGCCTAAACAAATTTCAGAAATTTCCGGCGGAAGCCTAAAGATACGCAGCGCTCGAGACGACAGTTGATTACTCTCGCGCCATTCCAGATCGGGACACCACCAAGCAGCGATTCCAGCCCGGGAACAGACCGGTATCAGCCTTCAAACCGCTCAACCAGCAGTGAGGCGTTATGGCCACCGAATCCAAAGGAGTTGGTCAACGCGCGATCCACTTTCATCTCACGCGCCGTGTGCGGCACGTAATCAAGATCACACTGAGGATCAGGATTATCGAGATTGATCGTCGGGGGAGCAATCCCCTCGTTGATCGCTTTCACGCACACCGCAAGCTCCACGCCCCCGGCGGCACCAAGAAGGTGGCCTGTCATCGATTTTGTTGAGCTCACAACAAGCCCGTCTTTAGCATACGGACCAAAAACTGATTTGATCGCTTTTGTCTCGCCAATGTCTCCCAAACCGGTCGAGGTTCCATGAGCATTGACGTAGTCTACCTGCTCAGGATTCAACTTGGAATGCCGAAGCGCCATCTCCATGCAGCGACGAGCGCCGTCACCATCAGGGTGCGGTGATGTGAGATGATGGGCGTCTGAAGAAATGCCATAGCCGGTGAGTTCCGCATAGATACGTGCTCCACGCGCTTTCGCGTGCTCGAGCTCTTCGATTACACAAACACCTGCCCCTTCTCCCATAACGAAACCATCCCGGTCTACGTCAAACGGACGGGAAGCCCGCTCCGGATCATCATTACGCATACTGAGCGCTTTCATGTTTCCGAACCCGGCAAGCCCCATTGGGCAAATTGTTGACTCAGAACCGCCGGCCACAAAGGCGTCGGCATCACCGAATTTAATCATCCTCCAAGCTTCCCCGATGCTATGCGTTGCGGTCGCACAGGCGGTGACGATACACATATTTGGACCGCGGAGATCAAACTCAATTGACACCATACCGCTGGCGATGTTCGCAATCATCATCGGAATGGTGAACGGAGAAACGCGCGACGGAGATTTTTCAAGCAGGTTCACGTGCTGATCTTCAAGGGTTCCGAGCCCCCCGATACCACTTCCGACCATACAACCGAAGCGATCCTTGTTAACCTTGTCAAAATCGATTCCTGAATCCTCAATTGCCATCACCGAGGCCGCCATTCCCAGTTGGGCAAAGCGATCAGCACGACGCGCATCCTTGTATTCTTTGAAATAAGGCTTCGCATCAAAATCTTTCACCATGCCCGCAATCTGACAGTCGTGTGGCTCTAGTTTCGGAGTGTTGAGATTCGTAATCCCACTCTTTCCGGCGGCCAGATTTGCCCAGAAGTCTTCCACGTTGTTTCCAACCGGAGAGACAACACCCATTCCTGTAATAACGACACGACGATCCATTTATGCTGTGATTTTGAATGTCTAAACTCAACTGGCATGAGTTTCAATGCAAGACGATTTCGCCTATATCTCAATGATCCGCTCTCTCTCGTTCATCGCCCCACAACGCGGACATTCTGCCAAATCACGCTCCGAAAGATCCTCAAAAACATGATCGCAAATACCACAAATCACGAAGTGCTTCCGTCTCCTGTTCTCTCGGCCTTTCCGAAAGATTTCAGCAGCCACCCACGCAAAGAAAAGAGCGCACAGTATCACCACTAAATACACGGCAATCATGCCATCTAACGTCACGTGAAACATCGTAATTAAAAATCCGCAGCCCCCGCATCTTTCCAGGGTCCACTTTCAAGCCACTCTCCAACCACGAAGAGCAAAAATCAACCTTCGACAAAGATCTCCATCGACCCCGTTTCCGACTCGCTTCCCGGATTAAATCGCAAGGTAGACTCAACGAGCGCTCTGAGTTCCTCCTCCTCTGCCTTCTCCAGCTCGGATTCGATGCCGGTGATCTTCACATTACCTTCCGGTGAAACGGTCACTTCGAAATGAAGACTTGGGAATGCATCAGCCATCTCAAAGTAGTCCTTCATGATCGACCAGGGGGCTATTCCACGAACCCTCAGGGTATCACTGAGCCGAACCGTTAGATTTCCGGAAACCGGCTTACCACCAACAGTGTTACCTGTGCCAATCTCCTCAAGAGGTGAAATGGCTCCGGGAATCGTCCAGCGATACCGCAATGGCACGAGGGGAATCACGGTCTCCTGAAATGCAGGAGTAAACCTTACCGGACTATCCTTGAGACGAATTCTCACGTCTGCAGACGCAGAAGCCGGTTTGAGGTAAATTGTCCGGTCACTGACCCGCTGAAGAATAGTTCTCACCGACGGGTTCGATGGGTCGAGAAGACTGATTCGTTCAGGATCGGTATCTGTCCGAACGGGATCCGGATAGTCTACTTGGAAAAGGTAGAATCCGGATCCGTGAATGAGGATCGATACGATAAGAAAGGCGAGAACATACAACCAGAGCCCCTTTTCCCGGTCCCAATTAAAAACCCGCCCCCTTTCGTCTTCTTCGTCCCCCGGTTCGATCGCCATATCTGTATCCCTGATGAGGTTTTACGTTAAGGAATTTCCTGCTGGGTTGCGAAAGAGAGCTCAAATCCCTGCTGTATAACCAAATTTGCGATCTTCATCACGGAACCGTAATCGACTTCTTCATCACCCAAAAGAATAACCTCTTTCGAACGCTGCATCGAATCATCCAGCGCGGCCGGCAACTGTTCAAGAGTGATCCACTGGTCGTTAAAGTAAAACTTAGACATCTCGCCGGGGATTACCGTAATGATGTGCGCATCCTCAGCGGAAGGAAGCGACGCAGTTGAAGTCGGTAGTTTCACTTCGAAACCCGATTTCAAAACCAGATTGGAGCCAAAAAGAAAGAAGATGATCAGCATCAGGATCACATCAATCAGCGGAGCGGTATAAAGCGCGCCGCCTCGATCACTCAATGTGGATTCCAGTTTCAAGTCTCGGCTTCGATTGGATTTACCTACTTATCGTCCTGATTCGAAGAAGACTCATCGTCCCCCTCTTCCCGCGGCGCCTCGGGACGCATCGAAATAATATCGCCTGTATGAGTCCGAAGATCACAAATCGTATTCACGATCTCAATACCGGCACTCTCCATGTCGTGCATCAAATTTTTAGCGTATGCCTTGAGATGAGAGTAGAAAACAAAAGAGGGAATTGCGACCATAAGGCCGGCCGCAGAAGTAATAAGCGCTTCGTATACCCCCTGGGATATCTCGGCCACGCGAACAAAGCCACCGACTGCGCTGATCTGCACAAAGGTATCGACCAGACCAAGAACCGAGCCAAGCAATCCAATCAGCGGAGCGATGTAGGCAACCGTGAGTAATACCGAAAGGTGCTTTTCAAGCTTGGGAACTTCCAGTTGCCCACTCTCCTGGACAATTTCTTTAAGCTCACTGCGTGGCATTGAATATCGCCGAATCGCAGACTGAATAACCCGCGCTGCAGGGCCGGGCGTTGAGACACACTCTGACAGGGCTTCCGAATAGGCCTTATTCTTGATGAGGTTTCGCAATCCGAAAAGCAAGTCACCGACGTCGATTCGCGCTCTATGAAAATAGAACAATCGCTCTAGAAAAATGGCAATAGCAATCACCGAACAGCCTAAAAGAAGCCACATGAGCGGCCCGCCTTTTGTAATAAGATCCATAGAAAATAAGACGGAGCTATCTTCCCCGAAGCCCAATCATAAGCACAATCCAGCCAACGGGCAAAGAGATTCCCCCACTTGAGAGAAGAGGTTAAAAGTAAAACGGGCCGGCTGCCCTGCCTTCGGATTCGTCGTCGATATCGTCATCTTCAGATTCCTCGACGTCGACAGGAGCCGGTTCAGCCTCGTCCTCCTCTTCCTCGTCGATCTCAAAAGCAATTGAAGGAGAATCACTCTCATCTTCCGCGCCTCCGGCTTCCGATTCAACAAATTCGAAAACCGTGCCTTCGTCTTCATCCTCTTCATCAGAAACGTCTTCTGAAGAGTCAGGGTCCATTTCAAACACAATCTCAGACGCCTCGTCAGCTTCGACCTCAAAGACACCGGCTGCTGCATTTGAATCGACCACGACTTCGCGATCAACCTCCACATGTTCAGGCGCCGTTGCGTTGAAATCGACCTCTTCGAATGGACTCTTTTTGAGACTTGGCTGCTCAATAATAATTTCAGTATCCCCGAAATCCAGAGGTTCAAGAATTTCTTTAGGTTCAGGTTCCCCAATCACTTCAGGTTCCTCGTCTTCCTCGTCTTCCTCGTCCTCTTCAATCGCTTCAAAGATCGACTCCGGAACCACTTCCTCCGCTACAATTGGCTCAGGCGCTTCAACTGCCGCTACCCCATCTTCTTCGAGAGTCTCCTCAATGAAAACTTCCTCCACCTCTTCAGGCTCCACTTCCGCGATCGGTTCCAACTCTATCGTTGATTCTTCGATTGCTGCCTCTTCTGCTGCCGCCGCCTCAATCGGTTCAGGTTCAACACGAACTGGAGGCTCCTCAGCCTTCCCAACGATCTCAACGGGTGTCTCAGGAATCTCATTTTCCTCGAGAAAGATCGCCGGCGCTAAAAGTCGGTTCGCAGTGCGCTTAAGCGACATTGAACGAAGCGACTTTATCGGAGCGAGTTCGTTTTCCGCCTTGGGCGGATCCGAAGGCTTGATGCCTGAAAGGATATCCTGCAACGCATCGCTTACTTTGGACGCTTCCTCCCGCACAATCCCTGCAGGCGTCGAACAATCAGAAACACCCACAAGGATAAAACGATTGATCATTTCGCGAAGATAAAGCAACCGATCGCCCCCTTGGTGAAGGCTCTCGATGTTCCCTGTCTCCCCTAGTTCTTTCACGAGCGCGCGCATCGCCCCGCTGGCTCCTGCAACGAGAGCGGAAATCACATCAATGGTAACCTCCGCTTCTGAAGAAATACCCGCAACCAGCGCTCCGCTGCGATCCACCACGAGCGCCGTCTCAAGTCCCGCTTCTTCCGCAAAACGGCGCAACAGGTCGTCCGCTTGCGCGGCTATTGCACTGCTGATTTCGAGAGTCTGCGCCGGACTGAAATCCTCGCCTTCTCCATTTGATGTTTCACTCGTTTCACTCATTAACATTCATTAACACTCAGATATCCCTCTGGTAGAACTTGCGACAACCTTACCCTTCCTCACAAAAAATCGATTTCTAACTCTTAAGGGCAACCGCTACCTCAGACTCTCGCCTCGAAACACCCCGTCCTCGCTCTTTCCTAATGGTTTGGGAATGAAATCCTTTGATGACTTGCTTTGTCAGATCATCAAGAGTGGCAAAGACCTGATATCCAGAGGTTGCACAGGCGAAAAATGAAGCACGCTTCACTCCAAACATTTGATCCATCACATCCGGACTCGTTGCATCCGCAAGATCACGCTTGTTATACTGGAAAGAAAAAGGAAGGCGGTCCGGATCAATGCGGTTCTCCTCGAGCGCGTTCCGACAATTCTCGTAAGCATTCAGATTCGAGTCCATCCTCGAAGTCGTCGAATCAGCCACGAACACAATGCCATCAGCTCCAGCGAGGACATTTTTGCGTGTCTCCGAAAGAACATCCTGACCGGGAACAGTATAAAGTTGGAAGCGGGTCTGATACCCCTCAATTTCCGTGGTGTGAATGGGAAGAAAATCAAAGCTGATCGTTCGATTCTGATCCGTGGCTACCGAGATCAAATCACCACGCAAGTATGAGTCAAGACGACGATGAATGTAATGGAGGTTCGTTGTTTTCCCACCTTCAGGAGGTCCGCAATATACCAGCTTGAACTGAACTTCCCGGGTGTCATATCGAACGAGTGCCATAGGTTCCTATTTTTCGAGTTTCTCCAAATTTCGGGAAATAAGAATCAATTTCTCACGTGTCCCCGGTTCAAACTCCAGAGACTCATGATGAACAGTGAGGCAGCATTCACCATCAAGAAAAAGACTTACAATCCCCTTGTCAGTATGCAGAGTGAACGATTGAGCATCGGGCAGTCCAGTCAGTTTTGCTAAATTACGAATCGTTTGAACCATCTCTTTCGCTTCATCTCCGATTCGGCTTTCCTCATTCCGGGAGGCTTGGACAAGACGCCCCGGCGTAGCAAGCGCGCAACTGGCAATCCCCGGCAAGGCAACCACTCTTCGGGCGACTGATCGCAAGGTAAACGAATCGCTGGTGGAGAAAATGGCTCTCAGCTCAAGATCTCGAATTTCACCTGACAGGGAAAGACCGGGAATTGCAGCCGGGGCTGGAGCGGCCGGCGCTTCAGTCGCGCGCTCCTGCTTCACAACCGGCGCGGGAGCAGTCTCAGGCTCGACAGATACCGTTGAAGGGAGGGGTTGGAGGGGCTTTAGCGAAGCGGCAGGGCTTCCCGAAAAAGCAGATCCAGTTGCATTTACTGAAGGAGAAGGAGTAAGTGTAGCCGCAGCATCGGGTAAAACCAGAGTCTCCGGTTTGGATTCAACCGCTTCAGGCTGGGGAGTCGGCGCTTGGGCAGCTGGCTCTTCTTTGACTTCTGAAAATCCTTGTGGAGCTGGCGGTGCGGCAGGCTCGAATCCAAATGAAGGAGGGCTCGCTTCTTCTTTAACCGAGGGCTCAGCCTCATCGCTCTCAAAAATGTCAGCGGAAGGCGAATCCACTTGAAACGCCGCGGGCAGTTCGTGTTCCTCATCTAAAGGAGGCAGAAACAGCCCGTAGTCATCTTCGTCATCGCTGTGATCAGCAGGACTCCCAAAAGCGCTCCCTCCCGCAGGCTTGGGAGCAGCACCAACACTCTTAGGAATAAGATTTCCGATACTTTCAAAACCATTACTCCCGTCCTCGGATTCGGATTCCGGCTCAGCCTTCGCATCGAACATCGTCCCCCAGGTTACCTCGGTAGCCTTTTCCGGCTGAGGAGCCGCTCCTTTAGGTGAATTGGATGCCGGAGAGGGAAAGGGAATTTCAGAATCCTCTTCGGCCTGAGTCGGAAAAAGCGTCGAATATCCCCCTTCACTTTCAAAAGGATTACCGGAAAACTGAGAACCAGGTGAAGACACCGCCTCCTTTGGGCTTTCTTTTCCAGGAGCAGCCATTTGTTCAAACGGATTGGCCCCCGCGGGACTCGGTGCAGAGAATCCATTCTGAACCGGGTCCGGAGCCTGAGGCGCCGGCCCATCCGCCCTACCCGTGGCCGGGTTGAAAGAGGGGGGAGAAGGACTCTTCTCCTGAGAAGTTTCAATGCCTCCCAATCCTTGCGGTGGTTTGCTCTCCGAACTGCTTGAGGCGGCTCGCGGTTGGGAGTGTGACTCGCTCATATTACTTGGGGGCTGCTGTGGGGTGCCAGGTGCCTCGTCACCATCGTCAGGTGACCAGAAAGGGTTCGATTTTTCAGAAACAGGCGCCGCTGGAGAGGCCTTGGATGCAGGCGCCGCTGCTGAAGCGGCCATTCCCGGAGGCTTCAAAAAACCATTTCCGGAAACCAAAGGAGATTTCGCTTGAGACGCTGGATTCGGAATATTGCCCAATTTAGCCGGCAAAGTTACCGTAGATTCGTTCAATGGAGTAATTTCCGCTGCGAACAATTCAGGACAGACCTGATAAATAGTAGAGAGCAACACATCGTTGAACCCATCCGGCGAAAGGGGAATATCAACTTCCTTCGTCATCGGTATCCCCGCCTCTGCCGCAATAGCGGGCGGAATGAACGGTAACAGCTCACTCACCTGAAATACCTGACTTCGAATGGGCTTACCAGCACCTTCTTCCGGAGAAAACGGCGCCTGATGCCTCGTATCGCCACCCGCTGGAGCGGCGGCGCCTTCGGAATCCCCGTCCTCGGGGTTGAAGATATTTCGAAATGAGAATGTCATGACGTCAGTTGAAGGAGTGAGAGGATTTTTACAAATGAACTCACTCTCAAAAAAAGCAAAACCGATGGAACCACCCTAAAAGTATGAATATTTTAGTAAATTGAGATTAAAGTGGTAAAAACCAAATTATCAAGATGTTTTTACTATTAAGATAATTTAATTAAAATTCTATTTCTCCCCATAGAATATAACGACTGCTTACCTCACTAAACCGGCAAAAAAACCGGTGGCACACTCAAAGGACCGCCCAAAGGGCAAATACGAGGACCCCGTTGTTGATGGCATGAGCAACCATCGGAGCAATCAAAGAATCTCTCCATTCTCGAATCAACGCAAAACCAACCCCCATCGAAGCAAGCGCCGGCACCGCATAGACCCCCTGTGGATGGAGCACTGCGAAAATCAGCCCTCCTATTAACGCCGCGATCAGAAACGAGAATCGTCCTCGTAAATGGCGGTGGAACATTCCGCGAAAGAAGGTCTCCTCAAAGAAAGGGGCAAAAACAGACGCGAGAAAAAGACAAGCCAACTTAGCAGAAAGGCTCCCTTCAAATATCCAGCCCACAATAGGGTGGGGCTCAGGCCCGACGGCTGCGGCATCATCGGCGAACCGCGTCGAAATATAGATTAAAATCCCGGTGAGCGTTATCCCGATAGAAGCAATCGAAAGCACACCAAAATAACCAATAATTCCTGCCCCGATTTCCCTGAAAATGCCCTTTCCTCGGTGCCATCCAATATGGGTTCGGAATTCCGACCAGCTTACCTTTCGAATGAAAGGCCAAATAAATGGCAAAATGACCGCTCCAACGGAAGCCACGATCGCTACAGAGAAGTGGAAGAAATCAGCCACAACTACACCAATTGACATCAATCCCAAATACAGAGCAAAACACTCGAGGTAGACCCCATTCTGAGGGCCTGCTACAGACAGTGCATTCACCTTCAAGCCGCTGCGCATTCGAGTCCCATGGATAATCACCAAAACGGCTCCGGCAACGAGTCCGGCGAAAGCACAGAGAAACAAAATCGAACCGACCAGAAAAATCGCAATGGAACGCGAGCGAATCAAAACGGCTTCGGGTGACTCGGTCCCCCCTTCCCCCGGAGGAAGTCCCGCAAACCATTCACCAAAAATGCCCTGAAGTTGAACTCGCTCCTCATCACTGAGGCCAGAGCTAATCGCCTTTTCAACTAACCCGGCCGTCACCGGCATTTTATCAGCAGGGAGCTTTTTGAAAGTCTCACCGGCGCGATCACTTTCCGGTAGAACAAAATTTTCGATCAACGCTAAAGCAGCCATAGCGCCCGGAGAAGATGCCATTTTTGAAAGGTCGTCGAGCATCAACTCAACCGTGTCAGGCTCAAATCGCTGCGATGCTATCACGACCTGCCCCTGCATTTTAAGCATCGCGAGCTCAGCCGGATTCACGGCCGCCCCCGTTTCAGAGTCCGTTACCTCATCCACTCCATGCACGTTTCCCAGTATCCATCCCAAAGGGATGATCGAAAACAAGATTAACGGCCAACACCATCGGCCTGCGGAACGAGGCTTGCTCTCCGAAACCGCCAAAGACTCCTCTTGCGGCTCACCGGCAGCTTCCATTCGTTTCGACAAACCCAACAGGGTAGAATCAGTGGCCTAACCCTGTTGAATTGATTAATGAGAGAGAGCAATTTATCGCTTACTTCCCGCTGACGTCGTAAGCAACGATATACTCCTGATCACGAAGAAAGAGTTTCCCGCCGATCACGAGCGGATGCGTCCAGACCTTACCTTTCGGATTTCGGTTCGAACTTTGCGGATCCAGAGTGAACTGGCCTTTCTGAGTAAAACCATCCGGAGAAACCTCGACGAGAAGTAGCGTTCCGTCCTGCTCATTCAACGCATACAAATGATTGTCGGCCACGTGCACGGAACCCTTTGACGTAAACTGACCTTTCTCATTCCAAACCATTTCACCCGTGCTCCACTCCTGACAAATCAAGCCGGCACCATCGGAAAAACCGTAAAGGTAATCACCCACTTTCACGACTCCGCCGTGGTGGTTTTTCATCTCCTTGTTTACCCAGACATCGTCCGTGGTCCCATCTGAGTTTACCTTCACAAGCTTACAACCGACACCGTATCCAGAGGTCACGTAAATTTCATCGCCATCGACGATAGGCGTTGGAATCACAGCCGTCTTGCCGTCCCAGGCAGAACGCCAGAGAACCTCACCGTCCTCTGCGGAAACCCCGACGAGCTCTTTTTCGAAAAGCCGCACATACTGCTTTTTTCCATGAATCTCTGTCGGGATAATTGTGGCATACTCCGCCTTGCCCGGCTTTAGATCGTCAGCCTTCCAGATTGCTTTTCCGGTCAACTTATCAAGAGCAACCATACCGGCCTCTTCACCACCCGGAGCAAGAATAAGATGCGGCCCATCGACCAATGGTGAAGCCGAAAATCCCCAGCCTCCCATCTTACCGCCAAAATCATCGACGAGATGCTTTGACCAGACCTTGCTTCCGGAGTCAGCACTTAAACAGGCGAAATTACCTTTCGGTCCCAGCGCATAAATATGGCCATCTGAGAAAGTTGGCGTGCTTCGCGGGCCGTGTCCCCAGCCTGCACTGTAGCCCTTTTGATCATCCTCACCAATCTTCGTTGACCATAGTTTTTTACCCGTCGCAGTATCAACGGCAGTCACCGTGACGTCCTCGCCTTGAGTGCCCATTGTGTAGAGAATTCCGCCGGCGATGCTAAAACCGGAATATCCCATTCCAGCCTCTTCAAAAACCCAGAGTTTTTCAGGCCCACCTTCAGGCCATTTGTCGAGCAATCCAGTATCAGGGGAAATATCATCTCCATTCGCGCCACGGAAAGCAGGCCATTCGGCACCTCCTGATGCAGCAGACGTTTTCTCGAGGCCGGAAATAAACTCCTGATCTTCCAAACTTAGCGAAATGACATCCACTTGGCCCACGCCACCATTGGGCAGTTTTAAGTGAGCCACACCGCCCTCGACCTTAATCAAATCTGCTTCGATTTTCTTTCCCGAGCCTGCCTGAGTCCAGGTTCTTGCCGCAGCAAAATGACTCAGCCCAAAAACGGCAACCAAAGCGATCAAGAAATGTCTCATCATGACGTAAAGTTCGATCAAATGTTCAAAAAAGGCAAGTCCCGTAAAGCGTGAGAAATACTTCCTGAAACCCGCTGTCCGAAAAACAAATAGCCGAACGGTTTCCCGTCCGGCTATTGAGGTTTTATTAAAAAAGGTAATTTAGAAGTGAAAACGTGCACCGAGTGTCAGTGCCGAGTCATCCCCGTCAAATTCTCCGGCGATCTGAAAACCGATACGCTCGTTGAGATGAAGAATCACACCGGGAGTAAAAATCCAGTTAGCATCGTAAGCATGCTCAAGATAAACACTGTCCTCGGAAAGATACTGCTGACGCTTGTCGCCTTCGCGATCCGTGTAGAGAGCCTTGGCAAAGAACTCAAAGCGTCCGGCACGGGCACGAATACCAGGCCCGAAGTAATAGGCCCAGGAATCAAAATCACGATCCGTGTAACCGCGACCATACTCTGCATCCAAATGATCAAATCCACCTTCAAAAGTAAGATCAACACACCTTGCTATCTGATGACGAACCCCAAGGCCCATGAGATAGCGTCGTGTATCAACACCTACTGAGTTACCGGCCCAATTCTAATCAAAACTGCCTGCGTTAATCCCACCATTGAGGAAGAACAACGACCCGAGAGATTTCGAGAAGCCCAGTTCATAGGAATCCCCGTTATCAATGAGGCGGCTTCCGAAGTCGTTGAACGTGTAATCCAGATCGACGAAGTCGTAGGAGAGGCATGACCCTGAAATCGGGGCGGCAAGAGCGGCAAGACCCTTAGCCGGACAGCTCCAATCTCCAGCCTCTGCCATTCCCGCTACGAGGAACGACGCAATAACTTATGTAAGCAATGTTTTTCATAAGTTTGTTGGCAGTTTTTGAGAAACCGAGAAACTGAGGGGCCTCAGAATCAGTAAGTTTTTTAAAATTTTATCAAGCTTCGACTGGAAAGAGCACCTAAAAACTGGTTTGGTTGAAGTCTGATACTCATGATAAACTGTCGAATGCGAATTGCTGCCCTTTTTCTTTCTGTCTCCGTTCATCTGGCCCTTACACCGGTCCAGGCACAAACCGCTCAACCCGCCCCCAGGCTGCGAGTTACCCTCGAGAACGCCTATGAAAATTGGAAAACGGCGATGGTCACGGGCGACATCAAAAAATGGGAAGCCACGACCGCGTTCTCACGGCAGCGCGAGATTCAAAATCGCATCGTCTCTCAGCGCCGCCCTTTCCCGAATACCTTGTTTGAAGATCCCATGAGTTCGCCTCAATTAGCCGGCCTCGTTTCACTCGGAGTGCTGAGCAATGGATTCGCGGCCACTTCGACCTATTTCGGACGCGCCAACTTCGGAAACGCCACCGGTACCGAAATCCCTGATAACCTTCTCGTGCTGCATTTTTTAAGAGAAGACGGCGTCTGGAAATTCGACAATCTTCGCCTCGTTCGTATCGGCAATGATGGTGAAATTTTACTTCAAATCAGAAACAGTGATTTTTCGTTTCTTCAAGGGGCCGAGTTTCAACCTGCTGAGCAGCTTCCGCCTATCCAGCAACCGGTATCGATGCCCGATATGATTGCGGAAGTCTGGGTCGACGCGACCGGCTACGAAGTAAAAATTTACGTTAACAACCGCCTCACCGGAACATTTTCGAATCTGAAGATCACTGAGCTCGTCAATGGCGGAGTGAACAAAGGACAGAACATGATTCGGATTGAAACGAAGCCGCTCGCAGAAGCAAACTCCGCCCCCCCGAAAGTAGAAGTCGCCGTCTATGCAGCCCCTGATGCAGAGAGCAAAGCAAATCGTGTGTTTCACTATCGTCCCGCCGGTAAACCGGAGCCGAGTGCGACTCACGGATTTGACGTGCAGTGAGCCGCTAGCGGGATCTCATGAGGACGACCCGAAAGCCAACATCATAACGATCTTTCGCCGATGGTCCCGCACCCATGCGGTTGCCGACCTTCAGATCGAACTGAGACGATCGGTTCCAGGCGCCGCCACGCAGCACCTTGCGATCGGTTCCAACCCAACTTTCATTAGGGGTGGCATCTTCTTTACGCATACGGCTCACGATGGTTTGTGAATACCAGTCGCCGACCCACTCCCAGACGTTGCCTCGAACATCATAAAGCCCGAATTCATTCGCCGCGAGAGAACCCACCGGTGCGGTTGATTTTTGACGCTCAAAAAGACTGGAGACGGCACCATCCAACTTCTGAACGCCGACAAAATGGCTCCACTCCTGATCCGAAGGAAGCCGGTAACGATACCCCTGCGGAAGCGTCCCGCGGGCACTTTCCTCTCCGGTCAATGCTTCGCAGAACTTCATCGCATCATACCAGGTGACACTGTCGACGGGATGCTTCGGCGATTTAAAATAACTGGGATTCGCTCCTGTCGTTCTCTCAAAAAGCTCCTGGGTCACCTCGCGCGCTCCCACCCAGCCATCGAGGCGGCCGAACCAAACCATTTCCTGGCCGATTCCATTCTTGAAATTCCGGGTCATCACCGGGGTCACATCAAACTTCAAAGACGCGGAAAAATCCAAAGAACCGCCGGGTTCGACGACACCGGAAACTCTCGTGCTCCGATGCTGCGCCTTAGTTAGCTCATAAGTGTAACTCCCGGGAGGAACCACCGAAAGCGTTAGTGGCGTGCGCCCAAGCGGAACTCCACCCGAGATAACCGCAGCCTCGGCTGGATCGCTTTCGATAAATACCTTGCCGTAATCAAACTCAAAGTTCACCACGTTTGATCCGGCTTCCGAATCGATATAAGCCGCTGAATTGACTTCACTTAAACGATCAAACCTTGAGGCAAACTGATATTCGCCCTCGGGCATCTCAACTGCAAAAGGCGTTACCTGACTTCCATTCCCCAGTCTTCGCCCCCCCTGAAATACCTCTGCTCCCGGAGGATCACTCACGAATTGCACGAGCGCGCGCTCCCAGGCAAATTCGAGATCCTGAGTCACACCGTCGCGCACCTCAACGGTTCGGCGTATTGGCTCCCAATCAGCATTTCGCAACTCGATAGTGTGCTTTCCGACAGGCAAATCAGGCATACTCATCGGGGTCGAACCCGCCTTCCTCGCATTTCCATCTCCACTTTGAATCCACAGCTCAGCCCCGTTCGGATCGCTCGTTACATTGAGTCCCCCTTTGGCGAAAACAGCAGAAACCGATGCATTCCGATTATTCTCGATCCGAACCATCTTGGAATATTCAGGCCAACCTTCCACTGCCATCAAAATCTGATACTCACCGGGATCGAGCTTTTCAATTCGTGCCGGCGTCTTTCCAACCTCAATCAGCTCCTTTCGCTCATCCCCAGCTCTTTTGATTAATTTAAAATCGGCCCCAACAGGCTCGCTAACCACATCAATCCCCCCCGAAGTTTTGCGCAGTTCAACCGACACAAGATCGATCACCTCCTCATTCTCAACATTCACGGTGCGCTCCACCGTCTCAAAACCTTCTTTTTTAATTCTGACGAGGTGCTTACCCATGGGAATTCCAGCAAAGCGTGCCGGAGAAGTCTGTTCATCAATCCCCTTCAATTCGATCACCGCACCGGACGGCACCGTGCTCACTGAAATAATGCCTTTTGCCTCGTCGAGATGTCTATCAATCAAGGGAAGTGAAGCAATAGCGATAGGATTCTCTTGATCGATTTCAATCACGTCCTGAAAATGACGTCGGGCCTCAAGCCATTCGCCTCGGGCGACCGCTTCACGGGCCTGCACAATGAGCGGCGTTACTTTGGACGAATCCACTCCCGATGGGAGATTTGACTGCTTAGGGAGAGAACTCGCTTTCTGCTTCCCGAAGTAGAGACCGCCACCGATTCCGACTGAGAGAGAGAACAACACGAGAACAATCCAGCCCCACCGTGGAACCTTAGTTCCCGGTCGAATGCTTCGCCTCGGCGGCAAATCAATATTGGTTGTATGGCGTTCCATCACTTGTTCAAAGACGGACGGCTTGACGGCAGTCGTCTATTCTATACACGATTTAGCGCCAATCCCCCACCCTCTATTTTCACGAGACCAGTTTTTGTGACGAATTATCACAAAAAAAGGGGCAGAGAATTAACTCTGCCCCTTCTTAAAAATGGGTCAGCGACATATCATGTCGCTGCCTGTGTGGAGAAAATGATCAGTCTTCTGACTTCTCTGCCTCTGCCTCTGCCTCTGCCTCTGCCTCTGCCTCTTCGCTTCCGCCCGGACTCCAGTCTTCGGTCGCAAGATTGAAAGCCTGCTCCAGTCCAACGAGGTCGGAACTCGGACGAAGGGCATCGAATGCCGCAGTTTCCTTCTTGAGCTGCTCTTCTGAGTATTCAGCTGCCTTGATTGAAAGACCGATACGGCGCTCGACTTTGTCGACCTTGATAACACGAGCCTCAACGTCGTCGCCAACTTTGATGACGTCTTTCACCTTGGCAACGTGATCTTCGCTAAGCTGCGAGATGTGAACGAGGCCGTCGATGTCGTCTTCAAGCTGGATGAAAGCACCGAAGCTTGCGATCTTAGCGACCGTTCCTTTAACAAGGTCACCAACCGTGAAGCGGGTATCAATCTCGCTCCAAGGGTCACCCTCAAGTTGCTTAACACCAAGACTGATTCGCTGATTCGTCTTGTCGATCTCGAGAACGATTGCTTCGGTCTCTTCGCCCTTCTTAACGACTTCGCTAGGATGATTGATCTTACGGGTCCAACTAAGGTCGGAAACGTGAATCATACCATCGATACCATCTTCAAGCTCAACAAACGCACCGTAGGGGGTGAGATTGCGGATCTCGCCTTTGATCGTTGTACCGATTGGGTAACGTGATTCGACTTCGTCCCAGGGATTGGGCTCGAGCTGGCGAACACCGAGAGAGATCTTCTGCTCCTCTTTGTTAATGCCGAGAACAACCGCTTTCACTTCCTGCTCAAGTTCAAGCACATCGCTCGGACGAGTGATTCGCTTGGTCCATGAAAGCTCGGAAACGTGGATAAGTCCTTCTACGCCGCGCTCAATTTCAACGAATGCTCCATAAGGAACCAACTTCGTGATTTTTCCTGCCACTTCGGTTCCAATTGCGTATTTGGCTTCGATTGCTTCCCAGGGGTTGTCTTGGAGTTGCTTAAGACCAAGTGAAACACGCTCTTTGTCCTTGTCGACGTCGAGAATGATAACGTGAACGGTCTGACCAATCGCAAGCATTTCGCTTGGGTGATTGATGCGGCCCCAGCTCATGTCGGTGATGTGGAGAAGTCCGTCCATGCCCTGAAGGTCAACAAACGCACCAAAGTCGGTGATGTTCTTGACGACTCCATCGACCTTGTCGCCGACTTTAACGGACTCAAGGAACTCAGCACGCTGCTCAGCACGCTCAGCTTCAATAACTTCACGACGGCTCAGAACGATGTTCTTGCGGATGTCGTTAACTTTAACGATTTTAAATTCGTAAACCTTACCAACGTATTCGTTGAGGTCTTTCGGTGGAATGATGTCGATCTGTGATCCGGGAAGGAACGCTTCAACACCCACGTTGACCATGAGGCCACCTTTAACAACGGATTTGACCTTACCTTTAACAAGGCCGCCATCTTCGTATACCTGGACGATTTTGTCCCAGTTCTGCTTGTGAGCTGCTTTCTCTTTCGAGAGGACAACCATGCCCTCGTCGTTTTCGAGCTTCTCAAGAAGCACTTCGATTTCATCGCCTACAGCGAATTCTTCGTCTTCAAATTCTGAAATCGGGATAATTCCCTCGGATTTCGCGCTAATATCGACGACGACCACCTGCGGGCGCACCTCGATAATGGTTCCATGCACGATCGAATTCTCGCGATGGGTTGGGAAATTCTTCTCAATCAGAGCCATGAGCTCGGGATTGGAAGAGGTTGCTGTATCTACTGACATATTGGTTGGGTTTAAGTGAGTTACCTGGTTAATTAGGACGACCTACATTGCTCCATTTTTAAACTTCGCATGCCCGTGGAGCACCTGCGGCAGGCGAAGGGCGGCAAATCTAGGTGAATTAACCGATATGACAAAGGGTTTTTCCGCCCAAAACCGTGATATTTCCTCAAAGGTGGTGGTAAACCAAACGCTGCCATTTACCCTATTGCCGGCGTTTAGCGCCCCAATCCCCTCATGGAAACCGACGACGTGATCTGCCCGACCTGTTTTGAAAGCTTCAGCGTACCCCTTCCCGGGATCGCTGAAGTGCCCGCCGAAGTCGACTACGACTGCGAAATTTGCTGCCGCCCCATGATCGTGAGCTTCGAATCAGATGGTGAGGAAATCTATGCCAGTGCGCGTGGAATCCATGATTAATTGAGCATTGCTCTCACAGGCACTCTTCCCATAAAATCAGTGCCGTGAAGTTGCTCTTGATTCATGTCGCCTGCCTCTGCCTCTGCCTCTGCCTCACGGCCAGCTCATCCCTGGCTCAGTCCACTTCTATCCGGGACTGGACCACTTCGGACTTTCGAAGTCGCGGCCACATTGAAATCCATCCGCCCGGCGAACACTCTGCTGAGTTCAAGTTTTGGAAATGGCCGGGAGACAACACCATGCTCGACCTCAGAGGATCCGTATTTTTTGCCCATGAAAACGGATCCTTCACCGAAGAGAATATTCCCCGACCGGGAGCTTCGCTTTCAGGTTTTCGGGAATGCGTTTCTTCCGAGAAGTATCCTCTCTCCATTCGCGGTCGCGGTTCGAAGAACATCCTCGTCTCGGGGGGGGGGGGGGCGGAGTTATCGGTGTCCAACCTCGCGCGCTCCCGTGGCGCGCCATGAAAAGCTTTTATGATGGAGACGGCATCCGGATCAAAGCCCCCGGCGAAAAAAATTGTCGATGAAATCTACATGGACAATGTGCAGGACGGATTCAGCCCGCGAAGAGGAGGCACCTGGACCCTACACAATTCTCATCTCAAATATGTGCGTGACGATTTTGTGGAGAATGACCGGCTGCTCTCCGGCGAAATTCATAATTGCTTTGCCGACGGGGTATTTGTTTTTCTCTCGGCGCGACCGGGGAAAAAGAGCAATCGCGAGATGCTTGACGCCCGGACACCGCCTCTCGTGAAAATTACTGATACGCTCGTTCACCTCGAAGCACAGCCCTTCGATGGAGACATGAAACTCCATGACCAACGTTATATCATTGATGGCAAAGCCTGTGGACAACTTTTCAAATGGAGTCAGTGGGCAGGAACCGTTGAAGTAAAAAACTGTATTTTCCGCTGGGACGAGATGACCTCGTCCGGCCCGACACTGATGACCTTTCCGAAAGGAACTTACGAAAAGGTAACCCTCATCTGGCTCGGCGAGGGCGACTACCCGAAACCGCTTCCTGAGGGAGTCACACTGAGCCGTGACCTCAACATCTGGGAATCAGCGAAAGCAGAGTGGCTTACCCGACATTCACAACAAAGCCGGTAATACGCGGATGATTGGCAGGAGCCCCGATGACCTAGGGGTCAGAGCCCGGCCACTTCCTCTGCAATCGCCCCATTGAGCATTTTCTCCAGTTCCTCCAAAACCTGAGCAATATACCAGCCGTCCATGAGGCGATGATCATAAGCGATCGTGACGCGGCATTTACCGCTCTCATCAAACGGGCCGTAGGTCATCGTCGAGGTCAGCATACCGGGAGGATCTTGAATCACGGTCCCCCTGCTCCCCACCGTGGTGATGCCAAAAGTGCCCATCTTGCGGGCCCGGCGATCGCCCATCCAATTCAACCAAATCCACATCAGTGATCGCCTCAACCAGGTAGGAAGGTGCGCCGCTTTGTAGTGCCATCGAAAGACCTGCTCGACAGGCTCATCACGATAATTCTCCAGGCGATTCTGAAGCACCACAAGCTCCTTAGCTTCAGGCTTATCAAATGAAGCAAAAAACAGCCACTCCTCGTCCTCGTAGCTTCGCTTCACACTGAGCATTGCAACACTATGAGGGTGTTGATAAATGAAGGGCCTCGGAAACCGCATCCAACTTTGGCGTAGCGCCGGATGCTTAGCCGCTACCGTTGCATAGGCTTTAATGAACAAAACCGGCCACGCAATTTTCTCCGCGGCCTCGTCACGACATTGCTTGAGACGACCGAGATCAAACTCGCGAAAATGGGAAACGGTGGGGAGTGATTTCTCAAGCTGGAGCAAATCACAAACGAGAACTCGACTGCGGGGAATTGAGAAACGACGACAATCAGGATTCGACTTTTCTTCTTCCTGAGATTTTTGAACTGAGCGCACGGGATACAGTGTTCAGTTACCAATCACTACTCCCCGGAAGTTGGAGCCACTGCCGGATCGACTTCCGGCTCTGAATTAGCCGCTGGCGGAGTAGCTGCATCGTCTACTTTCTTCTTCTCCCCCTTATCTTTCCACTTTCCTTTCGGCTTACCATTCTTCGGCTTGGCCTTTTCAGCACCACGCACCGGGTTCTCTACCTCGGAGACAATACGAAATCCGGTCAGGAAATTCTTTTCATTCGCTGACTCAGCTGCGCGGCGCGCCGTCAGCTCGAAACCGGAAGTGGTCGCAAATGAAGCACCTCGCTTCAACGGCACCTGCTTATCGGGCTGGTCGGGGTGAGCGACCCACGTTCCGGTCCACTCACTGACATTTCCAGCGAGGCCAAATACGCCGTAACGACTCTCATCAGCCGCGATCGCATCAACCGGACACCAATATTTGTAACCATCAATGGAGCCTGCTTCCGTCCCGTCTTTGGACTCATGATCAATACCGCTGTTAAAATTGGCATTCACCTTCTCGTCCCCCCAGGGAAATTTACTGCCGGCCCGACCACGTGCCGCTTTCTCCCACTCCTGTTCAACAGGAAGACGACCTCCGCGCCATTTGGCGTAGGCGTGTGCGTCCCACCAATCGACGCCAACGACCGGGCAATTCATGTCAATTTCGCCACCGTGGAAAGTCCCCTCCCTTTTTGCATCCTTCAGCACTTCGGCCCAGCGTTCAGGCTCATAAGTTAACTTCGTTTCCGGCTGATCAGAGTGGCGCAGCGAAACGATTTTATTCGGGTGAGCATTAATGTCGTCGAGGAATTCGGCGTAGTCCGCGATCGTGACTTCATACTGCCCAATCCAGAACTCAGGCAGCTCAATCTCCTCACCATCCTGAAAAGGAAACACGCCGGAAGGAATCTTGGTAAGCCCATTCAACTTTCGAATGTTCGGTTCTGACCCGAGAAACAGAAAAGCAGCCAGCCCGGCGAGAATAAGAACTCCCACAAGAGTTCCCACGATTAGCGCATTCTGATTCGACTTTTTTTCGGTCATCACCGCGATATCGCGATCTGAGAGTTCCTGTTCGCCTGAGGCTTCAATGGCAGACTGCAAAGCCTTGATCGAATTAATTCCGTCAATTCGATCCGTCCCGAGACGGTCCACTAGAGAAAAAAGATTCCTGTCGATGCCCGGCTTCTGCACAAACGGCGCAAGCGCTTCACCGAGGAGTTCCATCTGCTCGCGCTCTTCCTGCGGGGTAATAACGACACCCACACCCTTGACCGGATTGGCGATACGAGGCTCAGCCCCTTTCACGACAAGAATACTCTGCGCTGTGAAAAGCCGATGCGACATCACATTTTCGCGGAGGTAATTCAAGGCATCGGCACAAGACTCCAATACCTTCCAAATCACACCTTCCTCCAGATCACTGCGACGACGCGCGAGATCGCTCAAGCTCGGAGCATCGACCAGTTCCAGGGTATAAAAATTAACACCCAACTCCTGGTCGCACTCATACACAAGCGAAATGGCCGGATGATTCACCGAGGCTCGCGCACTCGCCTCATTCACAAATCCTTGAACCCAATTGATGTCTTTGCGATGCTTTCGGTAGAGTGTCTTCAACGCCACTCGGCGACCAATTGAGGTTTGCTCTGCTTCATAGAGAGCAAAATTATCGTCCTCTTGAATCTCGCGAAGCAATTTGTAGTCACCAAGACGCATCCCCACGGGAAGGGCAGCCTCAGGAAGTGAGACCGCTACCGAATCCACTTGAGGAAGCGGTTCGGCGGGAGGCTCGCCACTTGGCGCCGTTTCAATCTCCGGCGGAGGAGACCCTACAGGCTCCTGCGTGCTTGCTGTACAACCTTCCCGGGCCTCGCCATCAGCGGCCGTTTGATTCACACTTTGCTCGAACCACTCAATGAGAGCGCCTCGATTCACCGGCTTGAAAAACAAACGCTCATTCTTAAAGACGCGCTCATAAAACTCGGTCATATCGCCATGACTGCAAAAGACACAGGGAAACAGACCCATCTCTCCCTGCAAATGATCTCTAAAATCAAGAATATCAACGCCCACCTCTGCTGAGAGACCTGCGATCATAGAAGAAACCCGCCCGATATCACGCGTCAGATCCCAGGCTTCGGCCGCATTATTTGCCTCAATAAAACGATCAACTCGTTCATCGAGCACTGATCGCACCGCAGCGCGATCTTCAGGTGAAGCATCAATAATTAAAACAATTGTCTCTGTCGACATAAAGCGATTCAAGGGGTAAGCGGATCCGGAAACAAGGCATTATCAGGTCCAAGGAAAACTGGCGCTTTCTCTTCCTGATCAGGAGACTCCTGAATTCTGAGAGCGGCAATCTCTTCGGGCATGGTAACTTTATCCTGCAATTGGTCACGGTAATAAAGTTCAATTGCGTATCCATAATAGCGCCGCTCACCAAGTTCTCTAGCCTGTTCTTCAGAAAACACCGGTTGATGATAATTTACCACAATTTCCTCCGTTCCATCAACAGCCCAATCGTACGGCTCCGTGGGATAAAGCTTTGAGGTATCTGCCGTCGAAGCCTCGATTGTCTGACCATCGACAATATCGTAAAAATATACCGCCAGAGCTAAATCAGCTCCCGAAGGAGAACTGGAAGCACTCGCATCCACAATCACCCGCAGTGACACTTTCTGCCCTTGCTCATCAGGCTTTGCCTCGTTGACGATTACTTCTCCTATTTTCATCTGCTGCACGGTCGATCCCGCAAGCGGCACTTGATCACCTTCGAGAACACCATTCGCGATTCGATAATAATCGCCGGAAGCGACCGGCCCCAAATCGACAATGCGAGCCCAATGGACTAGGGCATCCGCTTCGCGACCGAGTTGATTGTAGGTCGCAGCCAACTCTCCTAACACGCGGGGATGATTGGGAAGCGCCCCTTCAACTTGCTTAAACGCATCGAGAGCGCCCATCGGATTGCCTCCTGCGCACAACTCTTCCCCTGCAGCCATGAGTCGATCAAGAACAGGGTCATCAATTTTTTCGACCGTAAGTTGAGCCGCCGCCAGCGATTCACTGAGAGACTGATCATTGCTCTGACCGCCGGAGAATGGGGGCTCAGGCAAAATGGAGGCCTTCGAAAAAGGTCGAACTTCAATCCCCGAACTGGAAAACTCCCCCCCGACGTTCGAACCGCCAATATTTCCGGGAAGCCCCGGTCCCAACCCGCGGGAGGAATTCGTAAAAGCCTCAGATTCGGAAGCAATACTCCCCCCTCCAGTTCCCTCAGGCACCTTTCCATTCTCAACGAAAACGGCAGCAGGATCCATGAAATTGCCAGTCGAATCAGCCCCTCCAACGGTCGCCGGGCCGGATGTCGACGCGACGCCGTCGCCGCCAGGCTGGAACCTTTTCGCCGGGCGGCGCAACATTTCGAGCGCAGACGCGAAAAAAAGCGTCGCGGCAAGCGTGCCTACCACCCACATCACCGAATTGAAGGTCTGACCATAATCGGCCCGATCTGATAACAGGTTATCCGCCATACACTTTGAAACACAAATTGATCCCTAAACTTTCCGGACCATCTAAAATACCTCGCCCAATATAGTAGGCGAATCGATGAATTTCAACCAAACGCAGCCGCCCTGAACCGCGTGGAAAAGGAAAATTCCCCAGAAATTGAAAAAAAAGTCTCAACAGTCAGCTGATTTCACGTTACCGTTCTAACATAAGTAAACAGCCGGACATCAACGCTTCGCCTGTTCCACTCAACCAAACGATTAACCAATTTCATACCGTGAGCAGTCATTTATCCAGCGACATCCAGATTGAAGGCGACCTTAACTGTTCGACCGACCTCATCTTTGATGGTTCCATTAAAGGAAATATTAACTCCAAAGGAAGCCTGACGATTGGTCAGAACGCCTCCGTCTCAGGAGACCTCGAAGCCGACAAGGCAATCATCGAAGGAAAAGTTGCCGGCAACGGGGATTTCAATTCATGTCGCCTTTCCCCCACTTCCATCATCACTGGTTCCGTAAGCACGGTCAGTCTCCAGATGGAAGAAGGTGCATCACTCGAAGGCCAGTGCAAAGTGGGTAAGGCCAAAGCCTGATCAACCGAATCAATTCTCATTTCCTTCAGCAGGAAAAATCAATAGAGCGACTCGCGTTACGCGGTCGCTTTTTTTGTGCCCGCTCATCAACCAGTCGATAGCCAACAGGGTTATGCCATCGATCCACCCCTCTATAGCCGTGACATCAGTGAAGGAATCATGACACTCTCAGATAATGAGCATTCTACGTATTCTAGTCATCGCGACGCTCGCAATTCCGTTGCCAAACTTGCAGTCTGAGGAACTGAATAAAACCAACATCAAAGTCGTCGATTTCCTTCCTGAGGATTTCATCCGTGACGGCTCAATCAGTTATCAGGCTAATTTGCAGGAAGCGATCAATGCCGTTCCTGAAACGGGAGGCACTCTCATTTTCCCGGCGGCCACTTTTCTCCTCGATAATCTCAGGGGGCTAGAATTGCGCTCCCATTTTACCCTTGAAATGCACGGGGCAACCTTCCTCGCCAGCGACCAGCACACGGAAGACGGGCAACTCTTTCGGGGCAAAGACATCTCAGGTCTTTCGTTACATGGCGGCAAGATCGTCGGTCGAAATGACAAATGGTCCGACGGAGTGAATATCCGCGGCATTTATCTCACTGGACCATGCCATAACATCCGAATTACCGGGATGGAGATCCGCGACCTGTCCAGCAACGGCATCGGTATCTTCGCTGAAGACGAAGAACATCCCGCAAACGATATTTGGGTGACCGATACAATAATCGACAATTGCTCCAATAAATACGGAGACTACCGCGCACCCCAAGGCGAGCGCCGCGGCCCCGAAAAGGGTTCCACACGAGAAGATCAGGGCGTGATCGCTTTCTATCATGTGCACGACTTTACGATTCGAGGATGCCGTTTTGAAGATTCGCGCTCCGACGGAACGCACTTCTTTTTCTGCCGACGCGGACAAATCACCGACTGTAAAATCTACCGGGCAAAAATGGGAGGCTACTTCCTCGAAAGCTGTCACCACATTCTCGCGACAGGGAATGTGATTCGGGACAATGGCTCGCGCGGAGTCACGATCGAGCGGGGAAGCCAATTTTGCACCCTGACCGGGAACACGATTCAAGGAAGCGGCCGCGAGGGGCTTTGGATTCCTGATTCGCTCCGATGCATTGTGACCGGGAATATTTTCTCACTCAATGGACGCAAAGAAAACGGCGACACTCTAAATACAATTTGGAACGCTAACATTACCATTAACCAGGCTCGCGGCGACAAGTTCAACACACCGACCGCATACTACCTCATCGCGAATAACATGATCGAGACCGATAACAACCAGGTCGCCGCCATTCGCGTCGATACCCGCACCGAAACCGAAGACATCACCATTTCCGGCAACACGCTCATCGGAGCCAATCGAAAAATCATCGTCGAAGGCCCCGATCAAAAGGCCGTCACCATTAGCGAAAACAGCGGCGCCGAAGTGGCGCGAGTCGAGGCGGTTCCTGAATGATAAAACAGCAAAGGGCAAAGGCGAAACGCTACTCAGCCTCAGCGACGGCGTCTTCCAATCGCTTGATGTGCTCCCCGGGACCTTTCGTTCCCGGGCCAGTAACTGATATCCCATTGGGACAACAATCAGGGAAAACAACGCCGACAACGCAACGCCGAATAAAATCACGACTCCGATGAAAATGCGGGTTTCAGCCCCTGCGCCGGAGGTGATCACAAGTGGCACCGCCCCCATCACCGTAGTAAGACCCGTCATAATAATAGGGCGCAACCGCCGAACCCAACCATCGAGCACCGCAGAGTCAAAATAATTAAGCGCCTCACCCAGGCTGTAACCATCTGCAAGGCTCGCTTCAATCGTTATCGAGCGAATCCGGTTGTAGCGATTCAAGACGCCTGAATTAGCTACTTCCTCAAGCGATACCAGATTAGAGAGCGGCACCAACTCCTCAGTGACCTCTGATCGAACGTAAATGTTCGTCAGATCAGCCGGAGTTCGTTTGCGATCATAATCGCTCTCAACAATGACATCGTATTCTTCGCCGCGCTCAACAAAGGTAGTCACCGTTCGAGATCCTAACAAACTCTCTAAAGCCCGACCGATATTCTGAATCGATACTCCGAGATCACCTGCCCGGTTTTGATTAATATTAACCCGCAGTTGCGGCTTCGTTTCTTTGTAATCGTAATCAACGCCAATGATCTTCGGGTTCTTCCGAATCTCTGTCAGCATCGCATCGCGCCAAACGGCCAACTCCTCGTATTCAGGTCCTCCGATCACAAACTGAACCGGTTTCTGTAAGCCACGAGTCAGTCCCTGCCGCATCACCAGCGCATTTTTCACTCCCGGAATATCGGAAACCCGCTCACGCACCTCGTCCATTATCTCCCACCCGTTACGCCGATCCGCCCAGTCGTCGAGAACCACAATCGTCACCCCTTGATTGAAGCTCGCAATATTCCCAAAGCCACGCGGAGCCCTGACCGACACCCACATCGCCTCGCCGCTCTCATTTAGATAAAGAAGACGCTTCTCCACTTCCTCAACCGTCTCGACGATCGAACCGTAACTGGTTCCCTCCGGCGCAGTGGTAATGACAAAGAAGACTCCCCAGTCCTCCTTCGGTGTGAACTCCCGAGGTAATTCGTTATAGAGATAACAGCCACCAGCACCAAACCCCGCAATGAGCAAGACAAGTAGCACACGCATCTTCAACGCCCTCGATAGGATTCGGCGATAGATCGTTTCAACTTTCTGAAACACCCGATTCACCAATCGAGTCAACCAATTGCCTCTCGAAGTTTCAGCCTTTCAGGACCTTGGATGCGATCATGGGTGACAACGTCAACGCCACAAAACTGGAAAAACACACGGCGACGGCAAGGGTGATCGCAAACTCAGTAAACAGTTTCCCCAGATCGCCATCGAGGAAAGAAATGGGAACGAAAACAGCCACTAAAACCAAAGTCGTGGCAATGACGGCAAAAGCGACCTGACGCGTTCCCAGGAATGCGGCCGCGAGGGGATCTCCACCGTTTTCAATGCGGTGATAAACGTTTTCCAGAACGACAATGGCATCATCAACAACCAGCCCAATCGCGAGAATGAGGGCCAACAAAGTCAATAGGTTGATCGAGAAACCGAGCGCATTCAGAACAATGAACGCACTGATCAGAGAGACCGGGACTGTCACCGCGGGGATTAAGGTGGCGCGCGCCGACCCCAGAAATAAATAAATTACCGCGATCACCAATCCAACCGAAATGAACAGCGTCGCAGCGACTTGTTTGAGCGATTCAGCAATAAAGATTTCGCTCTTTCCCTCCCAGATAAACAGACCAGTCAACATCCTGAGCGATCGCCGAACCCGCCAAAAGAAAAAGCGCCATGTGAGTCGCCAGTTTCATAGCCACAACCTAATCATAGGCAATCGCGATGGCATTTGCCGCCGCATGGTTATCCGCATGACTGAGGCTGATCTGAATTTCGACGATTCCATTTCGCTCCATAAAAGCCTTACCCGCACCTGTCAGTTGCGCACTTGGCTTTCCTTTTTCATTGCGAAGAATCTCCATATCCGTCCACGCCAGGTCAGCGCCGATTCCGGTTCCCAACGCCTTCGCGATGGCCTCCTTCGCCGCAAAACGCGCCGCATAGTTCCTCTCAGCATTGCTCATCGCGCTGCAGTAGGCTTTCTCTGGCGCCGTAAAAATACGGTCGAGAAACCGATCTCCAAAACGTTCAATGGAATCCTGAATTCTCGCGGTGTCGACAATGTCGATTCCGATTCCGTGGATGCGCATATTTCCCATCTTAAGAAATTCCCTCCGCAATCAACGAAATCCAGATCACCATCAGCGTACCCCAGCCCGCGATCCAGAGAATGGACAGAATCAATGCGATCCACCAGGTCGCGCCGGTGCGGGGAACAAAACCTGAGCGATCTTTCCGGTGCCGCAGCAAAAGAAACAGTGCCAACGGCGCCGTGAACAAAGTGAGCGGAGCGAGCAAGGTCACAAGAGCGAGCGCCCGCTTGTCATAGAGCTTCGAACTTGCCTTAAAATCAGACGAAGGCTCTTCTTCACGGAGACGATACAAACAGGGAAGACAATACTTCTTCTCACTCCAATGGATCGTGGCACGCTCTGACATAAAGCTGCCGCAAGCATCACAAATATTCTCTGCCTTCAGATCAGGATAAAACGTGCAAATAGCATCATCCCCCTCGGAAGGTTGAGAAACGCTCTCCAATGAAACCGCCCGGAAGAGACGCTGATAAACCGAGAGGGACACTTCTGCCTGACAAACGGGGCAGTTCTCATCCACATTCAGATTCCCATCCTGAATCATAAAAACACCACGGCATCGAGGGCACTGTAGCGTAGCCGAGTGCGCATCAACTGCTGAGTCCATAGAGGAAGTCGTATCAGCCATCGTTATAAATAATTATTTTCGAACCACCCGGGTTCCGATCAGACGATCATGAAAGGCACGACGTTCGGGATCAAATGCCGCCATCCAGTAGATGCCGGCACAGAGCCCGAGGAGCGCCACGTAAACAAACATTCCCGTGACCATCGCCAGCACGAAAGCGGAAGCGTCTTCATCGCCACCTAAATCGAGCGCGGCAAGCCCTCCCACCACGGCAGCAAATCCCAGCGTCGAGGGGAGAAAGAGAATCAGATAGTTCAGGGGCTTCTTCACGAGCCATCGTAAAAAAGCTCTCTTATAGGTGAGCTTCGAACCATCCGGATTGACCACTTTGGCACCGATAATCAGCTTTCCGAGCGTACCCTGATATTTCCCCACCATCCAGGTTTCGTAAAAGATGCTCACCGCAAGGATCGCGAGTAATCCCAACCCATAGCAGACACCCATGATCACACTCCATCCGGCAAAGATATCTTCAGGATCATCACCTCCCACAGACATGCCTCCGGAAAAAGCGGCCACGTAGTAGGGAATCATGCAAATCCACGAAGGGATCATTTTGATCATGTAATCGAGAACCGAAGACAGAACCCGCCACCAGAACCCCACGTAATCGAACCTTTTCGCCGTCGCATCCTGAACCTTAATCGTTCCGGATTCCATCAAGGTTTGAACAAAGCCCTCTTTATGCTCAGGCCCAACCAAAGCTTCGCCGTAGGGAATCATTTCCGAGACCGAATACACCTGTTCCGAGTGCGCACACACTCCAATTTCTAGTGGGACACCAGATTCAGTATCTCGATAGAACCCCTGAGCCACCGAACGAAAACTCACCCATTCAGCGAAACCTTCCTGCCATACCAGAGACTTGGCATTGATATCACCGTTCAGATTCAGCTCGAGCAGAGATGAATCATCAATCGGCCCCTGTTGGATTGCCTCTTTGTCTGTGTAAAACCAACTAGCCATTTAGTGGGAACAAGGTGCAAAAAAATAGTGTCTCTGTAAACGTAAAATTGAGAAATGACGGATTCAAAGGCCTCAGACTTAACCACCTTGAACCGGAGGCATCAGTGCGACTTCATCCCCGTCTTTGATTACCTCATTACGAGCCGAATACTCGCAGTTCACTGCTACCAGCATTTTGGCATCCCACTCCTTCATTGCCGGGAACTTTTGATAAACGGATTCCAAAAACGTCGAGACGAGCACCTCGGATCCCTCAAACGAGAATCCCAGTTCATCGCTCCCGCAGATATCACGGAACAGGGAAAAAAGTAATACTTTAATCTTCATGCGCAGCTTCGATCTAAATTTCCCCAATCCATTCTTCCTTCAGTATCCCGATCATGGGCAAATTTCGATACTCTTCCTGATAGTCGAGGCCATAGCCTACCACAAACTCATTTCCGATCTCAAAACCCACATAATCAGCCTCGAACTCAACGGATCGCTCGATCTTCTTGGAAAGCAAAACGGCTGTTCGAATTGACTTGGGGTTACACTCCTTCTGAAAACGACTACAAATCGCAGAAAGGGTTCGCCCCGTATCGAGAATATCGTCCACCACGAGTACGTTCCGCCCTTCAATATTCGGCAGTTGTTCCTGGAGAAAGGTCACCGTCCCTGAACTTTCGGTTCCCCCGTGATAGCTCGAAACCGAAACCGCATCGATCCGGAGCGGAAGATGAATTTCACGTATCAAATCCGCCATAAACAAGGCCCCACCCTGGAGCACCGCAACAATCGTCAGCGGCTCTCCGTCGAAATCGCGTGCGATCTGCTCGCCCATTCCGGCGATGCACTCGCGAATCGTGCCCTGGTCGTAAAGCACCCGCTCGAGCCGCTCTCCGAGAATTGGTTCCTTTTGCCCCATGCCCAAGCAGACATCGAACGTCACCATCGGGCAACTGAATATTTTTTGCACGATCGCCTCTGTGCGTCGTAATTAATTTAGGCGAGCACCCGAACACCTTTCACATGAGCAACTCTATCAATCAAAAAATCAGCGAGCTGAGACAGGAATACCGTAAAGGCAGCCTCCTAAGGGAAAATTTAGATCCCAATCCTTTCGCTCTCTTCGAACAGTGGTTCGACGAGGCCGTCAACGCTGCCATTCCCGACGCCAATGCAATGACACTGGCGACGGTCGGGCTCGATGGAGTTCCCAACGCCCGAACCGTGCTCATGAAAGAGTTCACCGACCACGGCGTCACCCTTTTTACAAATCGCCACAGCAACAAAGGAAAAGAACTCGCCGCTGCCCCCGTCGCCGGACTGCTGTTTCACTGGAAAGAGTTGGAACGCCAGGTCCATGTCCGCGGGAAGGTCGCGCAAACCTCTCACGAAGAGTCACAAGCTTACTTTTTCTCACGCCCCTACGACGCCCGCATCGGAGCGTGGGCCTCACTTCAGAGCGAAGAAATCCCGGAGCGTGAATGGCTCTCGGAACGCGTCCGTGAATTTGAGGCGAAGTATCCCGACAACGGAAAACCTGACTGCGTTCCATTGCCTGAGCACTGGGGAGGCTACCGGGTCATTCCGCAGTCGATCGAATTTTGGCAAGGCCAGCCCGGGCGGAAACATGATCGATTTCTCTACACCTGCGCCGAAGACGGCGAGTGGGAAGCAAAGCGATTGAGCCCTTAATGATGAGAATTTACGGGGTAAAGTGTCGAACCTTTTCACCATAGGTTTCCGGATCGCTCCCGCAGTTCCGGTTGTAAAATGACCAATCCCACGTAGCAGGTAGATCTGTCATTCGAATCTGGAAACTTCAGTCCTCATGCAAGAACTCACTCCCCAAGGTCAGGATATCATCAATGATATCGCAGCTCGCTATAACCTCAGCGTCAATTCGGCGATTGATATGCTGTCGGCCGTTAATCGCGGTGGTGGAACGATGGCCCAGTTCAGTTGTCCGGAGCTTGGCAGCGGTCAATGGATGCGAGGCGGTATGACAATGGTCGGCGACTTGTTCAACCACGGCCTCAAAGCGACGGTCAATAATCTGTGCGGCGAACTTTCGAATGCGCTGGCAAACAATCAAATGTTCCCGCCGCCGAAAACCGGTTCAGGAGGCAACAATTGGTGGCCGGGTGATCTGGGAAGTCCTTCGAGCAGCGGTGGCCAGAACAACGTCCGTTACGCCTATTTTCCTAAGGCGCGTCGCCTTGCCGTCCAGCGGGACTGTCAGGTATCGCTCTTCGACACGAAAGACCACCAAATCGGCGGCGTCAGTCAGCAGCAAGGCGGAGGAAGTTCGCTCACTTTTTCGAGTTAGTTCGGGACCGTTTCAACAATCGATCTCCCACTCATTTCGGGACCTTCTCTTCAGACAGTTTCCAAGCCAACTAATTTTGCAGAACCACCTCCTGCCGTTGCTCCTAATCCAACTCCCGCTCAGGAAGCACCGACGACAGAAACGACTGGAAATTCAGATGAGATTTTCGCTCTTCTGGATAAACTGGGAAGCTTGCATGAAAACGGCGTTCTCACGGATCAGGAATTCGACACGAAGAAAGCGGAGCTGCTGGAGCGAATCTAGATAGACCTGCGGGCGTCGATGGTTACTAAAGCAGCCAGTTCTGCTTTTGCGGCGGTTTTACTCACCGCATGTTACTCACGCTCCCACACCCTGACATAATCGACCTCCATCGAAGTAGGAAATCCTTCGCTCGTTGCCGCGCCGGGAATCGGTTTGATGTCCTGCCCCTTCCATCCAATATGGGGGTATCGTAATCCGAGCGATAGAGTGATGTTCATCGGCTCGTGCCAGTAGGAATTTTCCTTCTGCGCGACTTCTTCACCGTCGATAAACCAGGTGATCAACTCGGGTGTCACATCGCATCCGTAGATGTGAAAATCTTCGCGCGTTTAAAGCGAAAGTTGGAAGTGGAAGAATAGGTCGGGCGCTAGCCAGCCTCTATTCTTGATCAGCATTGCTTCCACGCTCAAAAAGAACGCGAAAGCCGATAATATTCTTCCTCTCGTAACTGTTAATCCATCGGCGCCCTGCTGATAAGATTTGACTGCCATTGCTGGATCCAAAAGAACCACCGCGCACCGTCTTCTCATCGACTATATCATCGTCCCAATGGGTCTCACACCATTCCCAAACATTGCCGCCGAGATCTTTGATCCCCCCAATGGCTGCGAGGAAATGATCCGACGGGCGCTGCTTCGATATGAGCATCCGAAAGGAAGGGCTCAACATTTCGCCCTTCAGTCTCGGGTCCATCATAGTTGCCAAGAACCGTTGCAGGTGGCCAGTCAAGCCCCCACGGATAAACTTCACGCAGCCCATTGTGTTTGCGTTTCGGCGGGAGAGTCGAATCTTCGATATGCCCGCGACCGGCGAGCGTAGTTCGTGGGAGATCGCTGAAATCAGATTTGATTGTCGGTTTGCGAGGGATAACTGGGCCTCCATCGTTCTCCACTTACTCCAAATCCCAAAGCCGAGACAGATCATGACGAGGACGAGAAAGGCCCCATAGTTAGCGGCCGCTACGCGAATCGCAAAGGGAGTATCTGTGCCAATTGCAGCTAGCTCCTTTCCACTTTGCCTATGAGCGATTGGACTGAAACCGTTCACTTCGAAGCGTTTCTGCCGGCTGGCGCTGCTGTTGAATGGCGCAGGATTGATCTGCTCTCTCTCAAAGTGGAGACGGAAAGCGAGTGGGTGAGGAAGGTGGGCGTTTTCACTGATATTATTTTCCAGTGCCTTTCCAGCCAAGCCTTCCAGTTCTGTTTTGGAAAGAACAACCACCTCATTATTTTCACGGAATACCCTGATGTAACGTTCATCGCCATCAATGAACCATTGATACGGTGAGCCAAAGCGGTCCAGATAGTCCTCATTCTGATACAGAAGCTTCCGTGTCGCGGATTTCGCATCGAAGCTCTCGACCCAATGCTTCAGGTCAATTGACTTCGTAAGCTCCTGTTCCTCGACGATTGTGATAACGCGCTTCAGAAGCACTTCAGAAATCATTGAAGGTTGATTGACTACGATCGAATTCAATAACGCCTCTAGCATCAAAGTTGCCTCGCCGATCTCTTGTTCGTCCAGATAAAGCTGCGCGAGTTGAAATTGAGCAATCGGTAATGAGGGGAGCCCTGATGGTGTTTTGTTCTGCCTGAAGTCGGCAAGTTTTTCTCTCAGCTTTTCAGCCTGCCCCGACTGCAACAAGGATTCGTAAATGAGGTAATTCTCGCGATCAGATTTTGAAATCGCTAGCGAAGGCATCTCAAACTGTTTTCTTGAACCTTGCGCCACCTTACGGAGGCTTACCGCTTCGCTATTGAGGTAGCTTTTAAATTCCTTACCGAGTTGATCGGAAATAGCAGAAGTATAGCGCTCCCCGGTGCGAACGAGTTCCTCTTCTTCAATCACCGTTTCGTAGCGGAGATAGCTAATGCCAACGATGCTCAAAATTACCGCAGGCAATGTCGCGAGAACCAGGGAAATCCGGGCACGACGATGGTTACGATAATTGATTGATTCCGACATGGGAGCCATAGTGGCTCATTAGCATTGGAACGTTGTTGCCACGTAATGCCAATCCCAAAGATGTCGGGATTTTGTAAAAATTGGAAACTCGTCCTATAGATTTGTGTATCGATTCCCCCTCGCACTCAACTTAACGAGAAAATCATCTGTATGATGACGAATGCTATTAAAAGCACCCCCAGACGAGAACACAAAGCACAAAAAAACGCCCACGTCGTTAGACGAGAGCGTTTTTAAAAAATCGCGTGGAGGTGATTTGTAGCTGTGTTCTCGAGGGTTGCCTGAATAGTGCGTTTCGTGTGAGCGGGGTCAATTCTCAAAGAATCAACTCAAGCAACGACCCTTTAAACAGAAGCTAAGAATTCACGCAGTTGCGTGTAAATAGGTTGGATCGCTTCGTCATCACCACTCTCTTGAGCAACCATTACCTGCGAAATGCTATCGGCGATGATGTTACGGAGACGACTGACGAGCTCGATACCTTTACGAGTGATCTGGACCATGACCTTGCGGCGGTCGTCAGCAGCATGAAGGCGCTGAACGTAACCGAGCTTTTCAAGGCGATCGACCAGACCTGTGGCTGCTGCCGTTGAATGACCCATCTTCTTAGAGATGTCAGTCATTGTCAGGTAGTCCTCATTGGCAAGGTAGCCGAGTAGGAAAAATTGGGCGTAGGAAATGCTCCCCTGATTCAATTCCTTCGATAAATCGAGTAGGAAAGAACGTTGGGCGAACATAATGAAGTCGGCCAGCCTGTCGGCATTTGGTTCGACGTCAACAACTTTGTCTTCTTGTGTTTGCATAGTAATAAACCTCCGTGCGATTTTTTTGTTAATTTTTAGGAAGTAAAGATAGGTTAAACCCATTCAGGGTCTTTTTGCAAGCAATTTATTATAAATTTCATAAAATTCATACAAATAAGTGCTTCGGACCACATAAATATACTAAACACTTCGCATTCTTTTTCTAATTTCGCAATCTTAAATTGTAAATCTGCGTTGATTTTCAAAAATGCAACACTTTACGGCACCTGATGAGACTATTCGATGACGGAGTTAACCGGTGCATATTTTCGGTGGAGTCTCGTAAAGCTTCCTTTAGATTTAATTATCAAGAAGTCTGACAAAACTCCGACCAAACAAGTTAAAGAGAACTTTGAGATATAGGTTTCCTGGACTTCAGTGCTTTCATAGCTCAAAAAAGCTATCTTAATAACGATGAGATTTATACTAGCGGAAGAATCCTGGATCCTTGATGCGCTGTCACCGACAGAGTGGCAGCTCATTTCTGAGATTCCCCTCATCGCTTCCGGTATACACTTTACCGAAAAGACTCGCGAACGCCTTTTCCCCTCTCCGCTCGCCAATGACGCACTCGCTGACGAAGAAACGATCACCCAGTTGGAGGACTGGGACGAGCTGATCAAGCCTGACTTGATGGAGGCGTTCGAAATGTCGCGGGACACCGTCCAGTCAGATCTGGATAAAGTGGAAACCGTGCCGGTAGAGCAAGTGCTGCCCCCCGAAGAAGCAGACCACAACTTTGCGATCGATAACTTCTACCGGCTTGAGGTTAAGATTGAAAATACAGAACTCTGGTACAGTGCCTTGAATCAAGCCCGTCTTCTCTTGAACGAAGAGTATGATCTCGCCGATTCCGGTGATCGTCTTCTCATTCAAATGGAAGGACCCGATGCCGTCGACGAGAACCGACTTCTCCTTCTCGCTCAATATGAGATTTACAGCGTGATACAAAACATTCTCATCGAGAGTGTCATGGAGGGGCAATAAGTGATGCCATTTTTTAGATTAGCCCGTTTATCATGCCTCCCATTCTTGAAACCGCTTCGGCCCGTTGGAACCTGGTCTCATCAGAAACACCGCTAGATCAATTTCCGGAGCCGAACCTGTTCGAATCACTCATGCGAGAGGCGCGTTACGCTCAAGACAATGCGTATGCCCCCTATTCGGAGTTCCAGGTAGGTGCCGCTCTCGTGATCGGAGGAAGGATCTATCGCGGAGCCAATGTTGAGAATGCCAGCTACGGAGCGACAATGTGTGCCGAGCGCACCGCACTCTTTAACGGAGTCAGCGATGGAGAACGCCAACTAACCCTCCTTGCCATCACTACATCAGCGGAGCCCCTTTCGCCGATCGAATCGAGATCCCCCTGCGGGCTTTGCCGTCAGGTCATGAGTGAATTTACCACCTCTGATGCACTTGTGCTTCTTGATGCCGGGGATGAAAACGGCCAACTCGTCGGGGACATCATCCCTTTCAGCGTGCTCTTTCCTTTTCAATTCAAGCTTGGAGGAGAGTGATCTCGCTCACTTTTTAGCTTTGGCGGCTTGCCTCGACGCCTCTTCGCGCCTCTTGGCAATTGCTTCGACCTTCTTCTTTTCAGCGGCGAGCACTTCTTCGCCGAGAGCAACCGGCGCAACATCTCCCGCCACGACCACTTCGTCCTGCGGAATCTCGCGGATACGAATGTTTCGATACCAGACGGGATCGCCGTGATCCTGCAGGCTCAGGTTCGCTCCCCGGGCTTCTAAATTCCCTCCACGCTTCGTCAAGAGGCCGACCTGTTCTTTCCATTTGGCGTCATCGTAATCGAATGAAATCACGGCCTGCCCGTTGAGCCAGTGCTGAACCACAGAGCCCTTCGCAACAATCTTCCCGACATTCCATTCTCCGACCGGTTTCGTCAGATCGCAGCAGGGAGCCATACAAAAATAAAGCGACGCAGCAGAGGTTCGTGGATTTTTACCATCGGGATGCGTCTTGTTATCCAGAATCTGATATTCGTATTGAGTCGGGCGATAATAAACACCGCTATTCGTTCTTTCGGCGACCTTCCATTCAAACTGGAGTTCGAAGTCATCCGGCACCTTCGCCGCGCTATAACTGATTCCCCCACCTTTCTCCTTCCGAAAAAGTGAGCCGTCCTCGGCAATCACCCAGTTGCCGGATTGCTTCCACCCTTCCAGTGAAGAGCCATCAAAGAGAGTCGTAAACGTCTCATCATCTGCCTGCACAAAGAAATACGAAGGCAGGGCTGCAAATAAAACGAGGAGGAAATGGCAGGGCTTGATCATGTTGCCTCCATTATATGGCGAAGCGCGATAGTCTTCAACAAGCGTTTAGACACGATCTCAGCTAAAACCGCAAATGAAGATTCTCCCTGCCAGAGATCTCATGGAGCGAACCAGCTACTTTCACTAAGCTTCGCCAAGCCCTTTCGCGCTTTCATCGTCACCGTCGATATCAGCAAATTCAACAGCAGTTCGTGCCTGATCAGATCGCCCGACTTTCACCAGTTCGCTATCCCCCACTTTATCGAGCTTCGTGTAGCCAGGGTGATGGGATTCTTTATAAGGGTCATTCGATGCCGCATTGTAACAGCAAATCATAGCCCAACGGGAATTCTCGGAATGATTCGCGCCTGAACAATGCAAGGTGTTGGAATGAAAGAAGACCGCGTCTCCGGCCTCCATTTCAGCATGAATAAGCACGAGACGCTTTTCCGCCTCGCTAACACGCTCTCGATCAGCGCCCGCCTGCTCCCCGGAAAGAACGTGATTAATGCGACCCATCTTGTGTGAGCTTTTTAATAGCTGAAGGCAGCCATTCTCTTTCGTTGCTGCGTCGACCGCGATCATGACGCTGCAGAGATCAGGGAAAAGAAGTCCGTTTTGATACCAGTAGCCATAATCCTGATGCCAGGCCCAGGCACCTCCGGTAAGCGCGTCTTTGAGAATCATCTTCGAATGATAATGATAAACCTCTCCGCCAATCAACTGCTCAACCGAATCGACGATTCGTTCTGATCGGGCCACCATCCCGTATACGCCGTCTCCCGGATGATTCCACAGCGACAGGCGCACCGCATTGCCTTCTCCGTCATCAAGAGCAGACGCCGCCTCATCGAGCGCATGATCACTTCGCGCGACGTCTCCGACCATCGAGATTTCCTCCCTGCTGAAGAGACCGCGGCAAATGAGGTAACCCTCTTCGTGATAACGGGTGATCTCCGCGGCGCTGAATCTTCCACTCATTTGGCTACCATCCCAAAGCCACGTTCGCTTGTAAATCCGCGTTTTTTCCAAATTTTGAGAATTTCTGAGAAAAATTCCTTTCAAACTTGCAATCCTCCTCAGAACGTATCACTAATTACGGAAATTATTGAATTTACCGATAATTTCGGCCATAACTACTCTTCTATCCCAAAATCTACTCTTCGTGTTATCGCTGTTAGTCGGAGTGGCTTGCTATGTGGGAACGAAGAATATCGCCACGAACAAGCAGTTCGCTGCTGAGTTGCCACTAATGAGTGAAAGCGAAGTGATTCGTGATTCGTTCGTTCTCAATGCGACGCCTCATCTCCTTGCACGAACCAACACCCCCGTGCACATAGCGAGTGACGTTCTCGGTAACTTCTACGTGTTGCAGAAAAACGGAGAAATCATCCGAATCACTCCCACGGAGTCAGGAATGACGGTTTCGACGAGCTATGCGAAACTTGCCGTGGAAAATACGGCTACCGGCATTGGATTTTCAGCGATCTCACTTCACCCTCACTTTCATGTGAAAGAGTCGCCCGGTTACGGCAAATTCTACGTCGTCAGCGCAGAGACAGCAGGGAGTGGCGCACCGGATTTCTCTCCGGAGTTTGGAAATGACAGCGAGCACCATCAGGATGTTATCCATGAACATAAGACGATCGAGCCTCTCCTCGGAAATTTTAGGGGTAACAGCCGCGAAGTGGTGCGATTCAGCCAACCGGGCGCAGAAAACAATGTCGAAAGCATCGCCTTTGACCATCTCGGCCAGCTTTACATCGGAGTTGGAGATGGTTCCAGCAGTGAGGTCACCCACAAAAGCCCTTCTAAAAATGCGTCATCACTCACTTCAGCCTAAGGGAAAATTCTGTGCATCGATCCTCTCGGAGAAAACTCAGACAGCGGAGAATACGGCATCCCTGAGACGAATCCCTTCTGCTGGGTTTCTGATTCTGTCCCAGAACTCTGGGCATTTGGCCTTCGCAATCCGCACAGCCTTCACTTCGACCCTTTCCTCGGCAGCCTGAACATCGCTGATTCAGGAATAGACGGAAAAGAAGAAATCAACGTGAGCCGCATCGGAGGTGAACATTTCGGATGGGATTTGTCCCAAAAGAACGCTCTTTTTGACCGCAGCCTCAGAGCGCAGTTGAAAGAGATCGTTACCGTTCCTGCCCTCGAAACGAAGACAGGCCAGGCCAATGGGAACGTCATCTATCGCGGTGAGAATTTCCCCGCACTCGCCGGCCGCATCATCATGACGAATACGAATGGACAAGTCCTCTGCGGCAATTCGAAGAGCGGCGCGATGAATGACACCTCTGTTTCGCTGGTGAAAGTTCCCGGACTCGGTGACCGCCCGCTTACTGGGTTAAAAACAACACTCGACAGTGAACTCATCGTCCTCTGTGAAGACGGCAGTATTTTTGAAATCCGGAAGGCCGCTTCTCTCGGAACCGAAAAACGTCGCAACCGTCAGCTTTTCTGTCAACTCGACGAGACAGTTTCCACCCGCGGCTAAAACTCCGCTGATCCCGGCGTCCTTGGAAAAGGGATCACATCACGAATATTCGCGACGCCAGTCACGAACATCAAGAGGCGCTCAAAGCCAAGGCCGAATCCTGCATGAGGAACGGAACCGTGACGGCGGAGATCAACATACCAGGAGTATGTCTCCTCGCTCAATTCGTGTTCAGCAAAATTAGCCTCGAGAACATCAAGACGCTCCTCGCGCTGACTTCCTCCGACGATTTCTCCGATCCCCGGAACCAGTAAATCCATCGCAGCGACCGTCTTACCGTCGTCGTTCTTGCGCATGTAGAACGGCTTGATCTCTTTGGGATAGTTATAAACTGTAGTCGGGCATTTAAAATGCTCCTCCGTGAGATAACGCTCATGCTCCGACTGGAGGTTGTGTCCGTACTCAACCGGATACTCGAACTTCTTCCCGCTCGCCTGTAGCAACTCAACCGCATCCGTATAAGTGATTCGCTCAAAGGTGCGGTCCCGCACAAACTGGAGCCTATCGACGAGCCCTTTGTCCACAAACTGATTGAAGAAAGCCAAGTCATCCGCGCAGGTCTCGAGTGCGTCATTGACCAGGTATTTAATCATTTCTTCAGCAAGGTTCATGTCCCCTTCGAGATCACAGAACGCAATCTCAGGCTCGACCATCCAGAATTCGGAAGCATGGCGGGAAGTGTGTGAGTTCTCAGCGCGAAACGTCGGCCCAAAAGTATAAATATTGGAAAGGGCACACGCAAAAGTTTCTCCTTCGAGCTGACCGCTCACGGTGAGGTAAGCCGGCTTCTGGAAAAACTCCTCTTCACCGGTTTTCACTTCTTCACCATCCATCGTCACGACCCGAAACATTTCTCCTGCCCCCTCGCAGTCTGACGAAGTGATAATCGGCGTGTGAACATAGAAAAATCCCCGCTCCTGAAAAAACTGGTGGATCGCGTAAGCCATCCGACTGCGAACGCGAAAGACAGCCCCGAAGAGATTGGACCGCGGACGCAAATGGGCGATCGAGCGCATGAACTCCATCGAGTGCCCCTTTTTCTGAAGCGGGTAGTCCTCTTCTGCCGCACCAAGCATCTCGACAGAGCTTGCCTGGATTTCCCATTGCTGCCCCTTGCCCTGGGAACGAACCACTTTACCATTCAAAGTCAGCGATGCGCCTGTCTTCAGCGGAACGACATTTTCTTCGTATCCTGCGAGCGTCGCATCAGCAATCACCTGAATATTGGCGAGACAGCTACCATCGTTCACTTCGATGAAGGAGAAGGCCTTGGAATCCCGCTTCGTTCGAACCCAGCCGTTGACGGTGACATCTCCGGGTTCGGATTCGCTTTTGAGGATATCGACAATTCGGGAAAAGGACATGCCACAGTATCGAAATCGCAGCCCTAATATCAACCGGATTTAAAGCGGTTCCCAAAGATAAAACACAACAGCATTCTTGCCGCGCACCCCTTGCACTCCGCACACCCAAGAGGATTGAGCGTGAAAAGTCATTCGCCGGGCAAATGCGGGAGTCTCCGTGATTCTCCCGGAGATAGAATCCTACGTCGTCGTCACTCGCCGAGTGAGGTTCGCAGCCTTCGCCCCGATAGACTCCACAATTATACCTGCTACTTCAGGACCGACGCTATTCGTCAGGCCGGCCCGTATCTTCCAACACATAGCGGAACCCGTAGTAGGATTCATTGACGCCATCAGGAACTACGTTCCGATAACTCCATTTTAACATCGTCCCATCGTAGGTATTCCAACCACCGCCGCGCAGAACCCGGTAATTACTGGCATCGCCATCGTAACGATCCGTAACCCACTCCCAAACGTTTCCTCCAAGATCGTAAAGACCACTTTTAGTCGGAGCAAAAGAGCCAACCGGCGAAGTCCTCTCATAGTGATCATTGTAACCTTCGATCACGCCCCCTCCGAATGAGTTCGCCGCCGCTTCGTCAGAGTAATTGCCCGCACCTTCAGGCGGAGGCCATGCTGTGCCCCACGGATATCCCGGCACGACTTGAAAACTGCGTTCCTCCGGAGTCGATCCCGTCTCCCCGGTTACCCCCGCCAATTGGCTCCATTCGATATCGGTCGGAAGTCGATAACGCTGCCAGGGACGAATCAAGCTCAGCGCCCGCTCCTTCTCGGTGAGCCATTCGCAAAATGCGATCGCCCCGGCAAGATCAATCGCCTGCGGGTGATCCATCGTACGGCCCACTATGGGAACGAAAGGGATACCATTTTCGACTCCTGAGCGGAATTCACGAAAATCACTGATCCGCGTTTCAAAGGCAGCAACCATCAGCTTTCCGACCGGAACCAATTTCATCTCCTGACTGTTCTTCCAGGGCTCTCCGTAAATGATCGACGCATCGCGAACTAATTCGATTATTTTTGCGATTGGCTCCTGAACATCGACCTCCCCCGAAACCGTAGCCACTTCGTAGCCCGGCAAAAACACATCGACCGCGTAAAGCCCCCGCCGCATTTCGCTGTAGACCAGTGGCGTCACGCCGAGATGTTTTTCACCGAGTAAAACAGCAGCGCCTTCAGGAACTGAATTTAAAATGAGAACCCCGGCGTCATTATCGAGATAACAGCGAAAAGAGTGATCCAACTCACTCTCACTTTTCTGCGGCCGGTAATACCACCCCTCTTTGAGGAATCCAACTTGCCGATCCTTTTCCGTCATCCACTCGCAAAAAGCCTGACGAATCAAATAGTCTGAAACGAAAGCAATCTCATTCGTTGAGGTTCTCGGATACTGCCTCTCAACCTCCTCAGCAAATTGATCAAAAAGAGCGACTGAGACCAACCCGGTCGAAAGGTAATGGCCACTTTCACCCTCGGGGATAAATGGCATCCCAAGGGAATTGACCCACGGCTCTCCCGGTATCGGACTGCGATCCTGAACCAACTTAGATAAAATCACCTGAAAACCCTCCTTCACCGTCCAGGTATCTTTCCAGTCGAGATAACCCTCTTTTTTCACAACCACATCCACATCACCGACATCCAGACTGAAAAGACGCGTCTCCGTTCGACCCTGGTCTTCCCCGTCGATAAAGACGCTCGCATTGCTTGGTTGGCTCATAATTTTCACCTGCCCCTGCGAAACGCTTTCTTCAATCGGCACCACAGTAGCAACCGTTTCGGTATCTCCCTTAGCGCCTTTGCTCTTGTCCTTCCCGGAATCCGACGGCCGATCAGTGATAATGATACCCGTCTCAATAGGGTCATCGCCGGGGAATTCAACGATCCCTGACTCGCCCGTCTCACCATCAGGCCCAACAACAACAACCTCCTCAATGACACGAGGATCATCTCCCTTGTCCTTGCCTTGATTACTGAACACAAAACTTCCACCATTCGTGGCCAGAAATGAGGCATTATCCTTCCAGAGCCAGTATCCTCCATAGCCAATCCCAACCAGAAAAGTGACCATGAACATCGCGATCACGAACTTCTTACCCGCGCTGGCACCGCTTCGACGGGACTGCCCGCCGTCCAGTCCCGTCACTGAGGCAAGAGCTTTGGCAAACACATGCGCCGACTCGAAGCGCTTTCGAGGGTCCGGAGATCCGGCCCTGCAAATGGCGGCATTGAGTGATCGCCATTCATCCCGATTGACCGTCGGAGGAATCTCGAGGTTGGTCGGTAGTTCGGGAAAATCGAGCCGGTCTTTCCCCGTGTGCATTTCGTAGAGCACCATCGCAAGAGAATAGAGATCGGCAGAACTCGTTCCCGGGCCTTCCGGCGGCACATAACCCTCGGTTCCCACATAGGTGCGCTGCCCACTGGCAGCAACCAAACCTACATCAGCCAGCTTAGGTTTCCCTTTCACAAAAATAATGTTCGAGGGTTTCACGTCTCGATGGGTGAGCCCCGCCTGATGCAAGTGCCCCAGTGCCCCCGCCAGTGAAACGCCATGATTAACACATTCAGAAACCGACCGCCCCGGGTGTTTTCGCAAATCGGAAGACAACGTTCGCGGCTTGTAGGTCTCCGCGTCTATTTCCTCCTCGAAACCGTCTTCATCGTCAGCAAGCTCCATTACATAGTAATAGAATCCCGCTGCATCATCCCGTCCCACGTGAAGCACATCAACCAATCCGGGGTGATCCTGAGATACTTTTTCGTACTTCTGAATTCCCTCAAATTCACGCTCGAAGGTGCGTTCAAATTCAAAATCCTCGCGCCTTACCACTTTGACAGCGCGATACATTCCAGTCACGGTTCGCCCCAGATAGACCTCACCATAGGCACCGCCACCAATGCGGCCAATGATTTCAAAGTTCGGAATGGAGGGCAAAGGGTCGATAACGGGAGTTCGAATTTACTCGAACACCGCACTTTTTTCCACCGATCCTTTTACCCTTGGTTTAAAACCCTGTCCTGCACCCCTTGCTCCGGTAATTCACGGTGCAGGCAAATCTCGAAAATCGTGTCTGAAGGAATTTCTTTCCCCTCCCACCCAACGGCTTGAAGCGATTCGGCGGAACTCCCTCCAGGAGAGAGCCGGTGACCAAAACCCCACCCGCCGTAGGTAAAACGGGTCTCAACCTCATTGGAACAAGCTTCAGAGAAGAAACCCAGATGCCGCGCCCCATAAAATAGTTCGTTCGAAGCGTTAAATCCAATCGAGGTCGAATCGTCGAGAGTATCGAAACTGGCGCCATCCATTCGCACGAAAACCCGCTCACGAGTATCAAGCCGCTCCATCGAAATCCACTCCGCCCAGTCAGGAATTACCTCCAGCGACCTCGCTCGGCAATTCGCTCCGCGATAAACCGTCTCCCCCCAAATCCCCACATCATTCGATCGAAAAAGCACGAGGTGATCCGAATCAGACCCTTCAGAAACCGGCTCACTTTCCGCGGAAGTCACTTCCGGAACCTGATCAGGCCGCTCTTTCGTTAGATCCCTGAAGCCACTGACTCGCGCCGTCTTTTTCAAAGGCAACTGAATCGGAGCCGTATCCTTGGACGCAGAGGCATCGACCTCCCCAATCGATGCCGGAGCTCTGAACCCATCATCAGGCGCCAGATCCAGAAAAGGATTCTCCCATGATTTTGCGGCGGAACCCAGCAACCCCATCGCCGGCTTAAATCCTTCATCAACGGACACCTCCTTTCGCGCAGGCGGTTCCTCCTTGGGCAATTCCCCGTTCGAATGGTCCGTCTCACTTACCTCTTCCGCAGGTGTCTCAAGAAATGCGCTACCCAGCTCGTCCAGGGTCTCTTGAATTCGCAAACTCAGAGCGCGGCTCCGGTCAGAAGCAAGAGAACTGCTCACGGAACCATAAACCAGGAGAATTGAAGCAATAGAATCAAATTCAGCCTCTTTCCCCGCCTTAAGCGAGTCGCCAATTTGACGATCGGTTTCCGCCGATGCCACTTCCCAGCCCGGCGACAACGTTCCTGCGAGAATTTTCGCCTCTCCCAGAACCTCACGAGCCTGTAACACTGATTCTGAAGTGAATTCTTTCCCCGAGAGGAGTTCCTCCTCCAATGGCAAAACGAGAGTACTGACCCCTTTGAGAACCTCGCGACTCTGAACCAGATTTTCGACTTGTTTAACCGCCATACCCTGGCAGGCATCGATCGTGTCAGGCCTCGGAGCTCCTTCCTGCGCTTGGATGATAGAAAGCTGCTCGCCCACCATCTTTAAACGGGAAAAATCGGTTCCGACTGTCTGACGCCCCTCCCTGACCGCTTCCGTCAGAGAAAAAAGACTCGCGGCATAACCCAGTGACGGATTCGCCGGTTTTTCCCGCAAAAACTCTGAAAACCGGGAAACACGCTCCCCCGCTTCACGCTGTTGCCGCTCGGTAAGGATCAGTTTTTCATGCCTCCAGCGAAGCGCCGCTTCCGCGAGCGGATAATTGTCACTTTCCGCGACCTCTTTGCGCTCAGCCGCACTGGGACGGCCAATAAGCCAACCGAAAACGAGACCACCAAAACCGGCGAAGATTACCGCAAGGGCGATCCAGGTCGATCCCGACTCAATGCCACGGCTCCACCATTCACTCAAAGCGGTGGCGCAATAGTTCATCTCAGTTCCCCCTAATGGGAATAGTTGTTCAAGGCAGACTGGCATTTCGTGGCAGTATTTTCCGGCGCCTAAGACATCATTAGACACACTGACGTTTCAGCCAAGCGTTAATTTCCGTTCGACGGACTATTTGAGCAATTATTCAGACACAAAGGAGTGTGTTTTCAGGATTGTCAGCGAAATGCTTTTTATCTAAAATGTCCAAATGAAAACCCTCCGCTTGCTGCTATTGGCAACGTTCCTCCCACTTGCCTCAGTCTCTGCTCAGACTCCGGCGATCACTCCGGATCAGATTGCAAATCTTAAGAAGCAGCTCAAAGCGCTGGAGGAAGAGCAAGCGGCTCACCTTTCCCAAAGAAATGCCAGCGCCGGTGATGTCTTTCTTCGCGCTTCTTCAGATCCCAAAGCCGCATTCGAGCTCTGGGAAAAGTGCACCAAATTGATCGTCTTTGATCGAGAGGAAAGAAAAGAGTCCGAGTTCAGAGAGTGGAAAGACGGAAACTCTGAGAAAGCCCGCGATGACCGCTTCCTTGAGTCACTAATGATTGAGCTGAAATATGTCGGTCTAAGCTGCCAGGCGGCAGAAGCCGAGAAGATCGAAGATGTTTTCCCATCAATTCTCAGTTATGTCGACGGCCTCAGTCGCATGAAAGAGCTTCCCACGAACGAAGTGCTGCAATCAGTCGCCAATTCGAACTTTGCGAAAGCCTACAATCTCGAGGCGCTACTCGGTAAGAACAGAAACTGGGAATCAGTCCCCTACAGCATCAGAGGTATTTACAATAAAACGATTCTTCCCCACCTTCGAGACAACAACCCGGCAGGACTTATGAAGGCTTGGGATATGCGCATCGAACAGCAGACGCGCCTCGCACAATCCCTCAACACGGCGATGGAGGATGCGGAACGTGAACTTCGCCTCGCAGAGGGCGATCGAAATGCAGGAGCCAAAAAACGTGCCCTGCAGGATTTGGTTAAAGGCGATCGCAGCGACATGATGAATTCACATGACAAGGATGACTTTATCCGCGAAGAACTGCCCCGCTTGAAATGGGCAAAACTGAAAGATCAATTTCAATACATTGATCCGTCAGCGGGCGCAGCCGGGATGCTTCAGTTTGTGAAAGAACACATCACCCACGAATTGGGAGAAGAATTCATGAGCGACTTCAAAAATTTGATTACCACGATGGAAGCAAATGCGGCTGCTAGTGCGGCATCCAACTAATTAGTATCGAACTTCATTTGCCATGAAAACGTCTCTTTTTCTCGTCGCCGCATTGTCGATTTATGCCGTCGCTTCGGCGGCCCCACCTCCCCCCGAAGGTGTCAAAACGATCGAACCGGGAGCCACGGCGCCCGAATTTGATCTTCCCGGAGTCGATGGAAGGAACCACACGCTCGCCGAATATTCCGAGGCCGATATTCTCGCCATACTCTTCACCTGCAATCACTGCCCGAGCGCGCAGGGGGCTGAATCCCGCGTCAAGCAACTCGTGAGCGATTACGCTGACAAGAGCTTTCAACTGGTCGCCATTTCGCCCAACGACCCGCTCTCGGTTCGGCTCAATGAACTCGGTTACTCGGTTTACGGAGACACTCTCGAAGACATGAGAAAACATGCCATCGACAACGAGTTCAATTTCCCATTCCTTTACGACGGAGAAACTCAGGAAGTGTCAAAAGCGTTCGGAGCGATGGCAACACCGCATCTCTTCATCTTCGATAAAGAACGAATTCTTCGCTACGTCGGTCGAATCGATGATTCCAAATTCGGTGATCCCGCCACCATCAAAACGCATGATGCCCGCATCGCGATCGACGAACTCCTCGCAGGTAATGAAGTCTCCACGCCAAAAACCCGCGCGCACGGCTGCTCAACGAAATGGGCCTACAAACGCGACATTGTTGTCAAATATGACGAGGAATTCGCCGCGAAGGAAGTGACGATTGAATCCATCGATGCGACGGGAGTGGAAGTGCTTCGGGAAAACAAGACAGACAAACTCAGGCTAGTGAATCTCTGGGCCACCTGGTGCGGCCCCTGTCTTGCTGAAATGTCCGGCCTTGTCGAAATTGGAAGACAGTTCGAAACCCGCGGCTTCGACATGATCACGATCAGCACCGACTCGCCTGATGCCAACGAAAAGGCAACCCGACTCTTAAAGCAATTCAATGCCGCGATACCAAAGCTGACGGAACTCTCAACAAAAGAAGAAGGCCGCACGACCAATAATTACCTCTTCGACGGCGACACCGACGCCCTCGCCGAAGCACTCGATCCTGAATGGCAGGGAACCATGCCCCATACCGTTCTGATTGCTCCGGGCGGCGAGATCGTGCATCGCATTTCCGGCGAAGCCGACATCACCGAGCTGAAACGGGTCATCGTAGGAAAGTTAGGCCGCTGGTATTCCCCTGAGTAGCCATCACTCTCCGAGGGATGGCGAAGCCCACCAGATCTTCACTTCTCGACTCGAATCGTCGCCGATCGTCCGTGCGCATCAAGCCCCTCGACTCGCGCAAAAGCTTCCACAATCGGCGCTGATTTCTTAATCGACTCGCGGTCTAGCTTCACAATGCTGGTGCGGCGCTGAAACATATCCACGGTGAGACCGGGAAACGATTTACCCGCTCCGCCAGTCGGTAACTCATGGCTCGGTCCTGCAAGAAAATCACCGACCGCTACCGGAGAGTAATTCCCGATAAAAATCGCCCCCGAAGTCGTGATCTTTGGAACAATCGTCTTCTCGCGACGAGTGATGAGCGAAAGGTGCTCCGGAGCAAAGGCGTTCACCAGCTCAACTCCTTCGTCGAGCGACTCGACTAAAATCATCCACGCACCATCTCTGAGCGCTTTTTTCAACTGCGCCTGACGACTCAAGGTCTTGATCTGAGAATTAATCTCCTCGTTGACCTCATCGAGTAATTTCTCCGAATCCGTGATGAATCCCATGATGCTATCACCGCCGTGTTCCGCCTGTGCCAACATATCGGCTGCGATGTAGCTCGCCTTTCCGCTGCTGTCAGCCAGTGTCACGACCTCACTCGGTCCAGGTAAAAGATCAACTGCAACAACGCCGAAAAGCTGGCGCTTCGCCTCAACCACGAATGAATTCCCCGGGCCATACACCTTCAGAACCGGCTTGATCGTTTTTGTTCCAATCGACATCGCAGCCATCCCCTGAGCGCCCCCCACTTTATAGACCTCTGTTGCTCCCGCTTCTTTCAGTGCATAGAGCAATGCGGGGTGAACCGATCCATCAGGACCGGGAGGCGTCATCACCACAATCTCAGGACATCCCGCCGCCGCCGCGAGGCAAACGGTCATGTTCGAAGTAGACACCAAAGGAGCTGATCCACCGGGAACGTAAATTCCGACCCGCTGAAACGGAAGGTAACGCTCGCCCACTTCGGCACCCTGACTGTTCTTCCCTGCCCAGTCCTTCCGAAGGCTCCGCTTCGCAAAACTAATCACGTTTTTCCGTGACGCGGCGATCGCCTTCTTAGTCTCAGCATCGACAGCATCACCCGCCGCCGAGAGCTCAGCATCCGTCACTCGCAAGTCTTTCGGAGCCTTGAAACCAGCCTTGTCGAACTTGTTGGAGAGCTCGATCAAAGCCTTGTCACCTTTGGCGGACACCTCTTCGATGATGCCTTTGACAATAGCTTCCACTCCTGCCGGAGGAGCCGAACGGCGATCCAGTTTACGAATCGCAGATTGGTAATTCTTTTGGGTATATCGGATAATGCGCATAATCAGCCTCCAGAGTTGGCGGGACGCTACTGAACAACAACCCAGAGCGATTTCAAATACTCGTCGCGATGGAATTCAGGAGGCATCGCCAGCCTTTCGCAGGAGATTACGCTTCGGCCCGCTTGCTTGACGCCCGCAATCACATCCCTCTGAAATTGAGAATCGGTGAGCCGATGGGTATTGGCGCAGGCAAGAATCCAGCCTTTTGGCTCAACAATCGCTGCGGCCCGCTCCGTCAGCGCGGCATAATCTTTATCTGTGCTGAAGGTCCCCTTTTTGTTTCGGGAAAAAGTCGGAGGATCGAGAACCACTCCGTGAAACCGCCGCCCCTGCCGCCCAAACGTCTTGAGCCATTCAAACGCATCGCCCTTCACCCCGAAGTGCTCATCAGGCTCGAGTCCATTCAGTGAAAAATTATCCCAGGTCCAGTCGAGATAAGTTTTTGAAAGATCTGCCGTCGTCGTGGTCGCTCCCGCCTTCGCCGCCATCACCGAAAATCCGCCAGTGTATGCGAACGTATTCAAAACAGCATCACCAGCACGAACCGACTTCCCCACCCGCCTGCGATTGAGGCGCTGATCCAGAAAAATCCCTGACGAATACCCGGATCCAAAATCGATCCAGAAAGAGGCGCCGTTTTCCTTCACC
>JAOFXR010000090.1 GCA_028047635.1 Verrucomicrobiales bacterium
CAAAGTCCTGATCTCAGAGGCCAAGTGGGCCGAGGCGGAGGCGACACTGGCTTCGGTTACCTTACTGGCTGAGAACTCGGGCGTTCCTGATTCGATTCCCGATCCGGAGGTTAAAAAGGTCTTAGCGGATATACGTTCCCATGATCACCGCTATAATCAGGCAATGTCGCCGCAACATCTGCGTGCGATTGAGGCGGTGAACAGCAAGCTTATCGAGGGGAAAGGGTATCTTGAACTCGGCGATTATGACAGAGCTGAGCGGTCTTACCATGAGGTATTGACGGTCGATCCATATAATACAGCCGCGCGACGTGGGCTCGAAAACGTTGAGCGTCATAAGCTGAACTATACTGACGCCGCATACAATCATACCCGTTCGAAACTTCTCAGAGAGGTCGCAGCCGCCTGGGAGTCTCCTGTTCCTCAGGTGGACTCCGGCGCTGATATGGACATCGTTCAGTCAGAGGTGGCCGTGAGCGGAAGTTTGGGGATTGAGCAAAAGCTCAAGAATATTGTTATTCCCAAGCTTGAATTTAATAATGCCCGTCTTCTTGATGTGCTCCAGTTTCTCACTCAGAAATCTCAGGACTTGGATGTAACTGAATTGGATCCATTGAAGCGGGGAGTGAACATCGTGGTTGAGAGCGCTCCGGATGCAAGTGGGGTTGACCCTTCTGAAAGGAGTCTTTCCGTGAAGATCTCAAATATTCCTCTTGGGGTGGCTCTTAAGTATGTGACCGGCCAGGTGAACATGAAGTACCGGGTTGATGCTTTTGCGGTGACGGTGGTTCCGATGGCTTCAGATACGGAAGGGACGCTTATTACGAGGTCGTACGTCGTACCACCCGGGTTTATCTCCGGAAAGGGGGATGGAAATGCAGCGGCAGGACCAGTTGATCCCTTTGCTGCTCCTGATGCCGCAGGTGGTGGCGGTCTTGTGAAGCGAATTACAGCGAGGGAATATCTGATTAAGAGTGGGATTACCTTCGGTGAAGGATCCAATGCTCGATATATCCCTGCGACAAGTAAGCTGGTGGTAAGAAATACGGTGGATCAGCAAAGAGCTATCGAAGGTCTGATCGCCATGGCGAAAGCTGGTGGAGATAAGATGGTGATGGTGAGTGTTAAGATGATCTCGATTGAGTCAACAGCACTGAACCAGCTCGGAATGGATTTCCTTTTAGGGCCGTCCAACTTAGGTTCAAATCCCCGCGTGTTTGCTGGTGGCGGAACCGACGGCAATGGTGCCGCGACCAATGGCTTCGATTATCCATTCACGCTGCCTTCCGGGGCTCCGGTTGGTCTCAATCCTGTGACATCCGGCCTCAGAACAGGCGATGTCAGCGGTGCTCAAACGGTTGACGATTTATTGCAGGGCGGCGGCGGAGGCGGAGGCTCGACGAAGGCTCCGGGAATTTTTGGAATTGCCGGCGTATTTACCGATCCTCAGTTTCAAATGGTTTTGCGAGGGTTGAGTCAGTTAAAAGGGAGTGATACGCTTTGCGATATCTCGGTGCCTACCAAGCCGGGGCAGATTGCTAAGATCGAGCAGGCTCGAGAGTTCATTTATCCTACGGAGTATGATCCGCCTGAGATCCCCAATCAGTTAGGGGGCATCATTGCCGGAGTTGCGACGACCGTTGATCCGAATAGGATCCCTGTGACTCCTGCGACTCCTACTGCCTTTGAGACGAGACGTCTTGGGAAAGTAGTTGAGGTAGAGCCGACCGTATCCCAGGACAATCACAGTGTGAATGTTAACATCACCCTGGACTTCAGCGAGTTTGCAGGATTCATCAACTACGGGACCCCTATTTTCAGTTTCGCTGGCGCAAGAGATATAACAGGGCGTCCAATTGTCTTGACGCCCAATGAAATCCTGATGCCGGTTTTTGATGCGGTAAAGGAGACGACCAATGTGGATGTGTGGGATGGTCAGACGATTGCGATTGGAGGTCTTCACGGGGAGGGGATTACTACTACCAATGACAAGGTTCCTTTCATCGGTGATCTTCCTGTTCTCGGACGCGCGTTTCGCTCTTCGACGAATGAATCGAAAAAGCGGGCTCTGGTAATTTTTGTCTCAGTGAATCTAGTCGATCCCGGAGGGAATCCGATTAACCGCACAGAGACTGATGAGGAACTCTACAGTGCACGGGACGTTCCTCCGCCGCGTTCGATCGCTCCGGTGGTTAATGCTCCGGGCAATTACGTTTATCCTGCCAAGTAGTTCCCTCCGAGGGACTTGGTCCAGTAGCGCGAATCTTTCGCGAATTGAGTGACATTTTCTTTGCATTCTCTTGGTCGGGCTGATTTACTATCCAGAAATAATTATTTCCTCCAGTTTCTTTATTAAATGACTGTCTCCGCGACTTCGGATTCTCCCGAAAAAAGCGCAAGCCCCTCCTCCAGTAGCGAAGGGATCACTGAATTGCAAAATGCGGTCATCCGCTTTGCTGGAAACTCTCAAGATGGTATTCAGACCATCGGCGGGTTTCTGGCCAGACTTGCCGGGCGCAGTGCCAGGGAAGTGATGACGTATATGACGATTCCGTCTACCATCTCGGGTGGCCCCTCCATTTTTCAGGTTCACCTGGGATCAGGAGAGGTTCTCTCAGCCGGGGATGAATCTGATTTCCTGTTCGCGTTTTATCAACACAGCTACGACAACCATATCGACTCGCTGAAAGAGGGGGGCATTTGCCTTTACGATTCGGACCATGTCGAGGAGATCAAAGAAATCGACGGCGTAACACATGTGGCCGTTCCTTTCACGAGTACCACAGTGGAAGCCATTGGTGGTAGTGCCCGGGATCGGGGAAAGAACATTTTTGTTCTTGGTCTGGTGACTCAGGTATTTAAGTTGAATCGCGAGAAGCTGGTGACTCTCATTGAGAAGCAGTTTGGCCGTAAAGGTGAAGATGTCGCAAGAAATGCGATGCTGGCATTCGATGCGGGCTACGCCTACCCGATAGGCGATGTTCTCAAGGTTCAGTATGATCTCAAGGAAGGAAAGAGCGAAGGGGTCGACAAGGTAACGACCGACGGTAATACGGCGATGACTCTCGGCCTGCTTGCTGGTGGGGTTCGTTATGGCGCGGGCTACCCGATCACGCCCTGGTCAACAATCATGGAGCAACTTCGAAGCGAGTTGCCAAAGTATGGAGGTCTTTTTGTTCAGTGTGAGGACGAACTCGCCGCTGTTTCAATGGCGCTTGGATTTGCCTACTCAGGGCACACAGCGATCACGGGAAGTTCAGGTCCCGGTTTATCTTTGAAAATGGAGGCGCTGAGTTATGCAACAATGGCTGAACTTCCATTGGTCGTGATCAATGTTCAGCGCGGAGGGCCGAGTACCGGGTTGCCGACCAGTGTTGAGCAGAGTGATTTAATGCAGGGGATTTACGGAAGTCATGGAGACAGTCCCAGGATTGTTCTTGCTCCCAAAGATGTGGAAGACTGCTTCTACATCGGGCGTGAGGCCTGTATGTTGGCTCGGGAGTTTAGTTGCCCCGTTATTATTCTGTCAGATCAGGCATTGGCGACTCGGATCGAGGCGTTTACGCAGCCGGATATGGACGAAGTTGTGATTGAGCCTGTTTTGGATCAGGAAACCCGCGGGGAAGACTTCAAGCCTTATCCGTTGGACGGTTTAACGAAGCATGCACCTCCGGGAACTCCAATGTCCGCAGGAAAATTTCCTGTCGTGACGGGTCTTGAACACGATGAGTGGGGGCATCCCAGCGGAAGTCCTGAGGTTCATGCAAAAATGAATGCTCGTAGACGTGAAAAGCTCAAGACACTTGGTGATCGTCTGCCGATACCTGATGTCCATGGTGACGAGTCTGGCGACATTTTGATTGTCGGTTGGGGGTCCACCTGGGGGCCTATTCGCGAGACGGTTAATAGGATGCGCGGTAAGGGGCACAAAGTGGGAGCGATGCACATTCGCCACATGAATCCCATGCCTAACAATCTTGATACGGTTTTTGCGAACTACAAACACGTTGCTGTCGTCGAAATGAATGACGAAGGGCTCTACGGAAATGGACAGCTCGCTACACTGTTGCGCTCTCAATACTGTGATCCCAAAATCCGGTCAATCTGTAAGACCGACGGACTCAACTACAAGATTCGCGAGATTATCGAGCGTCTCGCTGAACTCACTGATCCTTCCTAGAACTTTTTATCATTTACTGCTATGTCTGCTCCTGCTGAACCTAAAAAACTCACTAAAAAGGATCTCTCGGCCGATCACCCCACGTGGTGTCCCGGGTGTGGCGATTTCGCCGTTCTTGCTGCCTTTTTCAAGGTGTTGGAAAAACTCCAGATTCCACACGAAAAGATTTGTACGATCGCCGGTATTGGTTGTTCGTCCCGTTTTCCCTATTTCGTGAATGGGCATGGAGTTCACTTCATTCACGGACGTGCGCTCCCATTGGCTTCCGGTGTAAGCCTCTCACGCCCAGACCTTCACGTTTTCGCCTTCGGTGGTGACGGCGACGGATACTCAATTGGTGGCAACCATCTTGATCACGCCGCGAGGAAGAACGTGAACCTTACTTACGTGGTGATGGATAATTTTGTTTACGGTCTTACGAAAAAGCAGACCTCACCGACGAGTCCGCAGGGATTCAAGTCGAAGACCGATCCAACGGGGGCAATCGATCAGCCGATCAACCCGATGAAGAAGTTGGTTTATGGGGGGGCTTCTTTTGTTGCGAGGACTCATGCGGCCCAGGTAAAGCATATGATGCAGGTGTTCGAGCGTGCGATTTTGCATCCGGGATTCAGCGTCGTTGAAGTTCTCTCAGAGTGCGTTGTCTTCTATCCAGGTGTCTTTGATGACGGTAACCCGCGTAAAGGCGGCGAATTCGAATTGATTGACGAGAAAAAGTGGGACGACTCCGAAGAGGATGCCGCTAGACACGATGTCTCTGATGAGAATGCCGCTTATCAATTAGCGACTCTTCAGTATCCAGGGAAGTTTGGCGTTTTCTACGAAACGGATCGTCCTACGAAAAATCAGTTGGAGCAAAAGTGGATCGACTCTTCCAAGGAGAAGGTCGGAGATGCGACTGCTAAGGATCTGATCAATTCCAGATTTTCCAGCATGAAGTAAGAACGCGAAAGAAGTCGCTTCATGATTGTCACGTTTCGGTTTATCCGCTAAACCGGAGCGTGTATGGGTTCTGTCTCGCTATTACTTTTGGGAATGCTGATCGTTGTGATCAGCATTATCTGGATGCGCTGGCATCCGTTTGTCTCGTTGATTGTTGCCGCCCTCGTTGTTGCAGGGCTCACTCCGGTAGAGTCAATTTACGAAGCTCAGTTTAGCAGTGCTGAATTGGCTGTGGTCGGCGCAACGAAAGAGGGGGCTTTGCCTCTCGAGTTACTTCCTGCTCACACTGCAGCCGAATCAAAATCAAAGGCCTGGTTTGTTTCCCGTGTCATGAATGCGTTTGGCAAGGGGTGTGGTGGTATCGCTCTCGTCATTGCGATGGCGGCCATTATTGGTAAGTGTCTTCTCGATTCCGGTGGTGCCCGTCGGATTGTTGAAAGTCTTCTCGGGCGTCTTGGGCTCAAGAGAACTCCCATTGCCTTTGCCGCGAGCGCCTTCACTCTCGGTATTCCGGTGTTCTTTGACACAGTCTTTTATTTATTAATTCCGTTAGCTAAGGCTCTCGCTAGAAAAACGGGTAAGGATTACCTGCTCTATATTCTTGCGATTGTGGCGGGAGCGACGATGGCTCATTCACTTGTTCCGCCGACTCCGGGTCCGTTAACCGTGGCGAGTTTTTTCGGTGATCAAGTTTCTATTGGCAGCATGATGCTAGGTGGTCTGGTTCTCGGAATGTTCACGGTGTCCGCTGGAATTCTTTATGCCTACTTCGCAAACGCCAAGTGGACAGTGAGCCTTCCTGTCGAATCGATCGAGGCGGCAGGGGCCGGCCAATCGGATGAGAATTTGCCGGGAATGGGACTTTCGTTGCTTCCCATTTTATTGC
>JAOFXR010000091.1 GCA_028047635.1 Verrucomicrobiales bacterium
GCGTATCATAATTCAGCAGTTTCAGGTTGATCAGATTCGACAAGCTCCTCTTTTTCGAAGCGGTGTCGGTATTTGAGATAAAGAAAGGATCCTGCGAGCACGACCACCCCAAGGATAATGAAGGCAACGATTCGATAGAGTTGATCCAGCCCTGCCAGATCAACGAAGAACACTTTCAGGATCACACCCCCGAGGAGCAGTAATCCCATTCCACGCATGGCGGACTTCCGTTTTGATATGCCAGTGAGAAGCAACGCCAGGGCAAAGAGAGCCCAGAAGATCGAAATACCACCCATTCTGAAACGGGGAAGATACTGAAAAAGCGCCGTCCACACCTCGAGGCTCGAATATAAGAATATAGCAGCGAGAGCCGCGTATCCGAAAACCTTGCTCATTCGTTTTCGCTCGCTGGTTCTGAACATAAATTGCCAGACGACGAGAAGAAAACCGATAAGCGCCCCATAGTCCAGGAGGCGCATCCCCATTCCAGAGACAAACCTATCCTTATGGAAAGCCAGTTCGTATCCGCAGCTCCAACTAGAAAAGTCGACGAAAATCACCTTGATGACGAGGCCGACGGAAAGAATCCAGAAAAAGGCAGTCGCGAGAGTTTCACGATTGGCGAGCAATTCACGTAGCAAGATTGCCGCAAATCCAATCCAGACCAATGTATGAACCGGCTGAACAAACGGATCGAAGAAATGTTCCGCCGTATGGAAAACCTCCATATTGAGATAAACGAAGCTGAGCGCAAGAACGATCCAGAAACAGAACCGGCTCATCCTTGACTGACCAAACCAGGGAACCACGTCATTTTTCTCACCCACAATCCAACGATTCTTCGGATCTGAACTGCGCCCGAAGAGGTAGCCGGCTGCAAAAAATGAGGCAATCGGCACCCCGAGAATCATGAGACGCTCAACGAAGTACAGCGCATACTGCTTCCCATCCATATAAGAATGGATGCTGCCGAACTGATCGGAGAGATCAAAGATCGCAAACCTCGCGAGAACGATGAGATAGAGCACGTAGGCCAGCTGCCTCAGGAAGACACTGCTGATCTTCGAGGCAATCCACAGCATCACAAAGGCTTGAATTGACCAACTAACATTCACCCAACCATCCGAGAGGACGAGCGGCAGCGTGATCGCCACAAAGAACGAAGCAAGGCCGAGAAAGCTCATGAGAAGGCCCCGGTCGAGGATGCCTCGCTTCATGAAAAACCAGATATGCCCCACATAGAAGAGCGCCAGCGTAATGGTGACAATCGCAACCGCCTCCTTCTGAAACGTCTCGTTCATGTAGTGCGCGGCAAATGAGAGGAAGACGCCCGCATTAATGAACAGGAAGAGAATTTCGAGCAAAGTCGACTTCTTCCGATGAATCAGGTGATAAAGAAACGTCACCGTCGAGAAGAGCACAAAGAACGCGAGAAGGAACGGAATGAACTCCCAGAAGCGCTCGGCTGCGAAACCTTTCTCTGTAGCCGTCCAGACGAGACTGTAGGTGCAGATGAAGCTGAGATAGTGAAGCAACCGCCACTCCTTTTTCCTCGCCATGAAAAACACGCCGACTCCTAACAAGAGCAGATAAGCAAACAGCATCACCACACTCGGCGAGCTCGTTTCTATCATCATCGGAGTAAGGTAACCACCGAGAATCCCTAGAACCGCGACAAGCAGCGAATTAAAGCGCAGCGCAATCACCCCGGCCACGAGCGTCACGAGAACCATCAACCCATAGGTCGGCAAAGGACCCACGAGCCCTTCCTGGTAGGCGGCAAAGAAGCTCAAATAGAGCGAGGAAATACCCGCTCCGGCGAGGCCCTGCCCCAGTAACCCGTATCGCCCGTTGAATAGACGGAGTCCGACAACCAGCAATCCCGTCGCCACGACCGAGGCTATCGCAACGCGGCCCTGATCAATCGAATATTTCAAAAAGAACCCGATTCCGATCACGAGAATAAGAACACCCAAACGCAGGAGCCACGTCGTTGCGACAGCAAACTCCATCGTGACATTCGCGGGACGATGCTCTTCACCGACGACAATCCAGTTCCAGATTTTGCCGAGCACTTCTTTCGCCGCCGATTCCAGTTTCCCGGGCTCACTCGTTGCAACCGGTGAGGCCGCGGGCGACGTGACCGGTTTGGCGAAAGCCTGTTTCGGCGGAAGCGGTGGCGGAGCCGCGCCTTCATAAACGGGCGGCAACTCATCAACAGATTCCGGAACGGGCTTGTCTACCGGCGCTTTCGGGACGGTTTCCGTTGGCCTTCCCTCTTCAACCGCAACAGCCGCATCCTCCTGTTTCTCCGTTGCTTCCGAAGAATCCCTCAGCTTCTCAAAACGCTCGCGTGTCGCTGAAGCACGCACGAGGGCCGATACATTTGAAAGGTCACGCTTGAGATGATCCACCTTTTCCTGCATCTCTCCCACCCGGGACAGGAGGGTAGACACAAGGATCAAAAGAATAACGCCGATGACTAGCACTAAGAATTCCATAGCAAAACAAATTAGGTTCACCAGCACCCTACTCAGAAATCACTCGCTATGACCAATCGATATAATTGCAGAAACCATCGATTGAATCGATACTCAGAAATACACTATTGAGATGATTTGAGGGCTCATCCAGTCGATAGGTAGGGTGATGTCGAATCTGAAACGTAACGGAAAATTACGATGGTCCCCCAGTTACCTGCGAAACCGCGGGCAATTGACGAGAGCCCAGAAGCGAGCGCAGAGAGACTTGTGGCCCCTTTACGGCCTCCCCTATCGTTTCGACGAAGTCATTATCCCCGCCGAACATTTTCCAGCCACGAGTGGTCCTCTCATTGTCGAAATTGGATTCGGAATGGGAGATCATTTCATTAAACTCGCGAAAGCACTTCCCGAGCGGAGCCTGCTTGGGATCGAAGTCCACCGTCCCGGAATTGCTGCGGCCATGGCCAAAGCGGAAGCGGCGCACCTCGAAAACATCAGGGTGATGCGCGGCGATGCGCGGCTTGTCCTAACCGATCACTTTCAATCCCAAATCGCTGAGGCCGTGTTGATCCAGTTTCCCGATCCGTGGCCGGATTCCGGAGATGCTCATAGGCGCCTCGTCCAACCGGGAATGGTCGATCTCATTCATGACCGATTGCTGGATAACGGACATCTTTTGATCACCACCGACGTCGAAGATTACGCGAACCACTGTCGATCCGTCCTCTCGGCGTGCAAAGGGTGGAACGAAGTGGAGAGTTCAGAACTCAGTCAATATCGAATCGTTACCCAATACGAACAAAAAGGAATCAATGAAAGCCGGGCGATTCACGAGTTAAAATTCCAAAAGACCAACACTTCGACTTAGTAGGCAAAACTTAAATAGTCACCGAAAAGTTCACCTGTTTGTGGTTTTTCTGCATCGAAATTTATGCAGTAGACTCTCGTCACACTAAACTCTTCACCATCGTGCCTTTTCGTCGAAAATTACATACCTTACTCGTCCTCCTCGTGGGAGTAAGTTGCGGCCTCCTGCTTTGGATGAGCCTTCGCAAGGCCAACAAGCTCGCATTCGGACTGATCCAGGAAAAGGTTCTGTCGGTGGTGGTCAGCACCGCACCTCGGGTCGATGGGGACAAAGTGGCCCAGCTCACCTCTGCTAATCAAGACCTCTCGCCCCTTTACAATGAAGTGAGAAACAAGCTCCGCGAGGTTCAGGATGCCAACGGGGAAGGCGCGCAGCCAATCAGTTTCATGTATCTAATCCGCCCACTCGAGAATGGCGATTGGGAGTATATCGTTGATGCTGAAGAGAAAGGAAAGGATCGATCCGCCCTCGGTGACATCGTCGAGTTCGAGAACGAACTTGAAAACCGCCTCTGGGGCAGGCTCGCGTCGACGAAGTCTACACACGCGATTCCTTCGGCACCTGGCTTTCTGCATTCGCCCCCGTCAAGGATTCAGAGGGAAATACCGTCGCCATCCTCGGAGCCGATATCGAGTCCCATCGGATCGAAGTGCTTTTGAAACAACTTCTTGTCGGCGATCTCATTGCAATGCTCATCGCTCTCTGCATGGCAACCGCGGTAGCGGCCTGGCTAGCCAGAAAAGTTACCCTCCCACTGACTGAATTGAGGGATTTTGTGAGAAGAATCGAACGCGGCAATCTTTCCTCCCGCCTCGAGGTGAAGAGTAACGATGAGTTCGGAGAACTGACCAGATGGCCGAGGGACTCGAAGAACGGGAATCACTCAAAGGGGCCCTCGTTGATTATTTCAGATCCCAGGCTGCGGATACCAAACTGAAGCGAACGGAGGGTGAGCAAACCGAAAACCTGAACCGTGGAATTTCAACGAGGCCGCTCCTCTGCCCCGTCGATGAAGTCGACTGCGACTCCGTTCGACTCGTCATCGATCAGGCAAACGAGGTAAAAGAGTGGGGTTGAAAAATAAGAATCGCCTCACCGTCTCAGAAGCAACCGCCGAAAAGCTGCACAGTGCCTTTCCCCTCGAACTCGTCGAAAAAGACGCCACCTCAGGCGAAGAGAATTTCTTCCGCGTCGATATGCCAATGCTGACAAACGCCTAGAAAGACTACTCTTTTTTCCGCTCACTCAATTCACGGCGCACCGCATCCAGTTCGCGGTGGAGATTTTTGACCACTTCGTGAAGCTCACGGACTTGATGCTCAAGACGCATCACCTGGTCCCCTCCTTCATGATGATGGCGCTGTGATTCGTGCCACTCCCGCTCAAGATTTTCGGCGTGGTTTCTGAGACCAGCCGCTTCGCGAGTCATACCAGCCATCTGAAGGTTCTCAGCTGCCTCGTGGATATGCCGAACCTTTCTCATCCGCTCTTCTCCATCAGTATGCTCTCTTCCCGGCTGAGGACGCTCCCGCTCAACCTCCTGCCTCTCCTCCTTTTCAACCACCTCTCTTCGGGGTTCCTGCTTTTTGCGATCAGCGTCGCGTCGCCCTTCTGCGGCTTCGCTCCCCCGCGCCGATTGATCGCCCCGCTCACCTCTCTGATTCTCTTCTTCCGAAAACGCAGGAAAAGAAGACATCGCGAAAACACTCAAAATCAAAACCATCTGTTTCATGTAAACAGTCTCGACAACCCTCTGACCACCAGGCGAGATAAAAAACCGTGAAAATCACGTCACTCCTTCATCGACGCACGCGCCACGCGCATCACATTGCCGCCGATGATCTTGCGGATTTCGTCATCCGTATAGCCTCGCATCACGAGCCCTACCGTGAAAAGCGGCCAGTTCGTCCACGCGACGCTGTCAGCCATTTCCGCAGTGCGTTTGAAATCATCTTTCGGCCAGAGTGATCGAAAATCATCCCGCTTGCGACGGCCCAAGTTCGCAACCGCGGCCTTCTTATTTTCCGCCCCTGCATTCTGCGAGTTATATCCCATATCCGTTCCGATCGCGACGTAGTCCACACCGAAATTCTTCGCGACGTAATCGATGTGATCGAGGAGCGCATTGATGTTCCCCTCTCCCCTCAGGTACCACGGAATGCAGCAAATCCCGACGAGACCGTCCGTATCCGCAATCGCCTTAATCACTTCATCAGGCTTGCTTCGAATGTGGGGATAAATGCCGCCGGCGATGGTGTGGCTCGCGACACAGGGAGCTTCGGACATTTGCGCTGCCTCTAGACTCGTCTTCCACCCCGAATGAGCGCAGTCCGGAATCACTCCCACCTTGTTCATTTCCTGAATCACAGATCGGCCGAAATCACTCAGCCCCGCATTGGCGGGCTCTCCGCAGCCGTCGCCTATCATATTCCGCCGCTGATAGGTCAGGTGCATCATCCTGATACCCAACTGATAAAATACCCGGATATACCGCAACTCATCCTCAACCGAAATCCACTGCTGCGTCAAAGGAGCCCCGTTCCCGGTA
>JAOFXR010000092.1 GCA_028047635.1 Verrucomicrobiales bacterium
CTCATCGGAGGCGGAGGGCGCCGTCCTGAATTCGGCGAAACCGTCGTCGCGATCTCGCCGGAGGGCAGCGAATACTGGGAACTTCTCACATCGGAGAAAGAACGCATCGCCTACAATGACGAAGGCTGGACCGCTTACGAATCTCAGCAGCAGACATGGCTCGATCAGGAAAACGCCCGACGCCGCGAGGAAAAACGAAACGAGCACAAAGACTACTGGTCGATGCGACGGGAGGCAGCAAAAGAATGGCTCAACTCGAAAGAACCGATTCAAGTTCCCGAACTTGCCAATGGATTGCCGTCAAACAATGAAGTGGACCACTTTATCGGAGCACAGATCGCCACGGTGTCGGCGGCCTCCACCAAGAAGGCGGCGGGCGGAGTCAGTTACTTTGACGAAGTCCAACCACTCCTCGAAGCGAAATGTTACAGCTGCCACAAAGGAAGCAAAATCAAAGGCGGCTTGCGTCTCGACACGCTTGAAGCATCACTCGCGGGTGGGGATGCCGACGGGCCTGCGATTACTCCGGGCAAAGTCGAGGAGAGTTCTCTGATCTGGCGAATCCACCACGACGCCGAAGACGACATCATGCCACCGAAAGGTGATCCACTCTCGGAAGAGGAAATTGCCTTGCTCGAAAAGTGGGTCGAAGAGGGAGCTAACTGGCCTCAGTTCAATGTCGATAATTTTGAACCAACGCCCCTCACGGGTGACCTCACTTTTCTAAGAAGACTCGCGCTCGACACCGTGGGCGTTCCGCCGACGGAAGCTGAAATCGACCAATTCCTGAACGACCCGGAACCGAAGCGACGCTCGCTCGCGATTGATCGTTTTCTGAAAGACAGTCGGTGGGCCGACAACTGGATGGGCTATTGGCAGGATGTCCTCGCCGAGAATCCTAACATCATCAACCCTACGCTCAACAACACTGGACCTTTCCGCTGGTGGATTGAGGAATCACTGATCGACAACAAGCCGCTCGACCTTTTCGTGACCGAACTGATCCGTATGGAAGGCAGTGACCGACTTGGCGGGCCACGCGGATTTGGAACCGCCTCGGGCAACGATGTGCCGATGGCGGCAAAAGGAATCATCGTCAGCGCAGCGTTTCTCGGAGTCGAAATGAAATGCGCTCGTTGCCATGATGCGACTGCTCACGAGTGGATGCAGCAAGACCTCTTTGAGATCGCTGCGATGCTAAAGCAGGACTCCATCAAACTCCCGATGACGAGTAGTGTCCCCATGGAGAAACTGGATGAACGCGAACGTAAGCCCCTCATCCAAGTGACCCTCAAGCCGGGAACGACGGTGGAGCCGGCCTGGCCTTTCGAGCAATTCTCCAGCATGAAAAACGCGCTCACACTCACCCAAACGCCTGATAGCAAACGCGACGTTCTCGCAGCACTCATCACGGCACCGGAGAATGAGCGCTTTGCTGAAGTGATGGCAAATCGTATCTGGCAACGCCTCATGGGGCGCGGCATCATTGCGACGGTTCATGATTGGGAAAGTAGCAGCGCCTCGCACCCCGCACTTTTGAAGTGGCTCGGGCGTGAATTGGTCGCCTCCGGATACGATACCAAAGCGATCGCGAAAATCGTCTTCAATTCCCATGCCTATCAGCGCACCACTGACCCGTCATTGAGGGACGCGAGTCCACTCTACATTGCACCCGCGCCTCGCCGATTGCAGGCGGAGCAGATTGTAGATTCACTCTTCAGCGCTACGGGAAAGCCATTCGATGTCGGTGAAGTAACTCTCGATATCGACAGCGGGAGAGCACTCAGTAGCTCCATCAGTCTTGGGAAACCTGATCGCGCCTGGATGCTCGCATCGACCTCCAATGAGCGAGACCGCCCCAGCCTTTCACTTCCGAAAGTGACGGCGGTTTCCAGTATCATGAAAACCTTCGGCTGGAGAGGTGCCCGTCAGGATCCTGTCAGTGTCAGAAACAGTGACGAAAATGTCCTTCAACCCGCGATCCTCGCAAATGGAACGATGGGAGTCTGGCTCACCCGATTGAGCGAAGACCACGGAATCACCTCATTCGTGATGGAAGATCAATCGGTCGAAACACTCGTGGATCGCCTTTACATGCGCCTCCTGACACGGAAACCAACTCCGACAGAGAAAGAAAAATATGTTAGCTACCTGTCCTCCGGTTACGAAGACAGAGTCATCCCCAAAACCGACCGCGAGCAACCCGCAGCGAAGAAGCGCGAACGAGAGCGCTACCTGAGCTGGTCAAACCACCTCGACCCAGGCGCCAACGAACTCGCTGTCGTCAGACAAATGGAAGTTCGTGCCGGCGATCCTCACACCAATGCGCTGCGCGAAGATTGGCGCAACCGTATGGAAGACGTATTGTGGGCCCTACTCAATGCGCCGGAATGGATCTACACCCCGTAGGCGTCGAGGAGGAAGCAGAGAGTAGTTAGTAGAAAGAATTTTGCAAAACGGTCACGTATCCCCAAAGCCCAACCGACCTTTAACTTTTAACCTTTTACCTTTAACGGCGCGAAGCGCCCCTAAATCATGAAATCCCGTCGTAATTTTCTCAAGCAGAGTTCCCTTCTCGGAGCCGGGGCCGCGATGTCCCCTGAACTACTCAGCGCGTCGAACACGGTGCACATGCCGAAGGGCAAGGCTGAGCATTGTATCTTCATTTGGTTGGGAGGTGGAATGGCTCAGATCGATACCTTTGACCCGAAGCGCAAAGGCGATTCCAAAGCGAGCCCGAAGAAGTCAGGCTCCGAATACGATAAAATCGAGACCGCCGTTCCCGGAGTCGAGTTCTGTCAGCACCTTCCCAAGCTTGGGGCACTTGCTGAAGAGCTCACCGCGGTGCGCACCCTGAACCACAGCGCGATCGACGAGCATGCCAGAGCAACGAACCTGGTTCACACCGGCCGCCCCACCTCCGGAAGCATCACCTACCCGTCGATCGGATCCATCGTCGCTTCTCAAAAAGGCGCCGTGAATCCTGAAGTTCCCGCCTACATGCTGATCGGCTATCCGAACGTGAGTCGTGGTCCCGGTTTTCTCGGAGCAAAAGGGAATTTCGTTTACTTAACTGACACAGAAAGTGGCCCCGCCGGCTTTACCCGCGCCGCAGGTGTCGACAGTGATCGTGCGGCAAGACGTCGCGCCCTGCTAGATCCCCTCATGGAACGCTCCGCAGAAGACTCTGTTGTGGGGCGCTATCGGGATGCTCAGGAAGAAGCGCTCCGACTCGCCGGACCTGACTTCATGAAGCATTTTGACCTCTTCGGGGAGTCCGCGGACCTTCGTAATGATTACGGTGGGGAATTCGGCCAACGCTGCCTTCTCGCAAGGCGGCTCGTCGAGTCGGGCGTGCGCTTTATTGAAGTCTCACACAACCTCAATTTTATGAACGGCTCCGGCTGGGACGCACACAATGAAGGCCAGCAAAACCTGCACCTTCTCATTCAGGAACTCGACACCGCGATGTCAGCACTGATGAGAGATCTAAAGAAAAAGGGTATTCTCGACAAAACGCTCATCGCGATCGGAACCGAGTTCGGAAGACCCGCCGGCTACGATGGTCGCGGCGGTCGAGGGCACCAGGGAAGCTGCTTCAGTCTTGTCCTCGCCGGCGGCGGATTGAATCATCAGGGTGCCTACGGAGTCACCGATGAGCTGAGCAAAAAAATCGTCGAAGACTCCGTCCCGCTAGCCGATTTCCACGCCACGATCCACGCCAGTCTCGGCATCGACCCGTCACATGAGTTGACCGATGGCAAACGCCCCGTGCCGATCACAGATGGAGATCGCGCCTCCAAAAAGCGAAACGGCCATCGTGTTTTTTCTCCCTATGAGATCACTGAGACGACCGCCAAGAATCATCGCGCCAATCCCGCCGCAGGCGAGCGCCGCAAAAACCGAAGCAATCTCACTGGTCTTATACCCGGTGTCCTTAAGGAACAGCGTCAGGAACGGAATCACAAAAGTTCCAAAGCGGTGGATGAAAAGCCCCGCAAATAGAATCCACACCACACGGGGAAGCGCACGCAACTGTTCGAGCAGCGTCTCCCTGGTTTGAGACTTGGATTTGGGATCCATATAAACAAAAAACCCCGCAGAGCCGGATGGCTTGCAGGGTTTGCGAAAAATGATTCTTGAGTATCAATCGATCGTTATCCCCTGCCCATTATCCAGACACGAAACATTTCACCCTGATGAAAAGGCATCAGAGAAATGCTGGAAATGGATTTACGGATGGCAGATCTCATAGCGAACAAGCCGTTCAAGATTGGAGCAAAATTAAAACTAACAAGTGTTATATGCGATTGTGGCGATTTTAGGTCAGAGCAAAAAAAATGACGGTCACACCCTAATCGGCGTGCCGTCATCTAATTGGTTCGAGGCTAATCCCCGGTTGAAATGCTTCAGCTGTCCTCGCTTTTCTCTTCGTCAGCTTTTTTCTCAGCTGTCTTTTTAGTAGCAGCTTTTTTCTTGGCTGCTGCCTTTTTAGCGGGTGCCTTCTTTGTCGCGGTCTTCTTTTTAGCGGCTGCTTTCTTGGCAGGTGCCTTTTTCGCAGGTGCCTTTTTCGCAGGTGCTGCCTCTTCAGCTGATACTTCCGCATCAGCTTCTACTTCAGGAGCGGGCGTTACCTTTTTAGGGGCTGCCTTTTTCTTTGTACCGGACTTCTTCGCCAAGGCGATGTTAGCCTTCACAGCTTCCCTTTGACGCTTAACATAACTTTTGCGACGTGTGCGTTTTTCGACTTTATTGTGCTGTTTACCCATAATACTGGCTCCGCTTGATGCGAGGGGCGAAAGTAACGGGTAAAAACCGCATCAGGCAAGCGGAAATGCACGCCAAACCGCCTCATTTTCAGTACATTCAGTGCACAATGCCTCCGTAGAGGATTTCTCAGCGGAAACGATAGCCAAACTCCCGCACCGTCTCAATAAATTCCCCGGGCGTATCTTCGAGAATTCGACGCAAAGCCGTCACAAACCGATCGACACTTCGGAGCGTCACTTGAGAGCCGTGCCCCCAGACCTGATCCATGATCCGATCGCGGTGGAGCGCCTCGCCCCGGTGTCTGAGAAAGAACTCAAGAAGGTCATACTCACGTGGGGAAAGCTTCACCGGTTGACCCGTTTGATCTCTCAATTTACGCGCCCCGACCTCAAGACTGAAGCGACCGAAAGTAAAATTCGCCTCCGGACTCTCTTCATTCGTGATCTCATTTGAGCGGCGCAAAATCGCTTCCGCGCGTGCGAGGAGGACACGAATATTGAACGGTTTCGTAAGATAATCGTCCCCCCCCAAGCCAAGTCCGAGGAGAATATCCGACTCCTCGCCTTTCGCAGTAAGAAATATAATAGGGGTTTCAATTCCTTCCTGCCTCAGATAACGACACACTTCATAACCATTCGCGAGAGGCAGCATCACATCGAGTATAATCAAATCGAAGGGCCGCCCCATCGCCTCCTCGATCGCACGATTTCCGTCCTCAACTCCTACGACCGAATAGCCGCGATTGACAAAGTTGTCCGACACGACCCGCCGCAGCGTAGAGTCATCTTCGACAATTAGAACAGAGGACGGTGATTTCATGATACAGCGATCGGTAAACGAACCAGAAAAACAGCGCCTTTTCCGTCAGGCCCGCTGGAAATGCGAATGTCCCCTTTCGGGAGACGAATCAAATGCCGACAAATCGGTAATCCCAACCCAACGCCTCTCTGGCCGCCCGTGAGTTGAACATCTCCTCGATAGAAACGACGAAAGACAGCCCGGCGCTCTGATCGGGGAATCCCCTCACCCCGGTCAGAAATTGAAACTTCAGCATGCCTGTCGCCTTTTCTAATTGCCACC
>JAOFXR010000093.1 GCA_028047635.1 Verrucomicrobiales bacterium
ACGCTCTTTTTCGCGCTCGAGTAGTGGGATTGTCTCGCCGGTTTCGATGAGCGGTAGTCCGAGATCACCAATTTGATCCCAGCTGATGCCGGAAAATTCGGAGACTTGCTCAGCGAGTTGTTTGAAAAGGTCAGTTGCTGAGTAGATGCCGTTTCCGCCACCAGTCGATTGAATGAGATCGCGAACGATTTCCCATGTTTCAAGCGTGGCGCCGGGGGCGTCGACTACTTTGTTGAGGCGCTGAAGGCGACCGGTCACGTTAATCATCGTTCCCGTTTTCTCAGCCCAGCCAGCACTGGGTAGAACGACGTGCGCAACGTCAGCCGTAGGATTGGCGAGCGGGTAAGTCGTGAGGAGAAAGTCGAGCTTACTCAAGAGTTCTTCTGAAAATCCTGCGTCGGTGACGAGGTTCTCCTGAAGCACGACGAGACCTTTGATTCTGCCTTGATCGATTCCTTCGCGAATCGCGTCAAGTTGTAAGCCTGGATCTTCCAATCCCAAAATGAGTTTTACTCCGTTTGTGTTGGGGTTGCGGTCGGCGGCAATCAGGTAACCGTCGTTTTCTTCGAGGCGAGGCACGGTATCAACGTGACCTGCGTTGAGATGCTTCACAAGGCGGTCAGTGATGAGGAGTTCCTCATTGGTCATCCGCGCGGACGCAATCACAGCGATCTCGCTGCCGTCGAGTGTGCCGAGCTTATCGGCTGTGGTGGCCATCGCCTCGGTCCACGTTGCTGTGCGGTGATGATCACCATCCTTCACCAATGGCTCGATGAGACGAGCTTCGCTTTCGATCCAATGAAAATTGAGACGGTGCGAATCTGGCATCCAATCGGAGTTCACGTCATTATTCTGACGCGGTGTAATGCGGTAAATCTTACCCTGACGAGCGAAAACCGTGATATTGCAACCCGTGGCGCAGTTCACGTCGATCGTGTTCGTCTCTTTCATGAACCAGACTCGCATCTGGAAACGGAAGTCATTCGAGGTGAGCGCTCCGACCGGACAAATATCGACGGTATTCATCGAGTAGTTGTTCGCCAGTTCACGACCGGGATAAACGGTCAAAACAGTGTGGCTGCCTCTATCGGTGAATCCAAGGACTGGATCGTCTGCAATTTCATCGGTGAAACGAACACAACGGCTGCACATAATGCAACGTTCGTCATCCAAGCGGATCCGGGGACCTACTTCGACGTTTTTCGGCTTCTTCACTTTCTGCTCACGGAAACGAGACTCGCCTTTTCCGTGCTCAACGCTGAATTCCTGAAGGCTACACTCACCCGCCTGATCACAAATCGGGCAATCGAGAGGATGGTTGGCAAGGAGTAGCTCCATGACCCCTTCGCGGCATTCTTCGGTGAGTTTGCCGGTCGTTTTGATGCCCATGTTCGGCCCGATCGTATTCGCACAGGCGATGACGGGGCGAGGCATCCAGGAAATAGGAAGGTGGCCGTCCTCATCCGGCTCGGCTGGATCGTCACCCGGGCGGGGACGTGGAGGCATTCCCATTTCAACGAGACACATGCGGCAGTTGCCGGGTGAAGTCAGTTTGGGGTGATAGCAATAATGCGGCACTTCAACGCCAGCCTGCTTGCAGGCCTCGATCATGCGCGTTCCTTTTGGGAACTGGTGCCAAACACCATCAATTTGCACGTCTATCAGATCTGTCTTTTCCTCGCTCATATTAGAGATTGGCAGAAGCGGTAAAGGTTTCGGCGTTCACAACGACGCCTTCAAGCTCCGGATTGGTATCAGCTACGAGCTCGTCACGGAACTTATCAATAAAGCTTTCTGTTGGCCAGGATGAGGCCTCTCCGAAAGCGCAAATGGTGCGTCCATCGATGTTGCGGGCAACGCTGTCAAGCGTGTCGATGTCGGAAGGAGAAGCCTTTCCAGCGACGACTCGATCCGTAATTTTCTTCATCCAAAGTGAACCTTCGCGACATGGCGTGCACTGTCCGCAGGATTCGTGGGCGTAGAAGTTATTGATGTTGTTCAGGACCCAGCTAATTGAGCGGCTGTCATCGATTACGATGACCCCGCCGGAACCGGCCATGGAACCGCAGGCGGCGAGAGAATCAAAATCCATCGGGATATCCCAGATCGAAATCTCTTTCTCATCGTCTCCGCGACCTATCTTGAAGGTTTCGCCGGCGCGAAGCACTTTTGCGGAAGATCCACCGGGGATAACCGCTTTGAGCTCGCGTCCGTCTTTGAGTCCACCGCAAATATCGTTGATCAACTCGCCCATGGTGACGTGTCCGACCTGAACCTCGTAATAGCCCGGCTTCTTGACGTCACCGCTTACGCAAAGGATTCGAGTGCCGGTATTGTTCGGCTTGCCGGTCTGGGACCATGCTTCCGAGCCGATTTCCATGATGTGTTTCACATGGCAAAGGGTTTCGACGTTGTTCACGATCGTGGGGCAGAGGTAAAGGCCCATCGCAGCAGGGAAATACGGCGGCTTGATTCGTGGATACGGGCGCTTTCCCTCGAGTGACTCAATGAGACCGGTTTCCTCTCCGCAGATATAAGCACCGGCTCCACGGTGAACGTAGATTTCGAGGTCAAAGCCCGATCCTTGAATGTCTTTTCCGAGGAAGCCCTTCTTATGAGCCTCTTCAATCGCCGTTTCGAGAATGGCAGCCCCTTCAGGGAACTCCTCGCGAATGTAAATGTAAGCAAGCTTTGCGCCGACGGCGAAACAGGAGATGGCCATGCCCTCGATGAGCTGATGCGGATCCTGGTGAATGATGTAGCGATCCTTGAACGTGCCCGGCTCTGACTCATCTGCATTACAGATTAGATAGACTGGTTTTTCGTTGGTCGGTGGAATAAATCCCCACTTCACCCCGGCAGGGAAACCCGCTCCTCCGCGTCCGCGCAGACCGGCTTTCTTCACCTCGTCGGTGACTTCACCCGGCTTGAGAGTAAGGGCTTTCTTGAGCTGGTCGTAACCGCCTTCGCTCACGTATCTCTCCATGGATGGATCCCAGCCCTCACGGTCGACGTTCTTGAAAACGACACGGTGTTCTCTGGGATGTGGCTCGCGGCCTTCTTTGTAAATCACGCTGCTCATAGGTCAGGGATATTGGCTGAGGAGTGAATCGACGTCGGAAACGGCTTCATGGAAATCGTCTTCGACAAGGCAAACAGGACCGGTTCCGCAGCTGGCAAGGCACTCTGCGAATTCGATGCTGAATCTTCCGTCAGGACTGACGGCGATAGGGTTGTGATGGGTAACACCGGAACGATCAATGCCGGTTTTATCGCAAATGTTCTCCATCAGTTCGTAGCTACCTGCCATCGCGCAACTGAGCGTGCGGCAGACGCGGATGTGATACTTACCGGGCGCTTCCTGACGGAAACCGGGGTAAAAAGTAACGACCTCGAGGACCTTGATCGGCTCCAGTTCGAGTTTGGCGGCCGTCCATTCGACAGCTTCTTCTGAAAGAAAGCCAAAATGGTGTTGTAGCGCATGGAGTACTGGAAGCACGGCCGAGCGCTTGCTCACCGGATAGTGGGTGATGCGTTCGTCGATCTCTTTTTCCAGATCTGTAGGGACTTCGAAGGACATTAGATTAATCGTTTTGCGGCTAAATTTCTTTATCGGTCACATTCGCCCATCACGAAATCGAGGCTGCCGAGGATGGAGACAGAGTCACTCATCATGCTGCCGGGGAGAAGGGTGCTGAGAATACTCAGATTGACGAAAGAGGGTGCTCGGATTTTCAGGCGATACGGGACACCGCCGCCTTTGGAGTGGATGTAGAATCCCAGTTCACCTTTCGGGTTTTCCGCTCCGAAGTAAACTTCGCCGGCAGGGGCGTCGACGCCCTCTGTCACGAGGATAAAGTGATGGATGAGCTCTTCCATGCTCATGAGAACGCGCTCCTTGTCTGGAAGGCGCTCTTTGCAGTCAGCGACATTGATTGGGCCATCAGGAAGACCGGCGACCGCTTGCTTGAGGATACCGACGCTCTGTTTCATCTCCTCCATGCGGACAAGATAGCGATCAAAGCAATCACCGACGCTACCGACGGGGATTTCAAAGTCATAGCGCTCGTAATCGAGGTAGGGATTCGCTTTTCTGACGTCGTGATCGACGCCTGAACCACGGAGGTTCGGACCGCTCAGGCCCCAGGCGATCGCGTCTTCTTTCGAGATAACACCGACATCGCGGGTTCGGTCGAGGAAGATCTTGTTGCGATTGAGCAGTGTTTCGACCTCGTCGAGACAATGAAGAAGCTCGTCACAGAATTTGAGGAGTGAATCGGTGAAGCCATCCGGTAAATCGCGGATTTGGCCTCCCACACGAGTGTAACTTGTCGTAAAACGCGCTCCGGTGAGCTGCTCGCAAAGGTTGTAGACTGTTTCGCGCTGTTCGAAAGTGTAGAGGAATACGGTCATTGCGCCGACGTCCATCGCGTATGCGCCTAGCCCGAGCAGGTGGGCTGAAATACGGGACATTTCACAACAGATCGTGCGAATCGCCTGGCCACGAGCGGGAAGCGTCCAGCCCATCAGCTTTTCAACCGCACAGGCATAGGCCACGTTGCTTGCAAGTGGAGCAAGGTAATCGAGGCGGTCTGTATACGGTACAAACTGGTTATACTGCATGTTCTCCGCGATCTTTTCGTCGCCGCGGTGAAGGAAACCAATATCGGGATCTGCCTTCGTAATCACCTCGCCGTCCATTTCGAGGACAAGACGCAAGACACCGTGGGTAGCGGGGTGTGATGGGCCCATGTTCAGGACCAGCTTTTCACCGACTAAATCATCGGTAGTCTGCTGATAGCCTTCGAGTTCCGAGGAACGGGCAGCCGTATCCTTTATTTCAATTTCCCGGGTAGTCTTCGACATGGCAGTTTTGAGTGTCTCGTGGGGGTGATTCAGAGCACCAAAAAATCGACTATCGGTGCGCCGTTTTAAAGGGTCAAGGTGACTTTGTGAAAAATTTCACAAAGTCGGGGCCCTGGTTATGCGTTACAATGATATACGCTGTTTGTAGTCGAGTGATCTGACTTTTTTCAGCATTATTGCACCATGGAAAATCAAAAAACTATTGAGGACGACTCGAAAGAGCCCAGAAGCGTTGGCAAAGCAATTGCAGTCGGGGTTCTGGGAGCCCTGAGTGCTGTCTATCTCTTCAATCCCGGAGCTGGGGTTATCGAGTTGATTCCAGATAACTTTCCCATCATTGGAAACCTCGATGAAGCGGCCGCGGCAGCTCTACTGATCAGTTGTCTTGCCTATTTCGGTCTCGATATCGGGAATATCTTCGGAAAGAAGAAGTCTGATCAGGATTCCGATATCATCGATATCGACGTGGAATAGGGATCTTTTAGCGGAAGGAGTGTCATTTCGCCGTCATAAATCACGCCAACAGCTTCTTCACGACCTTGCCGTGCACATCGGTGAGGCGGAAGTCCCGTCCCTGGAAGCGGTAGGTCAGCTCTTCATGATCAAATCCGAAGAGATGCAAAATGGTCGCGTGGAGATCGTGGATGTGAACGGGGTCTTTCTCGACGCCCCATCCGATTTCGTCGGTTGAGCCGAGGGTTTGTCCGCCTTTGATACCGCCTCCGGCCATCCACATGCTGAATGAATAAGGGTGATGATCCCGTCCCGTCACGGTTTTGAAGCCGGATCGGTTTTCTCCGAGAGGTGTCCGGCCGAATTCGCCGCCCCAAACAACGAGGGTTTCATCTAAAAGGCCGCGATCTTTCAGATCTTGAAGTAGGGCTGCGACGGGTTGATCTGAAATTTGAGTGTTTTTGGTTAACTCTGAATCGAGTTTGCTGTGTTGATCCCAGGTTG
>JAOFXR010000094.1 GCA_028047635.1 Verrucomicrobiales bacterium
GGGCGGTGATTTTTCCGAAAAAATCCGGGCGTGGCCGGAAATGAGCGACTTTGTGCAAACCTTCAGCCGTTGGTTGATGGGCGACGATGTGCCGCCGGGAATTGGAATTCGGCAGCAGCTGCACGGCACCGAATTGACGCTCGATTTACTTTACGATGATGACGAATGGAGCGATCGATTTGCGAAAGTTCCGCCCAAGATTGTCCTGAGCAGATCGAGTCGCGGCGAGATCGCCGAAAGTCTCACGTGGGATCGCCTGGCACCAGGGCATTACTCTGTGAAAACCGATGTGGCCGAAGGCGAATTGATTCGCGGAGCCGTGCAAGTGAACGACGTTGCACTGCCATTTGGCCCTGTCATGGTAGGAACCAGCGCCGAGTGGGCGTTTGATCCTGACCGAATTGGCGAGTTGCGTCAGGCGGCGGACGCGAGTGGCGGAAAAGAAATTCTCGAACTGACCGAGGCGTGGAAGAAGCCGGAAGTGCGAATCTATTCCGGATTTTTGCCGTGGTTGTTCACGCTGATTTTACTTTTGGTTTTGGCTGATGCATTTGTCACCCGGACTGGATGGAAGTTTCCTGAACTTTCTGGTTTCAAAGGGAAATCGAAATCGCCGAAGATCAAAAAGGCAAAAGCCAAAGACGATCCGCGAACTGAAACTGCGAAGCAAACTTTCGCTGAGGCAGAAGAAATGGCTGCGGTTGAGGAATCTAAAGCGAAAGCACCCGCGAAGGAGGAAACTCCGCCTCCGATTCCCGAAGTTGATGCAGAAGCAGCCGCTGCGAAACGCAGGAATCGATTTTCTCGGGCTAAGAAAGGGAAAAAGTGAACCCGGTTTTTAGGACCCAACCAGTGATGGCCGATTCAGATTCGGAAAAGAGCTTCCATAATTTGACTGTTTGAGCGGTCATCCCTCATAGAAATTTTGTTGTGCTTCATTCGGCGGCTTTTTGATCGCTGAGCCTGTACAACAAAAATCCGGAAGCTTGCGACGCGCGCCCGCTCCCGGATTTATCGATTTGGTTTGATTAGCGGCCGAAGCGTTTTTCGGCGGGGCGCTGCATCAAAAATTGATCGAGGAGGCGATCTTCGGACTGCTCGATTTTGCGCAACAGATTGCGGAATGCATTTCTTGAATCCCAAGCTTCGGCTGAAAATCGATACACAGGCTGATCGTCACGGATGGCTGTCCGAAAAGCACGGTTGTTATCTTTGTCTATGAACTCGCTGTATTTGCTGAGGAATTCGTAGCCCTGTTTGTGAAAGAAACGCCACGTTTTTTCAGGGGAACCTTCTTCATAGATTGTTTTACCCTGCTCAAGGCTGTCTTGCAGAAATTTGATCGCATCGACTCCTGAAATGTCACCTTCGGGAAGTTCGAGACCGTCTGTAATGACTCCGTCAATTTCGTTTACCAAGCCATTGAATGCTTCGCGGTCAGTTTCTACGATGTTGAGCCCGCTGATGGTGGATTGGCCGTCTTCACGTAGCAAATAGATCGGCGCGTCATGAATGGTGCGGAGCTTGTTGAAGGGAAGGGGATTCTCGCTGATGTGCTTTCCGGTGATGACATGGCGGGAAATGAGGCCGTAAAGTTTCTCACGATTTTCACCCGTCGGATCGTTAATCCATGCTTGATACGGGCTTTTTTCCCACGCCGCGTTGGACGGCGCAAAAACGGTGAATTGAGACGAGGAGGCGACGGCAGTGTCGAGACTCGTGACTTGGAGTAGCTTCACTAAAGTGCTGTATTTTTCTTCCTTTTTCAGGAGATCCATGACGCTTTCTTCAGCGAGCGAAAGCACGGAATCGACGACGTGAATGACGCCGTTTGCGCTGGGCAAATCCGTTTCGAGCACAGTGGCGTCATCGATAGAGGGTTTGCCGTCGCGGACTTTGAAATTGAGCTGCTGGCCAAAGGCTGAAATCGGCGTAATTTCGGTCACGCCGAGACTTGAATAACTGGGCACTTTTCCCGCGGCGAAGATGCCTTCCGTAATGTGGTGTTTGATAATGTCTTCGAGACGCTCATCGTTTTCGGGAAGAAAGAGAGACTCCAAAAAGTCAGCGGGCAACTTGCCAAAAGCGTCATCTGTCGGCGCGAAAACCGTGTATCGAGAATGCATGTTCTGAAACAATTTGCCCTGTCGGCTTGCGGTGATCGCCCGGGTGAAGATCTTGAATCGGCCGTCTTTTTGCAGTCGCTGAAAAAGGTCATCTGTGTTGGGCATCAAGACGTCATCGATGACATAAACGATGCCGTTTGAGCAAGGAATAACACGGCCTGATAGCGTGGCGTTGCCGACCTTTCCAGCCTTATAATCAATTTTAAGAAACTGTCTGGTCGTCATTTGGAGCAGCGAATATTTCTCAAGGGCGAACGCTGGTTCAGCTCGGCCTAGCACATGAAACCCGAAGACTTCTTCGAGGCGATCATCGTTCTTTGGATCAAGCAGGGTTTCGATCGCGCCTTCAGGAAGTTTAGCGATTGCGGCGTCAGTCGGCGCAAACACAGTGAATCGAACGTTGGTTTTTTCGGAAAGTAGAGAGCCCGTTTCGGTTTTTTCCAAGAGTTGGAGAAAACCGGAAAGGTCAGCCTGTTCACGGACGAACCGCCCGATGGTTTTGGCTTCAGCCGGGTCGGCGGCTTGTGTGGCTGGGATCGCCATGAAGACGATCGCGAGACTGCAGAGTATTTTTTGGCTGAAAGATCCAGCTGAGATTTGATTGGGTGCTTTCATCACCACAGTATTCGCCTGGTTTGGGTTTTTGGATTCAAAAAAAATCACTTCATTCAATTTGGGGAGCTGAGGTCGTGCTTTTGCCGTTGAAATGCGTTTTTGAAAAAAATCTAATTTTCTGAAATCCAAATTCCGAAAGTTTACGAATACCTCTGTGAAGTCATAAATCGAAACCGGGCCCGGTCTTCTTTTTCGACCGATTCGAAAAAAAACACCAACACCAAAAAGAAAATAATGAAGACCTATCAAACTATCAAAACCTTCCTTCTTAACGTTTGCATCGGAACCGTTGTTATTTCCGCGAAAGCTGGTGACAAAGACATCGTCGACACAGCCGTCAGTGCTGGGAGTTTCAAAACCCGGCTGCGTAACGGACTGCTCCAACTGAGGAAACAGCTTGCCGATTCGTTTGAACAACCCACAACCACCCCAACTCGATGAACCACTCAACCGAACGATTTTTAGAACTCGATGCCGGTCGTGCACTTGGAAATTTAAGCAGCGAAGAGGAAGCTGAGTGGCAGGAACTGACGACGGAGCAGGGGGAGATCACTTCTGATTCTATCCCACTCGATAAGTTAGCTGCTACTGTGAAATTGGCCATGACCGGCGAAGACGAAGATGCTATTCCCCATTATTGATTGGAGTTTGCTTTTTCAAGGAGTTCTTATCGGTGCGTCGGTCCTAGCGGGATTGAGGGGGTGCAAGGGTATTCGAGTCGAGGCCGAACAGCAGGTCCGCATGGACCGGAACGGTGGTCAAAAACGCGGCGGTCAACGCCATGGCGAGCCGTCGTGGCGACTCGTAGAATTTGCTACAGTGGGAATTACCTTGTTGGTTCTTCATAAAGACGATCGGGCTCGTTGGAAAAATCTCATCACGACGAAATCAACACCGTGAGAAGACTAAGCGGTGGCGATCTTGCCACGCTTGCCCCGCACCGCAAGCGAGTTCTTGCAACAGCTCGCGGTCTAGTATTCGGACTGTCTCTGAAAGGTGCCATTCGTGTCTGTCCCGAATGGCACGGGATTAAGCAGGTTTTTGGTATGAGCTACGGTGTGGAATTTCGTGCGGCCAGTTCTTTCTCGTTAAATTTCAACGAGATGGCTCTTAATGCCGCGTCATTCGGGACAGGTCATTTGAAGATCTCCGGTCCGCCTACTCTCAATGACGAGCTTCCAATGCATGGTCGTCCGTCACGCGGTAGATATTGTCGCGATCTTGCCAGTCGAAGAGTCGCTCCATGTTTCCGAGCTCCATTCCCCGGGACAGGGATGATTTGTCCTTCCCAAAAACGGTTGAAACAAGAATTTTGGCATTTTCATCGAGCTGCTTGTCGGTGAGATCTGCCTCAGTGCTCCCAGCATGGGTGAGCCGAATATCGATCAAAATGACATCCCCTGATTGAATACTGAGCTCCTTCACATTTCCCCATTCCTCCTCCATGGCTTTGTCTCCCTTCTTCAAATCACTGGGATGAAGATGGGAACCAGGTAGCACCTTAAGAGCCGACGAGGGCTGGAGATACAAGAGTGCTTTGATCGGAGAGAGCGCGTCACGATCGAAGATATCAATGCCTTCCAGATGGCTGGAATACTTTTCGCGCAAGAGGTCTTTGTGCCATTGCTGGGAGCGATTGATAGTAATGTCGCTCAAGCCAATGGTGACAATTTCTTCCCCGAAGACGGGTTGAAGTGCTTCCAAGATCTGCGCATTTCCGCTGATGCGTGAGTGAAGAAGCTCAAGAGCGGGATGGCGATGGAAAGAGGCTAAGTGTCGGGCATTGTCAGAGGCTCGGGTCTTCTTGAAGAGCGGCAACTGGGCGAGAACATCCTCGCGGATACCCGGGATCTCATCGGGTGAAAATGCCCCTGGGATAATGGCAAAACCATTCTCTTTCAAACTCGGCTGAACGCTCTCATGACTGGGATCTATGGTGTGCATAATGACTGACAAGTTGCTAATTCCCGAAAGCTAGCATCTTGCGTTTTCGCCCGAAAGAAAATTTCCCTCAATCGAGATGAATCGACCGATAAATCTCTTCATAGTTCCGAGCCATCATCTCTGGTGTGAAATCCCGAGTATATTTTTCTGCTCTCTTGCCAATCAACCCTCTCAAATGTTCATCCTCATAGAGAAGCAGGATCGCATCCGCAATTGCTTGAGGATTTCCGGCTTCCACGAGAAGTCCGTTTTGACGGTCTTTGACAATCTCCGGGATCCCTCCGGCCCGACTTGCAATCACCGGGAGCCCGGCATGCATGGCATCAAGGATCACCGATCCCAATCCCTCTTGAAGCGAGGGGTGTATATAGAGATCGAGAGCAGTGAAATAGTCTCCCAGATTCTCAACGTGCCCTTCAAAGCTCACATTGCAAAGGCCTTGCGCGGCTTCCTTGAGCCGCGCTTCGTCGGGTCCTTTCCCGAGCAGAACGAGATGCAGCTCCGGCAGTGTGCCGGCGAGACTCCGCATCGCTTCAATCAAAACGAGCTGCCCTTTATTAGGCACGAAGGCTGCTGCATGACCGATGAGAAAGCGATCAGGAAAGCGGTTGCGAATTTCCTGCACCTTTTCCAACTCGACGGGAAGGGAAGAAAGAGCATCAGGACAGATTTCGGTCTTGGCCCGTAGTGTTCGCTCAGTCAGAATCTGACTGATCATCGCAGAGACCGCGACCACCGCGCTAGCCTCTTGATAGATCTGGCGATTTTTCCAGGAAATTTTGGGTGGGGCAAAGGTTCGGCGAGTCAGGACATACGGAATCCCCATGAACTGATGGGCAAGATACGCCAAAATTCCGCCTTTCGGCTCATGGACTTGAATGAGATCCACTCCTCGCGCTGAAAACATCCCATGGAAATAGGGAAAACGCACCTCCACCCTGTCCAGCTTCGGACAATCCGAAAGGCGCTGAGAGAGTGGTGCTCCTTTGCGGCCAATGAAGCGCTGCGAATATCCCATCGCAGCGAGTGCTCGAATCAAGAGCTCGGTTTGCCGTTCTCCCCC
>JAOFXR010000095.1 GCA_028047635.1 Verrucomicrobiales bacterium
AAAATAGTATTTCGGTGTTTAAGGAAAAGGCTAAATTGTGTGCTGCACGTTAACAAAGAGTAACGTGCCGAGCAGAGTAAAATCTGCTCAATGTCAATTTTCCGTTATTAGTAAAACAACAGGAATTCAGCAATGAATGCCAAGCGTTTCTAAGATCGGGATCAATTTTCTATTCGGAGAGTTTGATTCTGGCTCAGAACGAACGCTGGCGGCGTGGATAAGACATGCAAGTCGAACGGGGAACTTACTTAGCTTGCTTTGAAAGTTCCTAGTGGCGAACGGGTGAGTAACACGTGAGTTACCTGCCCTGAAGCGGGGGATAGCCCGAGGAAACTCGGATTAATACCCTATGTGATCGAAAGATTAAAGGCGGTTATTTATTTAGCTGTCGCTTCAGGATGGGCTCGCGGCCTATCAGCTAGTTGGCGGGGTAAAGGCCCACCAAGGCGATGACGGGTAGCTGGTCTGAGAGGACGACCAGTCACACTGGAACTGAGACACGGTCCAGACACCTACGGGTGGCAGCAGTCGAGAATCATTCGCAATGGACGAAAGTCTGACGGTGCGACGCCGCGTGGAGGATGAAGGCCCTAGGGTCGTAAACTCCTGTCATCAGGGAGTAAAAACTTACGTAGTAACTGACGTAAGTCTTGATAGTACCTGAAGAGGAAGGGACGGCAAACTTCGTGCCAGCAGCCGCGGTAATACGAAGGTCCCAAGCGTTGTTCGGATTTACTGGGCGTAAAGAGTCTGTAGGCGGTATGGTAAGTCAGATGTGAAATCCCGGGGCTCAACCCCGGAACTGCATCCGATACTGCCATACTAGAGTATTGGAGGGGAGTCTGGAATTCTCGGTGTAGCAGTGAAATGCGTAGATATCGAGAGGAACACTAGTGGCGAAGGCGAGACTCTGGACAATTACTGACGCTGAGAGACGAAGGCCAGGGTAGCGAAAAGGATTAGATACCCTTGTAGTCCTGGCAGTAAACGGTGCACGCTTGGTGTGGGAAGGTTCGACCCTTTCCGTGCCGGAGCTAACGCGTTAAGCGTGCCGCCTGGGGAGTACGGTCGCAAGATTAAAACTCAAAGAAATTGACGGGGACCCGCACAAGCGGTGGAGCATGTGGCTTAATTCGATGCAACGCGAAGAACCTTACCTAGGCTTGACATGTTAGTCGTAGATTTGTGAAAGCTTATCGTCACTTCGGGTGGACTATCACAGGTGCTGCATGGCTGTCGTCAGCTCGTGTCGTGAGATGTTGGGTTAAGTCCCGTAACGAGCGCAACCCCTATGAACTGTTGCCAGCGAGTAATGTCGGGGACTCTGTTCAGACTGCCCAGATTAACTGGGAGGAAGGAGGGGATGACGTCAAGTCAGTATGGCCCTTACGCCTAGGGCTGCACACGTGCTACAATGTCCAGTACAATGTGAACCGAGACCGCGAGGTGGAGGAAATCAGCAAAACTGGGCTCAGTTCGGATTGTAGGCTGCAACTCGCCTACATGAAGTTGGAATCGCTAGTAATGGTACATCAGCTACGGTACCGTGAATACGTTCCCGGGTCTTGTACACACCGCCCGTCACATCATGGAAGCCGCTCGCACCCGAAGTACCTACAATTAGAAGGTCCTAAGGTGTAGGTGGTAACTGGGATGAAGTCGTAACAAGGTAGCCGTAGGGGAACCTGCGGCTGGATCACCTCCTTTCTATGGAGCAATTTCGCTGGGACACCATCTCAAGGGTGTCTATATAAGGCGAATAGGTCGATGCCTAAACAGTTGGATTAACTGACTGGATGGCAAGAGTAGTGGAAACACCTCAACCAATTATTATTACGACACGTTACACTTTAGTGCAGTGCACAATTTAGCATTTTCCTTTCTCGATGACTGAAAGAGCAGCGCGAGATAAGAATTTTGGGGGCATAGCTCAGTTGGTAGAGCGCCTGCTTTGCAAGCAGGATGTCAGGAGTTCGAATCTCCTTGCCTCCACTTTAATTTATTGAAGCTGGAAAGCGGGACGCGCTGTTTAAGAGCGCAGAAGGGTCTGTAGCTCAGTTGGTTAGAGCACGCGCTTGATAAGCGCGGGGTCACAGGTTCAAATCCTGTCAGACCCACTTACCGCTGGCTTCCTTATTTCTCTGCTCTCGATTGGATCTTTGACAACTGTATATAGAAATTTTTATATTATTACAATTTTAACTGACTTGCTTTATGCAAAGTCAGATTAATCAAGACAAGTTACTTTTAACAGCGGGAGGAAATAAGCAAAACCTCCTGATAGTTATTAACTTATTTGGTAGAGAAGCTACGCAAGTAGCGACAAAACAATTTAAGATAAGCTGGAACAAGCTGTTAAGAGCATATGGTGGATGCCTTGGTGCTAATAGGCGATGAAGGACGTGATAAGCTGCGATAAGCTTCGGATAGCGGCAAATACGCTTTGACCCGGAGATTTCCGAATGGGGTAACCTGGCTGGGGTAATACTCAGTCGTTCTACTCTGAATTAATAGGAGTAGAAACGCAATACCCGGTGAAGTGAAACATCTCAGTAACCGGAGGAAAAGAAAGAGAATCGATTCCGTAAGTAGTGGCGAGCGAAAGCGGAAGAGCCCAAACCTAGGCCATTGGTCTAGGGGTTGTAGGACTCCAATGTGGGACTGTTAATGTTAGGTTAAGTGTGTGGAAAAGCACTCCAGAGAAGGTGAAAGGCCTGTGACCGAAAACTGCGACAGCTCTAGGATGTTCCTGAGTAGTGCCGCACACGTGAAACGTGGCATGAATCTGCGCGGACCACCGCGTAAGGCTAAATACTAATTAGCGACCGATAGTGAACCAGTACCGTGAGGGAAAGGTGAAAAGTACCGCTGTGAGCGGAGTGAAATAGAACCTGAAACCATATGCTTACAAGGTGTCAAAGCCCCTTCGGGGGTGATGGCGTGCCTTTTGCTTAATGAGTCTGCGAGTTAGTGTTTGTAGCAAGCTTAAGCCCTTCTGGGGTGCAGGCGTAGCGAAAGCGAGTCCGAATAGGGCGAACATAGTTGCAGGTGCTAGACCCGAAGCGGAGGTGACCTACCTATGGCCAGGTTGAAGCGTCGGTAATACGACGTGGAGGACCGAACCGATGTGTGTTGAAAAACGCTCGGATGAGCTGTGGGTAGGAGTGAAAGGCTAATCAAACCCCGTGATAGCTGGTTCTCCTCGAAATGTATTTAGGTACAGCGTCATATGCTGACCAAGGGGGGTAGAGCACTGAATGAGCTAGGGCCCACACCCGGGTACCGACCTCAATCAAACTCCGAATACCCTTGGGTGAAGTATGGCAGTGAGAACGTGGGGGATAAACTTCACGCTCGAGAGGGAAACAGCCCAGATCAGCAGCTAAGGTGCCAAAATAACGCTAAGTGGAAAGGAGGTGGGATTACTTAGACAGTGAGGATGTTGGCTTAGAAGCAGCCACCATTTAAAAAGTGCGTAATAGCTTACTCATCGAGTGATCCTGCGCCTAAAATGATTGGCGATAAGCGTTATACCGAAGCTCTGGATGCATACTTTATTGTATGTGTGGTAGAGGAGCGTTCTCAGAGCCTTGAAGCCGGATGGTGATTGAAGGTGGAGTTCTGAGAAGCGAGAATGCAGACATGAGTAACGAGAGGGAGGTGAAATTCCTCCCCGCCGTAAACCCGAGGTTTCCTGGGCAATGTTCGTCATCCCAGGGTTAGTCGGGACCTAAGCCGAGGCCGATAGGCGTAGGCGATGGTTAGCAGGTTAATATTCCTGCACTTCCTGAACCCAAAGCACTAGGGACACAGGCTGGAAAGATACTAGGTAATTGAATTCTGAGGTGAGGCTATGGCCGATCCGTATATCTGGAAAGACTGTCAAGAAAAGCTAGTGTGTAGTGCTAAAGGAACCCGTACCGTAAACCAACACAGGTGGGTGGGTAGAATATACCAAGGCGAAAGAGTGAAACCTGGTTAAGGAACTCGGCAAAATAGCCCCGTAACTTCGGAATAAGGGGTGCCCGATTTATTTCGGGCCGCAGTGAAAGGGGACAACCGACTGTTTAGCAAAAACACAGCATTCTGCTAAGATGAAAATCGAAGTATAGGATGTGACACGTGACCAATGCCGAAAGATTAAGGTAAGATGTTAGCTCTTGTAGCGAAGCTTTGAACCCAAGTCCCGGTGAATGTCGGCCGTAACTATAACGGTCCTAAGGTAGCGAAATTCCTTGTCGGGTAAGTTCCGACCTGCACGAATCGTGCAACGAGTTGTCCGCTGTCTCAACCAGGAGCTCAGTGAAATTGTAATGCCGGTGAAGATGCCGGCTACCCGCAGAAGGACGGAAAGACCCTATGAACCTTAACTGTACGCTGTCACTGGTTTTTCGGTTTCAATGCTCAGAGTAAGTGGGAGACTTTGAAGCTAACCTTTAGGGGTTGGCTGAGTCGTCAGTGAGATACCACCCTTTGAATTTGGAAAATCTAACATCTAGCCTTATATCAGGCGGAAGGACAATGGCAGCCGGTCAGTTTTACTGGGGCGGTATCCTCCTAAAGAGTAACGGAGGAGCGCGAAGTTTGGCTCAGCGTGGTTGGCAATCACGTTTCGAGTGTATAGGCATAAGCCAGACTAACTGTGAGACCAACAAGTCGAGCAGATACGAAAGTAGGCCTAAGTGATCCGGTAGTTGAATGTGGAATTGCTATCGCTCAACGGATAAAAGGTACTCTAGGGATAACAGGCTGATCGCGCCCAAGAGTTCATATCGACGGCGCGGTTTGGCACCTCGATGTCGGCTCGTCGCATCCTGGGGCTGGAGAAGGTCCCAAGGGTTTGGCTGTTCGCCAATTAAAGCGGCACGCGAGCTGGGTTCAGAACGTCGCGAGACAGTTCGGTCCTCTATCCTCTGTGGGCGTAGGAAAATTGAGGGGTTCAAACCCTAGTACGAGAGGACCGGGTTTGACGCACCTCTGGTGTTCCAGTTGTTCTGTCAAGGGCACGGCTGGGTAGCTAAGTGCGGACTAGATAAGCGCTGAAAGCATCTAAGCGTCAAGCTATTCCCAAGATTAATTTTCCCTGAAGGATCGTCGAAGACTACGACGTCGATAGGCTACAGGTATAAGTGCAGTAATGTATTCAGCCGAGTAGTACTAATCATCCGTTTGGCTTGTTCCAGCAACTTGCTTGTTTTTGTAATAATTAAAGATTTCTTTTATACAGTTGTCAGAGATTCAGTCTCTGTTTTCAGTCCTCATAGAGAGGCAAATACCGTCAGAAGTTTGCGCTGTGCCCCGTTTGAAACCGGTTAACCCCGATGAAAACATCTCAGCTCAAGATTCTGGTGGCCTTAGCACGGCGGAACCACCCGGTCCCATTCCGAACCCGGAAGTGAAACGCTGTAGCGCCGATG
>JAOFXR010000096.1 GCA_028047635.1 Verrucomicrobiales bacterium
GAGTCCGGTTTCGATCGCGCCTCCGATGCGTCCTTTTCCAACGAGCGCGTCCCCTGCGACGAACACACCCGGAGGCAATGCGGCTTGCAGATTATCCGGGTTTACAGCCGTGTGGGGGTGCGCAAATCGCCATCGTTGCGTGTCGGCCCAAGTCGGTTCGGGAAGGTCGGAGCTGATGACTTTACGCACTGCTGAAAGCGCTTCAGTAATGATTTCCTCTGCAGGAGTATCGTAGTGCTCCGCGGTCCAGGCTGGCGACATCTGCGCGATGAGAAGGCTTTCACCATTCGGGACGTGGCCTGCTTTGCCGTTTTCGTGGCTGACCCAGGCGAGGGGGTGCTCGCGGTCTGAATTAATCAAAGCAAAGCAGTCCCCGGGCATCGTGACAGGGCTGGGGAAATTCATTATCACAGCAAACTGCGAATGGTATTCTGCCTTGGCGAGAACACTGGTAAGCAGCTCTGGAACGGTTGCGTCACCCAGTTTGCTGCATTGCAAAAGATCGATCGTCTGGGGCGCGGGAGGCGTCAAAAGGACTGCGTCGTAATCCTCGTAACGGCGCCCTTCATCGTCGATCAGGTCCCATTTCGCACGGCATTGTTCAATGCGAACGATACGGGTCGTCGAGATGACTTCCAGTTCAGCGACGGAAACCATTAACTTTCCGAGTGTGCTGATTCCGCCGCGATAACTCCATTTGGTGCTCGCATTCTGAGCGGGATCGCCCTCGGCAAATTCGCTATTTTTGTCAAACGTGCCGACATCCCCGACAATGCGGCAGAGATCATCGGTCGGAAGGTCCTCGAAAATGAGTCGTGCCAGCGCGTCGTTTTCGACTTTGAAGTAATTGGCTCCGTAGTCGTAGCGGACTCCGTTTTTTGATCGCGATGCCGCTCGTCCGGATAGGCCACGGCTCTTCTCGAATATCTCGATCTGGTCGTCACCTGACGAAAGTTGGAATGCGGCGGCGAGTCCTGAGACTCCCGCGCCAATGATAGCGATCTTTTTAGACATGGTTGAAAGTGGTTACGTTGCCGCTGAATACAACGGCATCAATGGGGGACGATGATAAGGGTATTGACCCTGCTTGCGCATTTGCTATCGAGTGGTTTTCGGTTTTAGGATAGATAAGTGTTAAGTAATTGAGCCTATGAAATTCCCTTGTCCACACGAACGCTGCGGTGCGACGATTACGGTTCCGACGCCTGCTTCCGTCTTAAAGAGGGAGCACAAAGGCATTGGCGAAAAAATCGAAGATTTAGCCAGTGGCTTGTTTAGTAAAAAGAAAAAGGAATCTGACGATGGCGTGTAGTCACGCGACCAGTTTTTTGAATCCGCAGAAGAGTTTTCCGTCTTCTGCAGGATAGTCGGGAAACACTTCGTCAGAGGAGAGGTGTTCGTCACAGATTTTCTCAAACAGGGCGAGGGTATTTGAGCGTCGCAGGGCGTGATTGAACTCACCTTCGTGAATACCGGATGTGATGTAGTTCGTGAATTTTTTCATGCGATGGACGAGATGCGTGTCGTTGTCAAAGTCGCCGGAGGCTTGAATTTCATCTCTCAGCTCGAAGATGTATTCCCTCACGTCCCGCAAAGTGGGCGTGTGTGATTTGATTCCCGAGAAGGCGTCACGCACCTGTTGAAAAAGCCAGGGATTACGGATTCCACCACGCCCGATCATGAGCCCGCTGGCCCCGGTGGATCGGTGCATGCCAAGCGCGGTTTCAGCATTTACAATGCTGCCGTTAGCGGTGACGGAAAAGGGTAGTGTTTTTACGGCGTGCTTGATGCAGTCGGTGTGAACGGGAGACTGATATTTTTCCCGCACGGTCCGCCCGTGAATTGCGAGGCCGTCGATCGGAAGTGATGCGAAGAGAGCGAGGAGGGCCTCGAATTCCTCAGGGGTTTCGAAACCGATTCGGGTTTTCAAGGTGAAGGTTCCCCGGACCGTGGGGCGAAGTGTTTCCACGATCTCGCGCACGAGGTCGTGATCTTTGAGAAGAGCGCCTCCGGATTGTTTTCCGCAGACGGTGGGAGCAGGGCAGCCGAGATTAATATCAATGCCGGCGCAGTCTGATTGATCCTGAAGTAGCTTCGTGGTGCGCAAGAGGTGTTCCGGATCGTTCCCAATCATCTGGGCGATGACCGGTTCGTCTCCAGGGGAATCAACGATCGAGCGGAGAATTTCTTTCTCAGGATGAGAGTCGCGATGAACGCGAAAGTATTCCGTCACATAAACATCGGGACCACCCCGTCGTTCCAGGCAACGCCAGAGCGGCAGCACGGAAACGTCCTGCATCGGAGCAAGGGAAAGTGTCGGAACAGGGTTCACGCTATGACCAAACAGGGTTAGGTCAAGGAGTCAACCCTCTTGGGTTTCGTAGTTAACGGTGGAAAATATGACGTCAAAGCCATCCTGCTCCTGATCGAGCGGGCGAGACGAGGGGAAGTACTTTGATAAGGAAATGGACAAAATTCAATATTTCGCGACTAATCCCTCTAGGTGTGTGCTGCCTTGTTATGCCTCATTTCTTTCCAACAGTTTCTCAAATTCACTTCTTGGACCTGCAACGGCCTTGCCGATCCAATCAGAGAGTTCGGCAGTTCGAAGGCGCTTGGGGTCCCCATATACAAGAAACAGTTTTAATGTCGCGGAGGGCATTACTAATTTTTATGCAGAGCAGTATAATCTACCGCCGTCGTTTAGACTTTCGCGGCGGGAGTTTGGTGACGATGTTAGCGCATTGGGACATTCCTTGAAAGAAATTTTGGATCGTTTCTCGAAATGGATATTTTTAGAACTGATGAGCTCAGGTCTGCCCTCTGCGATTCAGGGACGGCAACTACCCTTGAGTCGGGATTCTCAGTTGCCTTGGGTGATCGCCTCCGCCAGCGCAGCGATGTCGTTATCGAAAACCGGAATCCCTTTGAGTTGAGCGCGAAGCACTTCGGCATTGGTCTCGCTTGAGAGGTCGTTTTGATCGGGAATGGTGTTGAGGTAGACCCCGGCACAGGTGAGCCCGGCGGTTTGAATCGCCCGCACCGTAAGCAGGGTGTGATTTAAGACGCCAAGTTTGTTTGCGGAGACAACGACAACGGGAAAGCTCAGAGCGATCGCGAGATCCTCCATGCTGCGATCTCCGTCTATGGGGACGAGCCATCCGCCGGCGCCTTCGACGGCGAGTAGGTCGGAGCGATGGCAGAGTGCGTCAGCGGCTGATTTTAATTTCGAAAAAGAGATCGGTTCGTTCGCCTCCATTGCTGCCGGGGCAAGGGGATGAGGAAACGAGACAGGGTTCACTTCACGCAGAGAAACGTCGCTACGTTGATTGGCTGCGTGGAGGGCGGTGGAATCATCGTCGCCGCCGCATTCGATCGGCTTCATTCCGATGGCGTCATGTCCTGCTTGCCGAAGTGCCTTGATCAACTCGACGGTGACATGCGTCTTGCCGATGTCGGTATCCGTTCCGGTGATGAAGATTGCCCGGTTCATGAAGCAAAGCTATTCGCCGATTTCAGCAGTGATCGCCGCGGCGAGTTCATCGGATGCCTGTTTGATGTAGTCGGCCTCTTTTCCTTCGATGAGAATTCGGAGGAGCGGTTCGGTTCCCGAGTAGCGCAGCATGATTCTTCCAGCGGAACCGAGATCGGATTCGATTTTTTCAAGGAGATCTCCAGCGGCAAGGTCTTCGACCGCGACTTTTCGGCTGACCCTGACATTATTCAAAATCTGGGGGAACTTCGTCATGATCTTACGAAGTTCGCTGAGAGGTTTTCCGCTCTTGCGCAGGATTTTCAACAATTGCACCGCGGCGACAATACCGTCACCGGTGGTGTTGTGGTCCATGAAGATAAAATGGCCGCTTTGTTCACCGCCGAGATTCCATCCGTTCGCACGCATCGCTTCGAGGACGTAGCGATCACCGACGCCGGTGCGTTCGAGTTTGCCGCCGAAGGATTCGATGGCTTCCTCGAGGCCGGCATTGCTCATCACGGTGGCGACGAGGGTGTTGTCCTTGAGGGTGCCATCTTCGATCATGGCTTGCGCCGCGATCGCCATGAGTTCGTCGCCGTCGAGGACGGAGCCGGTTTCGTCGCAGAGGAGAACGCGGTCAGCGTCGCCATCGTGTGATACGCCGACGTGGGCTCCCGTTTTCTTCACCATTTCTTCGATGATCCCGGTGTGGGTGCAGCCACAGTCTTCGTTAATGTTGATGCCATTGGGCCGGTTGTGGCTCACTTTGACTTCTGCACCTAATGAGCGCAGGACAGATTCGCTCGATTGATAAGCGGCTCCGTTGGCGGCGTCGAGGGCGATGGTCATTCCATCGAGTAGATCAGGATCGTGCCCGGCTCCTTCGCGGACGAAGGCCACATAGCGTTCGGTCGCATCTGCGATCACTGAGGTTCGACCAATGGACCATGTTTGATCGCCTGGTTCTGCCTCGATGCGCTGTTCGATTTCGAACTCAAAATTGTCATCGAGTTTAAAGCCATCAGGTCCGAAAAATTTGATGCCGTTATCACCAAACGGATTGTGGGAGGCGGAGATGACGATGCCGAAGGCAGCTCCAGTCTCTCTCGTGAGCAGCGCTACGGCCGGGGTGGGAATCACGCTGGCGAGGCGCACATCGATTCCTCGTGAATTGAGTCCCGAGGCGATGGCGCTTTCGAGCATGTCGCCTGACTGCCGTGTATCGCGTCCGATCACGACCATTCTCTCGAATCACCTCGTTTTTCGAGAAACGCTTCTGCCGCTGCCTGTCCCAAGCGGACGACAAATTCGGGAGTGAGGGGATGCACGTTCGCTTCGCCGCGAA
>JAOFXR010000097.1 GCA_028047635.1 Verrucomicrobiales bacterium
GACGATTTATTCAATGAATCCGGACAAGATTCTGCCGACGACCTGAACGAGCCCCGCTCAAGTCGCGGTAAAGTGGATCCGACGATGCCTTTGGCGGCTCGGATGCGTCCCCGTAACCTCGATGAATACGTGGGCCAAAAGCATATTCTCGGTGAAGGCAAACTACTCCGCCGTGCGATTGAGGCCGATCGATTCACGTCTCTGATCTTCTACGGCCCTCCGGGAGTCGGAAAAACCAGCCTTGCCGAGCTGATCGCCCAACGAACCGAATCTCGTTTCATCAATCTCTCCGGCGTTGAGAGTAATGTCGCCGAGATCCGTAAGGCCGTCGAAGGCGCTCGCCAGTTTCAACGAACCCGAAATGAGATCACAACCCTTTTCGTAGACGAGATCCATCGCTTCAACAAATCGCAACAGGATGTCCTCCTCCCCCACATTGAAAGAGGCACCGTGCGATTCATCGGCGCAACGACTCATAATCCGTATTTCTACATCAACAGCCCGCTTGTCTCACGAAGTCAGGTCTTCCAACTCGAGCCGCTCACCGAAGAAGACCTTCTCGAGTTATTGAATGCAGCAGTCGCTGATCCGGAGCGAGGCTTTGGAAAAAAGGAAATCAATCTCCACGCTGATGCCGCTTCCCACCTCGTTACGATGTGCGACGGCGATGCCAGAAAACTACTCACCTCTTTCGAACTCGCGATTCTCACGACCGAGCCCGATGATGAAACAGGTGAGATCCTCGTCGACCTGGAAGTCGCTGAAGACTCCATTCAGCGAAAAGCCGTTGTCTACGATGCCGATGGAGACGCTCATCACGACACGATCAGTGCCTTTATCAAATCAATGCGTGGCTGTGACCCCGACGCGGCACTCTATTGGCTCGCGAAAATGCTCTATGCGGGAGAAGACATCCGCTTCATCGCACGACGCATCGTCATTGCTGCGAGCGAAGACGTAGGCATGGCCGACTCAAACGCCCTCCGTGTCGCCGTAGCGGCGCAACAGGCCGTCGAATTCATCGGAATGCCCGAAGCCCGCGTTCCCCTCGCCCACGCGACCGTCTATCTCGCAACCGCCCCGAAAAGCAACCGCGCCTACGCCGGCATCAACGCAGCCCTAGCAGATGTAAAAGACGGCAGGACCCTCGCCGTGCCGCCGCATTTACGAACGAGGACCAACAAAAAGATCGGCGAGCAAAGCGGAAACATCAAAGAAGGCGAAGCGGTTTACCATTACGGCCATGATTCCGAAGACGGCTACATTCCTCAGGCTTATCTCCCTGAAGGAAAGGTCTACTACGAGCCGTCACAAAACGGCCTCGAACAACGCGTCGCCGAGCGCCTCGATCACTGGCGGGCGAGGTTTGAGGCGAGCCGGAAAAGTGGGGAATGACTTATCACGTTCCTTCATAAACAACCTGAGTAGGCACGTATGTCACGCCGACAGAACTCGTTCTGCGAGATGCCGGCCAATCACGAGAGACGCCGTAGCAGCAGGCGAGGGAGCGTTTAAGACATGCAACTGCCCCTGAGCTTCTTCGAAAGCGAAATCGAGCAGTGGCTTGCCCTCTCGATCGATTGCCTGAGCACGGACGCCTGCGCCCCCTCCCGCGGCTAAATCGTCAACTTCAATTCCGGGGATAAGATGTTGCAGATTCTTCAGGAAAATGGATTTCAATGCCGAGTTCGCGACCTCACCTAAAGATGCCCCGGGATAGCTGAGTAAAAAGCGATAGAAGCCTCTGTAGGTGAGCGATTCAAAAACATCCCGGAAACTGAAATCGGTCTTTCGGTAACCTTCACGCTTCATCGCGAGCACCGCGTTCGGGCCGGCTTCAATTCCCCCATGGATCATGCGCGTGAAATGAACGCCGAGATGGGGAAGCGCCGGATCGGGAGTGGGGTAAATGAGATGATTCACAAGTCGTTGACCTTTTTCCGACAAAGTAAAATACTCTCCGCGAAAGGGAATAATCTGACAGTTCGGGTTCAGCCCTGCCGCGCGCGCCACACGATCAGAATGAAGGCCGGCACAATTGACGACATAGTCAGAGCGGCAGCTTCCCTCATCCCATTCAACGATCTGTTTGTTGTTCTCCTCTCGAATTCTTCGCACTTCCGTGGCGGTGATAATCACCGCTCCCGACTCCAACAATAGTTGTTTCAATTGTCGAACGACTCCTGCAAAATCGACGATTCCCTCCTGCGGAACCAATAGAGCGGCTTCTCCCACCGCGTGAGGTTCGCGCTCGGCTATCCCATCTTTCTCCAGCCACTCAATTCCTTCCAACCCGTTCGCTTCCCCTCGCCGCTGCAACTCGCGCAATCGTTCGACCTCCACGTTGTCCGTCGCCAGGACAATTTTTCCGCAGATTTCGTGATCGATCCCGTATTCCTGACAGAAACGAGACATCTCCTGAATCCCCGTCACTGCGAGTTTCGCTTTCATCGAGCCCGGCTTGTAATACAAGCCGCAATGCAAAACACCGGAGTTATGCGTCGACTGGTGCTTTCCCACATCAGCTTCTTTTTCAATCAGGCTAATTTCCAGATTGGGGCGCTTTTTTCTCAGCGCGTAGGCGGTGCCAAGCCCGACCAATCCACCTCCAATTATGCAAACATGTTTCATCCTGAAGTTTCAAAAATCAGACTACCACCACCCTAACAGCCTCCACCAGACAAGTCCCAATCCCAACCAAACCAAGAGATGAAACAGCGCGACAACAAACCCAATCTTGAACCACTTTTCAGCAGAAACATAGCCAAGCCCGAAATAGATCACGACCGGACCGGTCGAATAATTCGTGAGGCACCCGCAGAGGTTGGAAAAATACGCTAACAAAGCCACCATAAGAATGGGATCGGTGCCACTGGCAATCGCAACAGTTAAGAACGCTCCCCCCATCGCGGTGATGTGGCCTGTCAGCATCGAAAAACCATACATCGAAAAGAAATAGACCAACAGCAAACCAACCGCCACGAGGAGCGGTCCCAATCCCGATACCCATGTCTGAGCATTTTCAGCGAACCACGCGATGACTCCGAATTCTTTGAGGAAGCCCGCCATCATCATGAGCCCACCCAGCCAGATCAGCGTGTCCCACGCGCCATAATTGCGCGCCATGTCGTGCCACCGCTCCACTTTGGTAATGAGCAACAACGCGACTCCGACAAGAGCAACCGTCGCCGTGTAGATGTGATGAAGATAGCCATGAGTCGACCACATTCCGAGAAGCAGCAACAACACGCCGATAAGGATTTTCTCTCTCCCCGTCATCGGGCCCAAAGCCTTCAGCTCATGATTGATCTCTCCTCTTACGGCAGCGACGTCAATTTCATCAGGTCGGGTGAACTTCCCTATCAGTATTGGAAGGAGCAACAAAGAAACCACCCCCGGAACGATACTTCCGAGAGCCCAGGTTCCCCATCCAAATTCGACTCCTGCTTCTTTGGCGACTCCGTACATGACGACGTTGCCAGCCATGCCGGTAAGGAACATCGCCGAGGTCACGAGATTAGCATGTGCCCCGCAAAGAATCAGGTATTCACTTACCCGGTTCCGGTGACCATCAACGCTGCTACTTCCCAGAGTCCGGCAGAGGGCATCAACAATCGGCGCCAGGATTCCCCCACCCCGCGCGGTATTGGAAGGAACAAAAGGAGCGAGGATCAGCTCTGCGCCCCCGATTCCCCAGGCAAGCCCGTGAGCACTCCGGCCAAGCACTTTGACTAACAGTAGCGCAATTCGGCGCCCTAACCCGGTCCGAATGACCGCTCCGGATATGAGAAAGGCCGCCGCGACCAACCAACAAATAGGACTACTGTAACCAGACAAAACCGCAGCCAACGATTCCTTCGAACTCTTGGTTTGCCAGGTATCCCCATATTGCCCCTGAAGAGCAGCCGGATCAATCAGCGTCTCGGTCAGGGCAAGAATGACCATCCCTATGATCACCGTCGTTGCCATCGAGGCAGGGCGAAGAATGAAACTCAGAATGGTCGCCGAAAATACCGCTAACAAACGCCAACCGCGCGGATCGACTCCTTCGGGAGCCTCTGAGAACCATATCACTGCTCCCAGACCGAAACAGATTGCAAAGCAAATCCACCGCCTTCTCGAAGACACTGCTGGTAGCGATTCGTTTTTAGCTGTCATTTTTTAGTGGGCGAGGCTGTTTTCGGCTAATTCCATTTGTTTGATAAACAAGCTTCTTTGCCCCGCGGTGAGACGGTCTTTACGCCACCATTAGATTAGCGTATCTGTCAGGGCAAGATTAGCAGGATATCAGGAAACGATTCGAACCCATTTAGACTCAAATCATCTACGAACTCCAGCTAACAATTCTGACGATTCGCGTAGGAACGAACATGAGTGACTCATCCGACTCAAGGCGATACCAGCCCTGTTTGAAGTCCCGCCACAAAAAAAGGACCACAGATTCACTGCGATCCTTTCAAATGTTGTCGCAAAGAGCGATCGAAAGAAGACTCCTTATTTCTTCTCTTTCTTCGGCTTGTGGTCCGTATGACATGCTTTGCAGTCCGAAGCAGTATCGAGACGCTCCAACGCCGGAGCCTCCATGTCGCCGCCGGCAATCGCTCCGATCGCAGCGATCAGCTCAGCGACTTTCTCGTCATAAGCATCCTGCTCACCGACAGGGGCCGCGGTGCCTTCCATCGTCTTGATCAATTTATCGAGCTCTTTGACTTCCTTCTTGGAAGCATCGCCCTCCAGTAATTTCGCCAACGGACTCTCGTCACCTTTGAGCCCCTCTTTCATCACCTTCTCGATGATTTCATGATTATCATGCG
>JAOFXR010000098.1 GCA_028047635.1 Verrucomicrobiales bacterium
CGGGCGCCCGGCTTCTCAGGGTCAAAAGCCGGCTCGATATTGATCAGCTCATTGAGCCGTGTGATGTGCTCCTGAGGCGTCACTCGCCAGATGCGCGTTGGCGAAGAAGTTGGCTCGAGGGTGATGCCTTCGGGCAGTGGCCCGAAAAGTAAATCGTGGTCGATGAAGTTACCGCGGTTCGGGTCGAGGTGAGCCTGGAAGCCACCTTTGTCCTTCATGACCTGTTCCAGTTCGCTGACGATCCAGTCAGAAAATTGAAGGCGCTCGATCACTTCCGGCTGCGTTTGCTTTTTCGGAGGCATTTCCTGAAGCGCGACCTGCGCCCAGAGTGATTTCCAGAGTGCCGCATTGGTTTCGTCAACCGGCCCGAGATCGAGCAGATTGAGATCGCCCTCGGTCGAGATGTCGTCGTGGCATTCCAGACAATGCTTGTGGAAGTGGAGAAGGAGCTCGTCGAGCTTACAACTAAGCTGAAGGGGAAGACCTTGGAGGCGAAAGAAAAAAGTAAGTTGGAAGCGCAAAAGAAGAGGCTGGACGGCGAGAAAAAACGAATCGCACGAAACAAAAAGAGGAGCCAAAGCACGATCAACGTCAATGTTGCTGAGGCGAAACTCAACGGACCGAGGGTGTTCGCCCGCGTTAGCCGTCGTTCCTTCGGTACTGGTTCGATGAAGCCGGAGCGGGCACTCGCGGCAGCACCGGAAGGACAACGGTTAGGAATTCTAACTCACCCCAGCTGGCTTGTCTCACATTCCGACGCGATGGACAACCACGCGATTCATCGTGGTATCTGGATCCGCACGCGATTGCTCGGCGGAGGAATTCCTGATGTGCCAATCACAGTCGATGCCCAGCTCCCCGATGAGCCTAACACGACACTACGATCACGCATGCGTGTCACACGGGAGAAATACTGCTGGACCTGTCATGAGAAAATGGACCCTCTCGGTCTCCCTTTTGAAATGTATAATCACGCAGGCCTTTTCCGAACCACGGAATTAGATGAGCCTGTCGATGCTTCGGGCGAGATTATCGACTCCGGCGATCCCGCACTCGACGGCCCCGTTGAAAATGCACTGGAGATGATCCAAAAGCTCGCCGAAAGCGAGCGCGTCGAACAGGTCTTCGTTCGCCACGCTTTTCGCTTTTGGATGGGGCGAAATGAGACCCTCAACGACGCCCCTGTTTTGCAAACTGCCCACAAGGCGTACAAGGACAATGGGGGAAGCATGAAGGCTTTGATTACCTCACTGGTGACCTCAGACGCCTTCCTCTACCGCATGACAGAGAAGTGACGAATGAGACTGATCCAGTAAAACTGGGTTGGTCGAAAGAATCGCCTTTTCTCTATCTTTTCCAAACAGTGACCATTTTTGTAAAGGTTCCATGATACTTGCGATATGGGGATTCCGGCTCCTAGGTGTAGAATGAACCTGTGGTCCCGGCTTTCATTCACCTTTTCGTTCATCCTTTTACTATCCGCTTCGTTACAAGCTAGGCCAAACGTCTTGTTTATTGCGGTGGATGATTTGAACACGCGTTTGGGGTGTTACGGGTTTGAGCACATCCATTCGCCGAACATTAATGCGCTTGCCAAGCGTGGTGTCAGATTCGACCGCGCCTACTGCCAATACCCTTCCTGTGGTCCGAGCCGTGCGTCCGTGCTCACTGGCTTAAGGCCCCACTCAACGGGCATCCTGAGCAACAAGATCAATTTTCGCGAACACTTGCCTGATGCACTGACCTTGCCGTTGCATTTCAAGAACAACGACTATTACACGGCACGAGTTGGTAAAATTTTCCATCAGTCAGTGCCCACCGATATCGGGACGGGTGGTCCGGATGACCCTGATTCATGGACGGAAGTGATCAATCCGCGGGGACGTGACAAAGACGAGGAAGATCAGCTCACAGTATACACGCCACAACTTCCGCTACCAGATCAGATGTGTTTCCTGAAAGCGGCAGGTAAGGATTCTGAGCAAACGGACGGAATCGCGATTGATGCCACGATCTCCCTTTTGAAAGAACATCGCGATGAACCATTCTTTATCGCGACGGGCCTCTATCGGCCTCACATCCCCTACATCGCACCAAAAACGTATTTCGATCTCTATTCGCTGGAGAAAACTCTCCTACCCTTCCTCCCAGTCGAATACAGCAACTCTGTTCCTGCGGCAGCATTGGCATCGACCTCTAATTGGCCGAACTTCGGAACGAGCGAACTTCAAGCTCGTGAATGCATCCTCGCCTACGATGCCTGTGTTTCCTTTGTAGATGCTCAAATTGGCCGACTCTTGTCAGCCGTCGAAAGTCTTGGCTTAGCCGAGAATACGATCATCGTTCTTTGGGGCGATCACGGCTACCATCTCGGAGAGCATGGGTTGTGGCGGAAAAACAGCCTCTTTGAAGAGTCCGCCCGAGCCCCGTTGATTATTTACGATCCTCGACTCGGCGACAATCAGGCGGACTGCAAACGCATCGTGGAGTTCGTCGATATTTTCCCTACCGTAACTAGTCGGGCAGGACTACCCGTGCCACAGAGTCTTGACGGTGTCAGCCTCGTGCCATTGCTACAAGATCCAGAAGCCGAATGGGATCGGCCTGCATTCTGCGAAGTTCACTTTCGCGAACACAATGGGCGAAGTGTTCGAACGGAAGAGTGGCGCTACATTGAGTGGGGCGAAAAAGGCAAAGCGGGAATCCAACTTTACGATCAAGTGGGTGATGCTCTCGAAATGAATAATTTGGCGCAAAATCCCGCGCATCGCGAAACTATAGCCAGCCTTCAGGTGCTGCTTCGAAATCATTTCGATCAATAGAATCCTCTCACTTTATGAAAGTCACACTGCTTCTCATTCTTTTTCTCATCGCACTCCCACGCTTCGGAGAATCGCGCCCTAACATTATTTTAATCATGGCTGATGATCTGGGTTACTCCGATCTCGGCTGTTATGGGGGGGAAATCAAAACGCCGAACCTGGATCGTCTCGCGGAGAATGGCCTACGAATGACACAGCTCTACAATACGGCTCGCTGTTGCTCGACCCGCGCATCACTATTAACCGGGCTCTATCCTCATCAGGCGGGTGTTGGAGCGATGACAGCCGACAATGGTTTGCCGGGCTATCGAGGGTTTCTGACTGATCGATGCGTAACTCTAGCCCAGGTTTTGGGAGAGTCCGGCTATCAAACTTTTCTTTCGGGAAAGTGGCACCTCAGGGGCAAAGGAAATCCGGACTGCACACCGACGAACCGGGGATTTGACGAGTTTTATGGCCACTTCAAAGCCTACGCCAGCTTCTACCGACCAGACATTTTTGAACGACACCCTGCCGGTCGGCCGAAGCGGAAATACTCATCGGATTTTTATGCAACGGATGCGATCACCGACCACGCCCTGGACTTCATCGAACAGGCACGCGGTCATGAGAATCCCTACTTTCTTTATCTTTCCTACAACGCTCCCCATTTTCCACTACAGGCTCCGAAAGAGGCAATCGATCGCTATATAGCCACTTATGAAAGAGGCTGGGATAAGATTCGGGAAGAGCGCTATGCGAGAATGTTAGAATTGGGAATCATCCCTCCTGAGTTCGCGCTATCACCTCGTGGTCATGTTTCCAAGGTTCCCAATCGTAATAAGACTTCGCCCTACTACGATCAACAGATTCCCGTTTGGAAAAGCCTTCCTGAAAATCGAAAGGCCGATCTGGTTCGTCGCATGGCAACCTACGCCGCGATGGTCGAAATTATGGATCGGAATATCGGACGAGTCATTTCCGACTTAAAGGACAATCAGGAATTGGACGAAACACTTCTCGTCTTCCTTTCCGACAATGGCGCCTGCGCCGAATGGGATCCTTATGGATTTGACAACAATCCCTATCCTCAGAACAAGCTCTATGAGAACGAGGCGCTGCAGGAGATAGGGCAGAAAGGAACCTTCCACAGCTACGGAACCGGCTGGGCGAATGCCTGCAACACGCCCTTCCGCCTCTACAAACACTACAATCACGAGGGTGGAATTTCCTCACCCTTCATTCTGCACTGGCCTAAGGGAATGGCACGGGCTGGTGAGATCGATAGACAACCTGCTCACCTTGTCGATCTCTCAGCGACCTTGCTTGAAATCGGCGAAGCGCACTACCCGGAATCCTGGGAAGGAAAGCCGATACTACCGCTTTCCGGAACCAGCCTGAAACCAGTATTGGAAGGCAAGATGCTTTCAGAACGCCCCCTTTTCTTTGAACACGAAGGGAACCGTGCCGTTCGACTCGGTAAGTGGAAACTGGTTTGGACGAATTATACCAAAGCGTGGGAACTTTATGACATCGATGTAGACCGCTCAGAATTGAACGACCTCAGTTCCACAAATCCAAAACGCGTGCAGGAAATGGACGCACTATGGACGGCATGGGCTGCGCAAAGCTTTGTCGAACCATCGCAAGTGAAGCAACCCGCAAGCGGCATGCCCAAGATCTACTACTTGTCGCACTAAGCTCTCAACTGCCATCGTCACTCCCCGCCGCCAGTAGAAGTCGTGGGCAGGCCATCCACCATTCCGGCATCCGTTCTTCGGAGCTCGGCAATGGTTTGTGCTCTCATCGCTTTTAGCTTCTCGCCATACTTCGGATCGAGGGCGAGATTGGTCAATTCTTCGGGATCGTTCTCGAGGTCATAGAGCTCTTCCACTTCCCCTTCGACGAGCGTTCGGATGTATTTGTGCCTTCCCTCCATTAGAGAAACCCACCACGGGACTTTGGCCGTTTCATAGAGGAGTGCCAGGTCGGTC
>JAOFXR010000099.1 GCA_028047635.1 Verrucomicrobiales bacterium
CGTGAAGCGACACATGAGCCATGTTTTTCGCAAGCTCGGGGTGAATGATAGAGCTCAAGCAACCGCAGAAGCGATACGGCAGGGGATTGTCTCGGTCGATTGATCCTTCGACTTAGGCGAGAATGTCTTTGATGACATGCGCTTCTTCGACGCCGGTGAGACGCTGATCAAAGCCTTGAAATTTATAGGTCAGCCTTTCGTGATCGATGCCTAACAAGTGCATCATCGTGGCGTGCATATCACGCACTTCGACCGGGTTTTCGGCGACTTCATTTCCAAGGTCGTTGGTGCTTCCATAGGTGGTGCCACCTTTGATCCCGCCTCCTGCCATCCAGATAGAGTAAGCATCTTTCTGGTGATCCCTCCCGCATTTCTCCGGGCTTTCATCTCCCTGAAGCATCGGGGTTCTTCCGAACTCAGCCCCCCAGACGACTAGCGTTTGATCGAGGAGACCGCGTTGCTTGATATCTTTGATTAAGGCTGCGATGGGTTGGTCTACGTTTTTGCAGTTAGCGGTCAGTCTGCTTTTCTGATTGCTGTGACTGTCCCAATCTCCATTGAAGAGTTCGACGAAGCGCACTCCCTTTTCGACGAGTCTTCGGGCCTTGAGACATTGTGAGGCGAATTCGCCATCTCCATAAAGTTCCAGAGTAGCAGCGCTTTCTTCGGAAAGGTCTACGAGGTCAGGCACAGAGGATTGCATCCGAAAGGCCATTTCATATTGATCGATTCGAGTTTGAATTTCCGGATCGCCCACCAGTTCCAGGTTTTGTCTATTGATTGCCTCGATGCTGAACATCGGACTTTTGACCCCGGACCAAGTGGTAAAAAAGGCTATCGCGTTCGCCGAAGAAAACAAGACGCCACTCAATTCGCTGGAGGGATTCGTTCGCCAGATCATTGGCTGGCGCGAATTCATGCAGCTAATGTATTCACGGCATGGAGTGGAGATGCGGACTCAGAATTTCTTCAACCACACCCGAGATATCCCCCGTTCTTTCTGGACGGGAGAAACGGGTATTCAGCCAATCGACACGACGATCCGTCGCGTTCACGGCCATGCCTACGCCCATCATATCGAACGGCTCATGCTCATGGGGAATTTCATGTTGTTGTGCCAATTTGATCCCGTCCAGGTGAACGATTGGTTCATGGAGCTTTTCATCGATGCTTATGATTGGGTCATGGTTCCCAATGTCTTCGGCATGAGCCAATTTGCCGACGGCGGAATGTTTACGACGAAGCCCTACATTTCCGGTAGCAACTATGTCTGCAAAATGTCCGACTTCAAAAAGGGCGACTGGTGTGAGATTTGGGACGGGTTGTTTTGGACCTTCATTGCGGGTAATGACAAATTCTTCCGCGGCCAATATCGACTCAGCATGATGGTCCGAAATCTCGATAAAATGGACGACGAGAAAAAATCCCGGCTCTTCGGTAAAGCGGACGCGTTCCTCGGTGGCTTATGATCTGAAGTAAGGCAAAGACAATGCGCTCACCGCACGACGAGGCTACTGCGTGAGCGGAAGATCGATCAAGCAGGTAGTGCCGCTACCCACTTCACTTTCGATTTCGATGCTTCCTTTGTGTGCGAGGACGACCGATTTCACAATCGCCATACCGAGCCCAGTGCCGTTCGATTTGCCGTGGGTAACGAATGGCTCAAAAATACGTGGAAGGATTTCCTGAGGAATCCCGCAGCCGGTGTCTTCGATTTCGATTCGAACCCGTCCGTTTTCTTTGTGAATACGCAGAGTCAAGGTGCCCCCTTTCTTCATCGCATCCGTGGAATTTTTAATGATATTGTTGAGCAGCCGAATCATCCGATTCCGGTCCACAACGATCTCACCATCAAAATCGATCTCACGGACCACGGTAATGCCCTGTTCCTCCAGTTTATTCAGCGCCTGATTCCCGATCGCTTCGAGAAGATCAGGAACACCAACCGGATTGAGTTTCAGATTTGTCTCTCCCTTTGAATAATCCAGCACCTCCTGAATCATCACCTGCATTTGATCCGCCGCTTCCCCCGTCAACTCTCCCATCGTCACCATTTGCTCGACTTCGGAGTTCGATTTCATGTACTCACTCGCGAGCATAATCGTAGAAATGGGATTACGAAAATCGTGCACCATCGCGCCCATCATCGTGCCGATCAGGCTGAGCCGCTCAGAGTCGATCAACTTATTGATAAACCTCGTATTTGCTGACTTCAGCTCAGTGGCGATCATTTGCGCAAAATGGATCGCAACATCCGGCGAATGTGCCAGCATTAAATACAAGCCTACCTCGTCGAGATTACCCAAAACCGTTGAACTTTTAGCGGTTGCCCTGGCGGTTCTCAGTTGTTCACCTGTCTGAAGCAGGGCGGTCTCTCCAAAAAATTCATTCGGCCCCTTTATCGCGAGAACTTCTTGTTTACCGCCACGACCTTTTTTCGAAATTTCAATCGATCCAGAGACGATCAGGTAGAGATCCCGTGCTTTCGAATCCTCCTCGAACAGAACTTGCCCCTCTTCGACAACACACTCTCTGATCGGCAGATCCAGTTGATCGAGATCCTCCTTCCCGATCCCTCCAAAGAATGCGTTCTCCTTGTATTTTTCTTCCATAAAAAGCGTGGGGATTGAAATCGAAACCAATTGGCAACGCATCCGACTTGTAATGATTAATAAGGTGAAGACAGATTCGTAAAGCGATACTTCCACATTACAGCGAAGCCACAACAGGAATCGGGTGGCACACTTTGCCCGAAAACATCATATTCGCCTTATGAACGACTACCATCGTGTCGAAAAGATCATCAACTATCTCGACCAGAACCACCTTTCCCAACCTTCGGTAGCGGAGATGGCATCGCTTGCGGATCTGAGCGAGTCGCATCTGCATCGACCCTTCCAACGATGGGCAGGAATCACGCCGAAGGCATTTTTGAAATACCTTACCATCGCGCACGCTAAAAACCTTCTCGATCAATCGACTTCAGTTCTCGATGCGGCGATCGATTCAGGCCTATCAGGTCCCGGGCGCCTTCATGATCTATTCGTCACCATGAACGCGATTTCGCCCGGCGAATATAAAACGAAGGGTGACGGGATTGATGTAACCTTTGGCACCGCTGAAACTCCTTTCGGGCGTTGCCAAATCGCCTGGACAAAACGGGGAATCTGTCACCTCGCATTCGTCGATGATCAGGAGACAACCATTTCGTTACCCAACTGGTGGAGCCGGGCCTTTCTCCGACAAGATGATAGAGAAGCTGAGCAATTTTCAGCTCAAATATTCAATTCCGAAAAATCATTAACCGAGCCACTCAAACTCCTTGTCCACGGGACTGGTTTTCAGCTGAAAGCCTGGAGGGCTCTGCTGAGAATTCCGGAGGGACAACTTTCCAGCTACGGGAAACTCGCTGAAACCATCGGGTCGCCCGGGGCATCACGTGCTGTAGGAACTGCCTGCGGAGCGAACACGATTGCCTACCTCATCCCCTGCCATCGAGTCATCCAACAGACAGGCGTCGTCAAAGGCTACCGTTGGGGAGCAGCCCGAAAAAAAGCACTGCTGGCCTACGAGTCAGCCGATTAGGTCAGCAGCAGTGAATTCACTTTCCGAAATCGGATTACTCAGAAGGAGCACTTTCGAGCTTCCAGATTTTCAAATCATCGACCACAGCGTGCACCGGAACTGCGAAGACAAAATCTCGCTTCGTCTCGTGCGCAAATCCCGGTGAGGTGTGAGAAGCAACCTCTTCACCGTCGATATAAACGGTCAACGCTTCGCCACTGTGATGAGTCACGATGTCGTGCCATTCCCCAACCTCAACCTCAGTGTCAAAAACCTTTTCTGCCAATTTCTGAGCCTCGGCTTTCTCCGATGCCATCTCAGGTTTGTCTCTGTATTTGAGAAGAAACCGTGCCGAACGTTCATCCGCAACGAGCACTTTAGTGGGACTGATCGTAACCCCATTGACGTGACCGGCATGAACCTCTTTATGCTGCCGGTCATTGTAGGCAAGCTTCAACGAATCACCGCTGTCATCCAGTTTGATACGGAGCGCAACTACGGCATCCTTGAAGGGTTCAGACACCTCATGACGTGTCGAAATCGCATGATCCGCCTTCGGTGAGATTTGCATGACGAGAGTACCATCAACGAGATCATTCTGTTTTTCGCCCTGCGCCCGGCTCTTGCTGTTCGTGCCCCAACTTTCGCCCAATGCCTCAACTCCCTCCGGATCCTCCCGATCAAAATTGTCTTCGAAAATCAGTTTTCCTGCTTCTTCAACCAGCGAGGCGATCGACTCCGGAAGCTCAACTCCGGCACTATCTCCACTTCCGGAAACTTTGGCACTGACCCACTCCTGATCTTCCTGAGAAAGCTTCGAAAGTTCCATCGTGAAGCGCCGCCCATCGGATTCTCTACGGATCGTAACACTAGACTCGGTGGCATCCACGAATTCGGCCTCAAGCTGATTACCGTCAGACGATGTCCAGGTGCGGGCCGCCGCCGTTGAAACGAGCAGAGCAAAAAGAGGAATAAACAGAAAGAGTCTCATATTCGAAAACCTACACTGGCAGTTCGACTCTGAAAACTGCGAAGACGCCCCGACTTCACGCGTATTCGCCGCTTTCCCCGCCCTTGCTATCATGGCAATCTAGGGGCGTATATGTCACTCAGATGTTCCACCACCGGTCTCGCTTTCTGCTGGATCCTTTCCTCCGGACACTGCCTCCTCGCAGTCGACTTCGGTAAAGACGTGCGCC